>CAXTMD010000221.1:0-7790 GCA_964245035.1 uncultured Chthoniobacterales bacterium
GCGTGGGACAACCGATGCTGGAGAACAAATTCCACCATCGTCGCGCCAAATGTTTTGCGAAACAGCGCCATCGCGTAGTTCGGGTGCAGGCCAACGGAGCGGGCGATCTCGTCCGTGGTCAATGGCTTCATGTAATGACGCGCGATGTAACAGGCAAGCTGGTCTGCGCGGCTCAAGCTTGGGTCGGCAGCGAACGGGTAAGAAGCATCTCTGACGCGCAACCTCTTGGACGGCAGTGCCAATGCCAGACGGAGTAATCGAGCGTGAATTTCCAGTTCGGCCGCTTGCTCCCGCAGCGGATTGCCAGACTGAACGTCGTCGAACCAGCGGCGAAACGCCTGCGGGTCGTGGACCGAAGGTTTTGGATCTGTCACAATTTTTCCCTCCAACACAGGGCGAATGAGACTGCCGAGGAAGCGGCAATTCAGGAAAGACGCCAACGGCAAAGTCACGACGTGATAAGGCTGACACGTCTCGTAAGTGATGATTTGATGGGGCAAGGCGGCCCAGAAGATCGTCAATCGGCCGTGCTCCACGGTCTCGCGTTTTCCACCGAGTAGATAAGTCAAGGAACCCGATGTCAGGAAGTTAAGCTCGACTTCGTTGTGACGATCCGACCGCGGCATGGCCTGCGGGGACCACAACTCGCAGGTGAAACCGTAGGGGGTAAAGTCCAGCCGCGAGGCATCGAAATGCTTAAAGAACTTAGAATTCCGTGACATTTTTCGCTCTGCGCCGTGAGAATCGTCCAGGGCGATCCGCCATGATCACTCCAACCCCCAAAATCAGACCTCACCTTTCATCGTGGTGGCTGTTTGTTCAACTCGGCCACTATAATCGTGAGTTCTCCTTGATCCTCCTTCTATGCTTCCTTTCAACAGGAAGGCGCCCGTGCTTGGCGTCATCTACGGCAACCGTGACTTTTTTCCTGACCACTTGGTCAGCGAAGCGCGCAAGGACATCGAACGGCTTTTTGCCGAACTGGGTATCACCGCCGTGCAACTCGGTGAGGCGGATTCCAAGCTCGGTGGCGTCGAGACGCACGCCGACGCGCGCAAATGCAGCGCGCTTTTCCATGCTCACGCTGACGAGTTGGACGGCGTCCTCGTCTGCCTGCCGAACTTCGGCGACGAAAAGGGAGTGGCCGACACGCTCAAGCACGCTCGGCTGAACAAGCCCGTGCTTATCCAAGCCTACCCTGACGACCTCAACCAACTGATCCCCGGCCGCCGCCGCGACGCGTACTGCGGCAAGATCTCCGTTTGCAACAACCTCAAGCAGGCCGGCATCCCCTTTACGCTGACGACCAAACACACCAGCCGCCCCGACTCGGATTCCTTCAAGTCCGACCTCTCACGCTTCCTCGGGGTATGCCGCGTGGTCAACGGCCTGCGGGGCGTCCGACTGGGGGCCGTCGGCGCCCGCCCGGGAGCGTTCAACACGGTGCGCTACTCGGAAAAGATCCTGGAGCGACATGGGATCAGCGTTTCGACGGTCGATCTCTCCGAGATGATCGGCAACGCAAACCGTCTGGACCTCGGCCATCCGGCCGTCGCGGCGAAACTGGACGAGATCAAAGGCTACGCGCCCGCACCGGGTGTGCCGGAGGAAAAGCTCGTGCAGATGGCGAAGATGGGCGTAGCGCTCGGCCAGTGGATGGACGCCAACGCCATCGACGCGACGGCCATCCAGTGTTGGACCTCGATCCAGGCCAACTACGGCTGCAACGTCTGCACACTGATGAGCATGATGAGCGAACGTTTCATGCCGAGTGCCTGCGAGGTGGACGTGACCGGCGTGCTGACGATGTACGCCATGCAACTCGCCGGCAACACACCCGCCGCGCTCGTGGACTGGAACAACAACTACGCGGACGACGACGACAAGTGCGTGCTCTTCCACTGCGGCAACTGGGCCAAGTCGTTTCTACCCGACATCAAGATCGCCACTGCCCCCATCATCGGCACGACGACTGGCGAGGAGAACACTTACGGCGCGCTGGACGGCCGCACCCCGCGCGGCCCGTTGACCTACGGACGCATCACCACCGCCGACACGGAAGGCACGATCCGCGCTTACGTCGGCGACGGCGAACTGACGGATGACGCGCTGAACACCTTCGGCAATCGCGCCGTGGCCCGCGTGCCCAAGTTGCAACGCCTCATGCGCCATGTCTGCAAGGAAGGCTTCGAGCACCATGTGGTGATGACGGTGTCGCACAGCGCGGACATCCTCGCCGAAGCCTTTGGTACGTACCTGGGCTGGGAGGTCTATCATCACTCCGCAGACGAATGAACGGCTTCCGTATGACCGACCAGGAACTCGCCCTCAAAGCGGTGCGTCTGCGTAAGCGGCTGCTCGGAGTGATCGTGAATGCCGGTGCGGGCCACACCGGCGGCGATCTTTCGTGCCTGGACATTCTTAACGTGCTCTACAACCGGGTTCTGCGGGTCTCGCCCGAAACGATCAAGGATCCGCACCGCGACCATTATGTGCAGAGCAAAGGACACTGTGTCGAGGCGCTGTATGTCGTGCTGGCAGACCGCGGTTACTTCCCTGACGCGGACCTGGAAACGGTGTGCCGTTACCAATCCCATTACGTCGGACATCCGACCCGCAAAATCGCCGGCATCGAGATGAACACGGGCGCGCTCGGGCACGGGTTGCCCGTGTGCCTAGGCATGGCGCTTGCCGCCAAACTCGACCGCGCGCCGTACCGAGTTTTCACGCTGCTGGGCGACGGCGAATTGGCCGAAGGCTCGAACTGGGAAGCCGCCATGGCTGCCTCCCACCACAAGCTGGATAATCTGGTGGCCATCCTCGACCACAACACGCTGCAAATCAGTGGCCACACACGCGAGGTGATGAGCAACGAGCCCATCGACGAAAAGTTCCGTGCGTTCGGCTGGGACGTGCGCGCCGTCAACGGCCACGATTACGCCGAGCTGACCAGAGCCCTCACGGACCCGGCTCCGGCGAGGCGTCCGGTCTTCGTGCTGGCGAACACGGTGAAAGGCAAGGGGGTCTCGTTCATGGAGGACGTGGCCAAGTGGCATCACGGCGTGCCGAGTGCGCCCGAACTGGAGACCGCGCTCGGAGAATTGGACGCCACCGAACAGTTTCTGAAGGAGGCTATCAGGTGAGCGCCCCCGCACCCACAATGTTCACGCCTGCCGCCAAGGCGATGGCCGAAAAACTCGGTCTAACCATGGGCAAGGCGAACCTCGACGAGTTCGCTGCTACGTTGACTGGCCTCGCCGAAGCCGATCCGAACGTCGTGGTGGTCACCAGCGACTCGCGCGGTTCCGGCAAGCTGACGGTCTTCGCCAAAGCCAGGCCGGCGCAATTGATTGAAGTCGGCATCGCCGAGCAGAATCTGGTCGGCATCACCGCGGGCCTAGCGGCGTGCGGCAAGCGTTCCTTCGGGGTGTCGCCTTCGTGTTTCCTGACGGCGCGTTCACTGGAGCAAATCAAGAACGATCTCTGTTATTCCAACGTACCCGGCGTGCTGATCGGCATCAGCTCGGGCGTGAGCTACGGCGCGTTGGGCACCACGCACCACTCTCTCCACGATCTGGCGGTGCTGCGTGCCATCAACAACGTTACGATCCTCGTGCCAGCGGATAATTTCGAGTCGCGCGAGTCCGTCAAAGCCGCCGCGGCGGCGACGCGTCCGGTGTTCGTGCGTTTCGGCAAGGCGGCGATGTACGATTTGCACAGGCCTGGAACGGATTTCCAAGTGGGCCGCGCCATCACGCTGGCCGAGGGCGACGACGTGGCGTTCATCGCCACCGGTGAAACGGTTGTCCACGCACGGTTGGCCGCCGGCCTCCTGGCGGACCAAGGCATCGCTGCGCGGGTCCTGAGCATGCACACGATCAAGCCCCTCGATACCGAAGCCATCTTGCGCGCTGGCCGCGAGTGCCGCGTCGTGCTGACGGTGGAGGAGCACTTGGTCAACGGCGGGTTGGGGGAAGCGTGCGCGGCCGTCTTGATGAAAGCCGGGACGCAGACGCGCTTTGACATCGTCGGCATCCCCGACGAGGACACTGCCACGGGCGCGCAGGCAGACATCTTTCGCCACTACGGCCTCTCCATGGAAGGGCTTGCAACCAGGGCGAAGAGCCTGCTCTGACCACGGTATGCCCCTCGTCCTTGTCATCGACCAGAGCACTTCGGCGACGAAGGCCATCCTCTTTGACGAGGCGGGTTGCACGCTGGATAAGACCGCACGGGAGCACCGGCAGATTTACCCCCGGCCGGGTTGGGTGGAGCACGACGCCGAAGAGATCTGGCAGAACACGTTGACGACGGTCCGTGAGCTGGTCGAACGCAACGCGGAGCGTGCGCCGGACATCGCGGCTTTAAGCATCACCAACCAGCGCGAAACCGTGCTGGTTTTCGACCGCCGAACCGGTCGCCCCCTGCATCACGCCATCGTCTGGCAGTGCCGCCGCGGCGATGCCTGGTGCCAGGAGCTTCGCGAACGCGGCCACGAGAAATCCGTCCGGCTCAAAACGGGACTGAAGATCGACACCTACTTCTCGGCGTCGAAGGTGGCTTGGCTCATGACGGAGGTTCCCGGGGTGGCCGCGAAGCTGCGTGCCGGGGACGCTGTGATCGGTACGGTGGACGCCTACCTGGTCCATCGCCTGACGGGCGGTGCAACGTTTGCCACCGATCACACCAACGCCAGCCGCACGCTGCTCTACGATGTCGCGCGCCTGCGTTGGGACGAAGAACTGTGCGAGTTGTTCCAGGTGCCGAACGGCGGCCGCGATGTGCTGCCGGAAGTGCGCGAGAGCGCGGCGGAGTTCGGCTCGACGGACGTGGAGGGCATTCTGCCACGCGCGTTGCCGGTCATCGGCGTCATGGGAGATTCGCAGGCGGCGCTCTTCGCGCAGCGTTGCTACCAGCCTGGGCAGGCCAAGGCGACCTTCGGCACGGGTACGAGTGTCATGTTGAACATCGGCGACCGGTTCACAACCAGCGACCAAGGCGCGGTGACCGCCCTGGCCTGGGTCTGGCGCGGCCGGCCGACCTACGCTTTGGAGGGGATCATCAATTTCTCCGCCGCCACCCTCGAGTGGCTCAAGAACCAACTGGGCATGATCCGCGACGTGAACGAGGTGGAAGCCCTGGCCCGCGCCGTGGATGACAACGGCGGCGTGTACCTGGTGCCGGCCTTCGCTGGCCTGAGCGCCCCCTATTGGGCACCGGATGCCCGGGCGGCCATCGTGGGCATGACGGCCTACACCAAGCGCGAGCACGTCGTCCGCGCCGCACAGGAGGCCATCGCGTACCAGATCCGCGACGTACTCGACATGATGCGCGCCGGCACGAACGTTCCCCTGCAAGCTCTGCACGCCGACGGTGGGCCAACTCGCAACCGTTTCCTCATGCAGTTCACCGCCGACCTGACCGGCGCGGAACTGACGGTGGCTGATGTGGCCGAATCCTCCGCGTGGGGGGCTGGGTCCAACGCACTACTGGGCCTGGGAATCTGCCGCGACTTGGAGGAACTCGCCGCGCAGGCGCGTCAGACGACGAGCTTTCATCCGCAGATGGAAGCCATGCAGGCCAAGCGATTCCACGACGGCTGGAAAGCCGCTGTCGCCAGGACGATGTAACCGCACGCCCACTGCCCATGGAACCGGCTCTTCCCTCGACCCTCGCTGTCCCCGCGCGCCAACCGCGCGGCGGCCGCTGGCTGTGGCTGATTGTTGCCGGCTGCGTCCTGTTGCTGCTGATCCTCAAGCCGCCGTTTGTCATCCGGCCCGTGCCGCGCCCGGCGGCTCCGGGTACGGATGAACCGCCGACGGTGGACCCGGCGGCGGCGTTCGTGAACCCGATCTGGACGAGCAAGGTGCTGCCGGCCGTCGAGGCGCAAGCGCACGACATCGCCACGATCCTACCAGAAATCCGCACGGACCCCCAGGCCGCCGGCGATAAGTACGGCCGCCACGAGGCGACCAACCCATACAGCTACATGGTCAAGGGGACCGGGAAGATCGCCGAGGTGCACACCGAGTCCCAGGCTGGCACCGTGCTGCTCGAAGTTCCCGGCCTGAACGAGAAGATCGCTTTGCAGGTAGGCCCGGTGGTGCGCGGGACGGCCGTGCGCGATGCGACGGGGCTCGTTTCCTTCAATCAGTTCACCAACCAGATCGACTATGCCGATGTGTCCAGAGAGATGAACACCCGGGCGCTGAAGTCCGCGACCTCCGGTCTGGACGCGACGACTTTCCCAGCGGTGGGTCAGACCGTCTCGTTTTTCGGCGCGATGACCGTCGATCCGCATGCCAAGGGGCCTGTGCTCATCACGCCGACCAAGATCCTGACGACGAACGCGCCGGCGACAAATTCCTGACCCAACTTTGTCGATGTCACCCGCCACCCTCCAACCTGCCGAGCCGGACGCAACCAGTGCGCCCCCGCGCGCGGTCCTGATCGCGGAGAAGGTGAGCAAGAAGTATCCGGGCACGCTCGCGCTCGACCAGGTGGATTTCACCGTGTACGCCGGCGCGGTCAACGTGCTCATCGGCGAAAACGGCGCGGGCAAATCCACGCTCATGAAAATCCTCGCCGGGGCCGAGCGGCCCACCGGTGGTCGGCTCGTGCTGGACGGGCAGGAAGTCGCCTTTGCCTCCGCGCGCGAGGCGGCGGCGGCGGGGATTGGCATCATCTACCAGGAGCTTGAACTCTTCCCGAACCTGAACGTCTCCGAGAACATCTTCGCGGCCCAGGAGATGACCCGCGGTGGGGTGGTGCAACACAGGGAACAGGAAAAGATCACGCGCCAACTGCTTGCCCGGCTCGAACAGCCTTTGGACCCCAAAGGATTGGTGCGCGACCTGCGGATGGGTCAGCAACAGATCGTTGAAATCGCCAAGGCGCTCTCGCACAACGTGCGGGTGCTCATTATGGACGAGCCGACCTCGGCGCTGACTGCGGCAGAAACCAAGGCACTCTTTCGCATCATCGCGGATCTGAAAGCGCAGGGGGTGGCGATTGTCTATATCTCCCACAAGCTGGAGGAACTGCTGACCGTTGGCGACTACGTCACGGTGCTGCGCGACGGCAAGCTGGCCGCCAGCGCTCCAGCACGGGACGTGACCGTCGGCTGGCTCGTCGAGAAGATGGTCGGCCGCAACGTTCAGACTTCGCACCGGCGCGCGCCCGCGCAGCGCACCGAACGCGTCGAACCCATTCTGGAAGTCAGGAACCTGTCGCTGCCGCGCGTGGGCGGCGGCTACACGCTCAAGGACGTGTCCTTTGCGCTGCACCCGGGCGAAATCCTGGCGGTGTTCGGCCTGATGGGCGCGGGCCGCACGGAGCTTTTCGAGTGCTTGATGAGTCTGCACCCGGAGGCGAGCGGCGAGGTTTACTTCCGGGGCCGCCGCCTGGGCAAGGAATCCATCCGCGAGCGCATCGACCTGGGCATGATGCTGGTGCCAGAAGACCGACAGCGCCTCGGACTGGTGCAAAAGCTTTCGGTGGCCGAGAACATGACCCTGGCCAACCTGCGCCGGTTCGTTTCGTCTTTCTGGCTGTCTGGCCGGCGGGAAGCGGCCGACGTGAAAACGTACTTGCGTGACCTCTCCATCAAAGCCCGCAGCCCGCAACACCCGATCACCTCGCTCAGCGGCGGCAACCAGCAGAAAGTCGTCATCGCCAAAAGCCTGCTCACCCAGCCGAAGGTGTTGCTCTTGGACGAGCCGACGCGCGGCATCGATGTCGGCGCGAAGGGAGAGATCTTCGAGATCATGAACCGCCTGGCGAACGAGGGG
>CAXTMD010000222.1:0-7738 GCA_964245035.1 uncultured Chthoniobacterales bacterium
CCCCGGGATTGCGGCTGAATAAAGCTCCCTCTTTTCGTCGTTTGCCGTTCCGAAGCGACGCAGTTCCCCTGCCGACGAGTTTGTTCGGACGCACAAAGGCTTCAACCTTCCATCCTTCCCCCACAATGCCTGTCGATACTCCCATCGCGCCCTCCGTTGACGTGAAAGACTCCGCCGTGCAGATCCCCGGCGGGATCACGGACACCCATTCCCCGCTCACCGCCGCCTGGGCGAAGCTGGGCAGCCGCGTGCCGCTGCGCGCGCGCTACGGCAACTACATCGGCGGCCGGTTCGTCGAGCCGGTCGGCGGCCGCTACTTCGCCAACCCTTCACCCATCACCGGCCGCGACTTCTGCGAGGTCGCCCGCTCGGGCGAGGAAGACGTGGAGAAAGCTCTCGACGCGGCCCACGCGGCCAAAGACGCGTGGGGTCGCACCTCGCTGGCCGAGCGTTCGCGCCTGCTCAACCGCATCGCCGACCGCATGGAGGAGAACCTGCCGCTGCTCGCCTTGGCGGACACCATCGACAACGGCAAGCCCATCCGCGAGACCACCGCGGCGGATCTACCGCTGGCCGTGGACCATTTCCGCTACTTCGCAGGGGTCATCCGCGCGCAGGAGGGCGGTATCAGCGAGATCGATCACGACACGGTGGCCTACCATTTTCAAGAACCGTTGGGAGTCGTGGCCCAGATCATCCCCTGGAACTTCCCGCTGCTGATGGCGACGTGGAAGCTCGCCCCCGCGCTGGCGGCGGGCAACTGCGTGGTCATCAAGCCCGCCGAGCAGACCCCGTTCAGCATCATGGTGTGGCTGGAGGTCGTGGCGGACCTCCTGCCGCCGGGGATCATCAACGTCGTGCAGGGCTTCGGCTACGAGGCGGGCCGCCCGCTGGCGCAAAGCCCGCGCGTGGCGAAGGTGGCCTTCACAGGTGAGACCACCACCGGGCGGCTCATCATGCAGTACGCCAGCGAGAACATCATCCCGGTGACGCTCGAACTCGGCGGCAAGTCGCCCAACATCTTCTTCGCCGACACGCTCGCGCAGGACGACGAGTTCGCCGACAAGGCGCTTGAAGGCTTTGCCATGTTCGCACTCAACCAGGGCGAGGTGTGCACCTGTCCGAGCCGTGCCCTGGTGCACGAGTCCATCTACGACCGGTTCATGGAACGCGCCCTGGCGCGGGTGGGCAAGATCAAGCAAGGCAACCCGCTGGAGAGCGACACGATGATCGGCGCGCAGGCTTCCAACGACCAGTTGGAGAAGATTCTCTCCTACATCGACATCGGCAAAGGCGAGGGGGCGGAGGTGCTCACCGGCGGCAAACGCGCGCGGTTCAACGGCGGCCTGGAGGAAGGCTACTACGTCGAGCCGACCGTCTTCCGCGGGGAGAACCGGATGCGCATCTTCCAGGAGGAAATTTTCGGGCCGGTGGTGTCCGTGACGACGTTCAAGGACGAGGCCGACGCCCTGCGCTTGGCCAACGACACGCTCTACGGCCTCGGCGCGGGCGTGTGGACGCGCGACATCCACCGCGCCTACCGGATGGGCCGTGGCATCCAGGCCGGCCGGGTGTGGACGAACTGCTACCACCAGTACCCTGCGCACGCGGCGTTCGGCGGCTATAAGCAGAGTGGCTTCGGCCGGGAAAACCACAAAATGATGCTCGCCCACTACCAGAACACCAAAAACCTGCTGGTATCATACAGTCCGAAGGCACTGAGCTTCTTCTAAAGCAAGGCTCCGCCTCCCTTTCTGTGAAAATCGACCGAGTCGTTGCTACCCCTGCCGCCGTCGAGTGGATCGCGCGGCTACGGGCGGCGCACGGCGACCTCTTGTTTCACCAATCCGGAGGGTGCTGCGACGGCAGCGCACCGATGTGCTACCCGGCAAAGGAGTTCCGCGTGGGTAGCCGCGACGTGCAGCTCGGCGAGATCGCCGGCTGCCCCTTCTACATCGGCGCGGCGCAGCACGCCTGCTGGGTGCACACGCAACTCATCATCGACGTGGTGCCCGGCCGCGGGGCGGGCTTCTCGCTGGAAGCGCCGGAGGGCGTGCGTTTCCTCACCCGCAGCCGCGTGTTTTCGGAAGAGGAGCAGGGCCTGCTCGGCCCACGCGGGTGATCCCGTCTGCCCGGAAAGTTCCATGAGCATTTCGGCGGACAAGGTCGTCATCGGGGTCGATTCCTCGACGCAGAGCACCAAGGCCATCGCCTGGGATCGCTCCGGTCGGGCGGTGGCGGTCGGCAATGCGCCGATTGCGATGTCCAACCCGCGCCGCGACCGGTTCGAGCAGGATCCGGAAGACTGGTGGCAATCGTTTTGCGGTGCCGTGCAAGGGTGTTTGCAGCAGATCGATGCGAACCGCGTCGAGGCGCTGGCGATCACCCACCAACGAGAAACGGTCGCATTTTTGGACCACCAGGGGAAGCCGATCCGCCCGGCGATCCTGTGGCTGGACGAACGCTCGCGCGACAACGTGGTTTCCCTCGGGGCGAGCGTCGGCGTGGAGACCATCCATCGCATCACGGGGCGCTACCCCGACCTGACGCCGACCATTTACAAATTTGACTGGGTGCGCCAGCACGAGCCGGATGCCTTCGCCCGGACGGCGTACTTCGTCGACGTGCAGGGCTACCTGGGGCAGCGGCTCGTGGGCGGCCCCTTCCGCACGAGCACGACGAGCGCGGACTCGTTCGGGGTCTTCGACATGACCGCGCGGTGCTGGTCGCCGCTGCTGCTGGAGGCAACCGGCCTGTCGCCGGATCGGCTGCCCCTGACGGTCCCGCCGGGCACGTTGCTCGGCAATGTCACCACCTCGGCCGCCGTCGAGACCGGTTTGCCCGGAGGGCTGCCCATCTTTGCGGGCGGTGGCGACGGGGCTTACGCCGGCCTCGGCACCGACTGCACCCGCACCGACCGCGCCTACGTGAACCTGGGCACCGCCGTCGTCTCGGGCGTCTGGTCACCGGAATACCGCTACGACCGCGGCTGGCGAACCCTGCTCGCGGCGCAGGGCGAGGGCTACGTGTTCGAGAACGTCCTGCGCAGCGGGGCTTTCCTGGTCAACTGGTTCGTGGACCACTTCGTCCCCCAAGGTCGGACGGACCCGCGGGTGTTCAACCGGCTGGAGGCCGCGGCCCTGGAGGTGCCCATCGGCTGCCACGGCCTGATGATCCAGCCCTACTGGTCGGGCGTGATGGACCCCTACTGGGACGTGAACGCGCGCGGCGTCACCTTCGGCCAGAGCGGCAGTCACAAACCCTCCCACTTTTATCGCGCGATCCTCGAAGGTATCACGCTGGACCAGGTGATGCGCACCCGCGGCACGGAGGCCGCGAGCGGCTACCCGATTGACCACTACGTGGCGAATGGCGGCGGGTCGGGCAGCCCTCTCTGGCGGCAGATGCTGGCGGATGCCTCGGGCAAACCGGTGCTTGTCAGCGACACCGTGGAGGCCTCGGCGCTCGGGGCCGGAATGACGGCGGCCTATGGCGCGGGCTGGTTTTCTTCCATCACCGAAGCCGCCCACGGCATGGCCGGCCGCACCAGGACCGTGCTGCCCGACCCGCCGGCCAGCGAACGCTACGAGGCGCTGCTCGGCATCTACCGGGACGCGTACGGAGCCTGCTCGGAAATCAACCGACGCCTAGTCTGCTTCGCGGGAAAACAAGGGGAGACAGAGAACAAGGTCGCCGGGGACAAAGCATGAACGAACGCGAGGACTTTTCCGGGATCATCGGCGAACTGGTGGCGGGCCGTTGGCATGACCCAAAAACGGGACAGCGTCGAACCGTGCCCGTCGAAGACATCGTCATCGCGGGATCGCTCGACGGGGCCGAAGCGGACCTGATCGAGCGCGTGCATCCCGGCAAATCCCTGTGCATCGTGGCGGACGAAAGGACCCGCGCCGTGCTGGGCGAGCGGGTCCTCCGGGCCTTGCGCCCGGGGAGGAACGTCCGCGAATTCGTGTGGCAAAACCCGCGCATCACGCCGGACGGCATCGAGGAACTGGCGGCCGGTACGCGGGGAACCGAAGCCCTGGTCGCGGTGGGTTCCGGTACGATCAGCGACAGCGTGAAATACGGGACGTTTTTGGACAAGCGCGAGTATTCGGTGTTCGCCACCTCGCCCATGAACGCGTACACGACGCCGACGGCGTCCGTGTCGCTCGACGGCTTCAAGCAGTCGATCACCTGCCATTCGGCCAAGGGGGTGTTTTTTGATCTGGGTATCGTGTCCAAGTGTCCCAAACGCCTGATCGCCGCCGCCTTCGCGGACGTGGTTTGCCGGACCACTTCCCAGGTGGATTGGCTCGCTTCGCACCTCCTTTTCGACACGCCTTACGACGAGACCGCCTACACGCTGCTGGCGTATGACGAAGCCCCGATGATCGCCGCCGCCGAGAAGATCGTGCGCGGGGAGTTCGCGGCCCTCGCGATGCTCACGCGCATCGCGGCGCTCATGGGCCTGGCCACCTCCTTCACGGGCACCACGCACGTCGGTTCGATGGCCGAGCACATGATCTCGCACTACATCGACATGTTCGCGGGTGCGGACCACCCGCACACCTCCCACGGCGAACAGGTCGGCGTGGCGACCATGACGATGTCCAGACTCCAAAACCAGATCGTGCTCGCGGATCGGCCGCCGACCTTCCACCCCACGCAGGTCCCCGAGGACGAGTTGCGCGCGCGCTTCGGGGCCGCGGCCGACGAGATGATCGCCCAGACCAGGCGCAAGGCGCTCGACGGCCGGGCCGCCGACGCTCTCAACGAAAAACTCGCCGCCGAATGGCCGCGGCTGACGGAGCGCCTGCGTCCCGTGATGCTACCGTACCAGACCCTGCACGACGCCATGCAAAAAGCCGGCTGCCAGCTCACCGCGACCGACCTGGGCCTGCGGCCGGAGTTCTACCGGGAAGCGGTGCGGTACTCGCGCTTTATCCGCGACCGCTTTTCGTTCCTGGACGTGGCCGGCGACACCGGAGAACTTGATGCTTTTGCGGCGACGTGTCATTGAACACGCCGACCGCCTTCATCATCCAAGTGACCATCGAAAACTCGCTCGACCCTGCGGCCCTCTCCAAGGTCGAAGGCATCCTCTTCGACATGGACGGCGTGCTGATCGACTCGGAACCGGTGCACGAAGTCTCCCTGCTCGAACTCAGCGCCCTGCTCGGCCGGCGTTTCGAGTCGCACGCGGATTTGCAGGTGTTCAAAGGCCTGCCGGAACTGACCGCGGCCAACCTCCTGCTCGCGCAGTTTCCCCACGCGACTTTGAGCGCGGCCGAACTCATCGCGCTGCGGTTGGAAAAAGTCCGCCAGAACTTCCACCTGGTCAGGATGATCGCCGGGGCGAAAACCTTTCTCGAACGCTGCAAGGCGGCCGGCTACCGCCTCGGCCTGACCACGTCGGCCGATCCGTCGATCCAACAGCTTGCCTTCGCTACCTTCGGGCTGGCGGACCTGTTCGACGCGGTGATCACCGGAAGGGACGTGAAGATCGGTAAGCCGGACCCCGAACCGTATCTGCTGACTGCCGCCAAGCTGGCGCTGCCGGCCAGCCGGTGCATGGTGATCGAAGATGCCTTGAGCGGGGTGTGTTCGGGCAAAGCGGCCGGTTGCCTGGTGATTGCCGTCACAACTTCTTTCTCGGAAAAGGTTCTGTCCGACGCGGGCGCTGATTACGTCGCGTCGTCGTTCGCCGGGTTGGCAGCGGACTTCTTTCGCGACTGACCCGGCCTCCACCCCACGCCGAACCTCATATGCAAGACGCCGAATACGCCCTGCGCAAGGAGATCATCTCCACCTGCCTGGCCATGGAACGCAAGGGCATCAACCAGGGCACCTCCGGCAACGTCAGCGCGCGCTGGCAGGAGGGCCTTTTGATCACGCCCTCCGGGCTTCCGTACGAAACCCTGTCGCCCGAGGAGATCATCTATCTAGAAATGGATGGAACCCCGCACGGTCCGCACAGTCCGTCGTCCGAGTGGCGCTTCCACCGCGACATCATGCAAGCCCGGGCGGACGTGCATGCCATCGTCCATGCCCACCCCGCCTATTGCACCGCGCACGCCATCCTCGGACGCGAGATCCCCGCGGTGCACTACATGATCGCCGCTGCCGGCGGCTCCACGATCCGGTGCGCTCCTTACGCGACGTTTGGCACCGACGAACTTTCCCGCGGCGCGGTCGCGGCGCTGCACGGGCGTTGGGCGTGCCTGCTGGCCAACCACGGGCTAATCGCCTGCGGAGTTTCCTTGGGGAAGGCGCTCTGGCTTGCGAACGAGATGGAGGTGCTGGCCAAACAGTACCACCTCAGCCTCCAGCTCGGCACACCGGTCGTGCTCTCGGACGAGGAGATGCACGTTGTGGTGGCGAAGTTCAAGACGGGTTACGGTCCGAAGGGAAAGGTGTAGAGGCAGCCGCACTCAATCCTCCTCGGCCAACCGGAACGCGCTGTCTCCATCGATAACCAATCCGCTGACCAGCCCCGTTTTCAGCAAGCCCCGCACTCCCGGCAATTTCTCCTGGCCGCCCGACAACAAGACGATGTCGCGCTTGTGCAAGTGCTTCAGGTCGACCGCCAGCGTCCGCTCGTTGGCATCGTGATCCACGATCCGGCCCTCGGCGTCGAAGAATTTTCCCATGAAGTCGCACACCGCCCCGGCTTGCTTGAGGCCGCGCACGTCCGCGGCGGAAAGGTGCCGCTGCTTGAACAGCGGGCTGTTTTCATCGAACCGACCCAAGCTGACCAGGTAGAACGTGGCCTTTGGGGCTAAAGCGACGGTTTCTTGAAAGACGGGCTGTGAGCGGAACACCCGGCGGTCCGCCACGGTGTTGGCGATGTACGGCACCGGCAGGAAGTGTCCCTCGCCGCCGGTCATCCGGGCAAAGAGCGAAGCCACGTCCAAGGGGTTGGTGGCCGATGTTTTCGTCAGCGACCCGAGGACGGAAACAAACCTCGCCTTCGGCTTGGAGGTTTCCGTCAGGTGAGCCGGGATCTGGGAGATCGTCCGCCCCCAACCGATCCCGATGATGCTGCGGTCGTCGGCACGCAGCCTTTTGTCCAACAACTCGGCCGCCACGATGCTGACCCCGCGCCGGGCGACGGGGCTTTGCTCGGCCAGTTGTGCCTGGGTGGGCAGACCCCGCTGCTTCTTATCGGACTCCGCCGCCAAAGGCGGCGTCACCCGGCAAAGCTTGAGGTTGTACTTGCGACGGATGGTTTCCTCAACCGCCGCGATCCGGGCAAACCGATGCTGGATGGAGATTTTGACGATGCCCAGGTCCCTGGCTTCGGCCAGGATCTTGTGCACCTTCAAGCGGGAAACACCCAGCAACTTGGCCGTCTGCTCCTGCCGATGGCCGCCCACGTAGTACAGCCAGGCGGCCCGTGCGGTTTGTTCGGGCACCTCTTCAAAAAATGGGTCTTGGTCCATGCGGTAGGCGTTTCGCTTCGTGGCGGCCGCACGTGGGTCACCGAAGCAAACGTCCATCATAGCGGCCGGGTTGACCCACGGCAAACCTTCTCTCGCCGACACCAACGAATGCCCGCGGCGATCCTTCCGGGAGCCGACGACCGCCGGAGAGTAAATTTTGTTGTTCTTGATAACATTTGTTGCTAGGAGTTGGTCCCTCCCTCCCGCTCCTTCCCGCCAAACGAAACACGTCTGCGCGCGACCGCAGACCTAACCCCGTTGCTGGCAAGAAGAAGCGCCCCCTCCTTCTTCTCCCC
>CAXTMD010000223.1:0-7705 GCA_964245035.1 uncultured Chthoniobacterales bacterium
GCGCTGCTGCCGCTCGCACTGACCACCCCCCAGTACTCGGTCCTTTGTGCAGTCGAGCTGACGCCGGGCATCTCCAACGCCGCCCTGGCCCGCTCGGCCTTCGTGACGGCCCAGACCATGCAAGGCATCGTGGCCAACCTGGAACGCCTGGGGCTGCTGCAGCGGACGGGGGACCCAGCCCACGGACGCATCCGACGTGGCGAGTTGACCAAGCAGGGGCGGAGAGTGTTGGCGCTAGCACATGAGCTGGTAGCCACGGTCGAGTCTCAGATGGTCGCCAACCTTGGCTCAAAGGAAGCTCACACCCTCGCAACCCTGCTTGAACG
Organism: uncultured Chthoniobacterales bacterium; assembly: GCA_964245035.1. Classification (GTDB taxonomy): domain Bacteria; phylum Verrucomicrobiota; class Verrucomicrobiia; order Chthoniobacterales; family SZAS-18; genus CAHJWO01. The sequence goes on from CAXTMD010000223.1 coordinate 327, forward strand.
TTGCGCAGACAACTTGTCCGAACCAAGCCAAGGGGAAAGCTAGGAGACCAACCAGAGGGTTGTCTTGGTCGTGGGTTAGCTGCTCTCCGCCTTGTGCTGCTAAAAGATGACCGATAGAACGGATTTTCTATGCCTCCAACACGACTTTGCCCACGTGCTCACCTGCTTCGAGGTAGGCATGGGCGGCAGCAGCCTCCGTCAGCGCGAAGGTCCGGTCGATCGGTGGGCGAACTTGGCCGGCAGCAACCCAGGGCCAGACTTGCTCTTCAATGGCTGCGGCTAGGCGCCCCTTCTCCTGCGCAGAACGCGCACGCAGGGTAGAAGCCGTTAGTGTCAGGCGCTTGACGAGCATGAGGCTCAGGTCCACCTTTGCCTTCGCACCCGCGAGGAAGGCGATCTGTGCCAAGCGGCCTTCTGGATTTAGGACAGAGAGGTTCTTTGCCAGGTAGTCGCCTCCCACCATGTCCAACACCACATCCGCCCCGCCGGCGGCTTGCACCGCCCCGGCCCAGTCGCCCGTGCTGGCGTCCAGCGCGAGGTCGGCACCCAGGTGTCGTGCAGCCTCGGCTTTTTGTTTCCCGCGGCCGGTGGCGAGGACCCGGGCACCCGCCGCCTTGCCCATGAGGATGGCGGTCACGCCGATGCCGCTGGTCGCACCGTGGACCAACAGGGTCTCGCCAGCCCGGAGATGCGCTCGCTCGAACACGTTGGAGAAGACGGTAAAAACTGTTTCGGGCAGCGCCGCGGCCTGGACCATACTGATTTCCGCAGGAATCGGCAGGATCTGACGAACGTCCACGACCACGTATTGCGCGTAGCCTCCGCCTCCAAGCAGGGCGCAGACGGCGTCGCCAATCTTCCAACGGGACGTGTTATCACCCAAGGCGACCACCTCACCCGCCACTTCCAACCCGAGCGTGTCCGGTGCACCGGCGGGGGGCGGATAATATCCCTGCCGTTGCAAGAGGTCGGGCCGGTTCACCCCCGCCGCCTGCACCCGGATGAGCACCTCGCCGGGCCCGGGCTGAGGCGTGGCGACAAATTCCGAGTAGAGAGCGTTGGCATCGCCTCGACCGCCACGTACAGCGATGCGGGTCATCCGAGAAGGAATGGAGTTCATAGACAGGTGAAGCAGGCAGGTTCGAGAAACGTTGGCGCAGTTTGATGAATGATAGGAGGAAGAATACTTCACGGACGCACAAAGCGCCTGACGGATGTGCACATCATACCAGCACGGCTGGAATACGGACGATCCTCGCCGCTTTGATGGCTGGTGAGTAGCTGTCTATCTGCGTGGGTCAATCCTCCACCCCGGGTTGTTTCCAAGTTGTTCTGGCTGACAATGGATGCCAACGATTTCAGACCATCGGCGCGTGTCCGCACCATACCGTTTTTCGCCTTCTTGCAAAACCTCCGGCTTGTGGCGCGGAGCCCAGTCTCTTCGCCCTGACGGGAGCCGCTTGATGGCTTCGGCGAGACCACTGTTTTGCTGCGGCCCATCTCCGGCCAGCTTCAGAGCGACCAGACCCTGGATTTCCCACGACTGGTTCCAGCGCTGCAATCGGGTGGGGACCTCTCGCTGGTCACCCGATTTGCAAAACGATCTTGCCACGGGTGCGCCCGCTCTTGGATAGTTCAAGCGATTGCTTCACCTCCGCGAGCGGCAACACGGTAGCGATGTGCACTTTGAGCTTCCCTGCTTCCACCAGGTCGCGGATGGCGGCGAGTTCCTCCGCGTTGGGCACGCAAAAGCCTCGCTTGACGCTGACTCCAAATTGCTGCGCCTCCTCTTTGGGGAACGCCACCGAAGTGACCAGGAAGCCGCCCTTCTTCAAGGTCTGGAACGCGCGCTGGAAGGTGTCGCCGCCTACCAGGTCGTAGACCACGTCCACGTCTTTGACGACCTCTTCGAAAGGCCGCTGGGTGTAGTCCACGAACTCGTCCACGCCCAGCCCACGCACGAACTCCTCGTTGCGCCCGGAAGCCAAGCCGATGACGTACGCGCCCTTGTGCTTGGCGAGCTGCACCGCCAGCGAGCCGACGCCGCCCGACGTGCTGGTGATGAGGATTCTTTGTCCGCTGGCGAGCTTGGCGTCGTCGAACATCGCCTGCCACGCCGTCAGCGCGCCGAGTGGCACCGCCGCCGCTTGCACGAAGTCCAGGCTCGTGGGTTTGGGCACCATGTCGCTGGCTTTGGCCACTGCGTACTCCGCGAAGCCGCCGGACTTGATGATGCCAAAGATCGCGTCGCCCACTTGGAGGTTCCGGACACCCTCACCCACTTCCTCCACGGTGCCAGCGATTTCGCCGCCCAGGTGGATGGGCAAGGTCATGCCCATGCGCTGCCCCGCGCCATCGCGGATCTTCCAGTCCACGGGGTTGACGCCCGCCGCGTGGACCTTGACCAACACTTCGCCGGGTTGCGGCTTTGGCCGTTCGACCTCCACGGATTGGACCACGTCGTTGTTGCCGTATTCGTTGATGACGACCGCTTTTATTTTCGTGCTCATGTTCTATGTGTTACCAAGATCTTTGGTTGGGTTTACGCAACGACCATGCGCGCGAAATCAACCCAGGAAAAGTAGTGACGTCATACCGGTATGCCGACTAACAGGATGAGCAGAACAACGATGATCCCGACCGACAGAAATCCTCTCGGCAGCTACCTAAAAGATCGCCGTGCCAGGCTCGACCCGGCAGCGCTCGGCTTGCCTGTCATGCGGCGGCGCGCGCCGGGTCTGCGACGCGAGGAAGTCGCGCAGCGCGCCTTCGTCAGCGTCACCTGGTACACTTGGCTCGAACAGGGCCGCGGCGGTGCTCCCTCTGCCGACGCGTTGGACCGACTGGCCCATGCGTTGGCGCTGGAAGAAGTTGAGCGTGAGCACCTTTACCTGCTCGCGCAGGGCCGGCCGCCAGAAGCTCGGGCTGTTGAATGGGCCGCAGGGGTTTCGCCGCGGCTCCAACGGGTGTTGGACACCTTGGGCACCAGTCTGGCGCTAGTCAAAGATGCGGCGTGGAACGTGGTCGCCTGGAACGAGGCCGCGGCGGCGGTGTTGATCGACTACGCCACGCTTGACCCCGCCGAGCGCAACATCCTGCGTCTGGTGTTTTGTCATCCGCGTTTACGAACGAAAATGCCGGACTGGGAACGAACCGCGCGTTTCGTGGTGGCGACGTTCCGTGCGGAAGTTACGCGGGTGGGTGCCTCCCTACAGGCGCAAGCCCTGGTCGAGGAACTGAGCCGCCGTAGCCCGGAATTTGCGGCGATGTGGCGGGACCACGATGTGCAGATCCACGGCGAGGGCTCCAAACGTATTCGGACCAGCGACGGAGAAGCGGTCACGCTGGAGTACTCCTCGTTCGCGGTCGATGGCCAGCCGGGTCTCAGCATGGTGATCTACACTCCGGCGGCGCCGATGGACGCGAAACGCATCAAGGCCGCTGTCGCGCGGCGATGTGCCTCCTTGTCGCCGGGTATCAATGCCTGCCGGTGTAGTGATGTTCGGTCGAGGAATGCATGACACTGCGGCAGCCGCCCAGGGATCCGCGAGAGCAATGCGCCCACCGTGCATCCGATGGCGGCAGCGCCACAGACGTCAGCAACATCAAGTCGGCGAGTTGCAAGCTGCCCCCCGCCCTGGCTCCAGGCAAAAGCTACCGCCACGACGCTGCCCGTAACCGCCGACGCCCAGAACAGCCAAGGGCAGACGCTCCTTGCCGCAGATGGCTCCGGCCAAATTGGGCACGTTCATGCAGACCGACGATCCATCAACAAGCGGTCGAGCAGATGTCGGCAGAGTCTTTCCGGCGCGGTGGTCGGGAACGCCGGACAGGTGAGCTTGAGGCTGACCACGCCGTGCATCGCCGCCCAGCACGCCTCGGCCAACTCGACCGCTCCCGCCCGAGTGCGCGGTTTGCCTCCGACGGGAATGGCGCGCGCGGCGTCCACCAGCAGCCCGTAGGCCCGCGTGGCCGGATCGTCCGCCGGCCGCTGCGCGAACACCGCCGCCAGGTATTCCGGCTCGTCCACGAAGATGAGCCGGTAGGTTTCCGGCTGCGTCAAGCCGAAGCGCAGGTAAGCCGTGCAGAGACTGCGCAGGTTGGACGCCGGCTCGTCGAGCGACGGCCGGACGGCGGCTTGCAGGCAGGCGAGTAACTCACGGTAGCCGTCGACGCAAAGCTCGCGCGCGATGGCCTCGCGGTTCTTGAAGTACAGATAGATCGTGCCCGGCGCGTAGCGCACCTGTGCGGCGAGCTTGCGCATGGACAGCGCGTGCAGGCCGTGCCGCAGGATGAGCCGGCGCGCCGCCAGGAGGATGCGCGCGCGCACGGCTGCCACGTCCTCGGCCGGCCGCGTCCGCTTGCCGCCCCGGCTTCCTTGTTGACGAACGGTTGACTCGGCCATAGATGAACACTGTTCAGTGAACATCGTTCATTTTCGACGCCCACCGCACATTCTACCACTATCACCGCCGATTCACCGCACAACTTTCTTCCATTCATGTCCTCATCTTCTATCCGCACCGCCCTGGTGCTCGGTGCCACTGGCGGCATCGGCGGGGAGACCGCCACCGCCCTCGCCCGCCACGGCTGGCACGTCCGCGCCCTGACCCGCCAGCCTGACGCCGAAGCCACCCGCCGCCAACTGGACTGGGAATGGGTGGCCGGCGACGCCATGGATGCCGCTTCCGTTGCCCAAGCAGCTGCCGGAGCCTCGGTCATCGTCCACGCCGTCAACCCGCCCGGCTACCGCAACTGGGACAAGCTGGTGCTGCCGATGATCGACCACACCATTGCAGCCGCCCGCACCAGCGGCGCGCGGGTCCTCCTGCCCGGCACAATCTACAACTACGGACCGGACGCCTACCCGACGCTACGCGAGGACTCGCCGCAGCATCCCGCCACCCGCAAAGGCACCATCCGCGTCGAGCTGGAGCGACGCCTGGAAACAGCCGCCGCGGGCGGCGTGCGCACGCTGGTCCTGCGCCTGGGCGACTTCTTCGGTCCGCGGCCCGGCAACAACTGGTTTTCCCAAGGATTGGTCAAGCCCCGCCAGCCGCTGCGGTCCATCACCTATCCCGGCGCGCACGGGGTGGGTCACGAGTGGGCCTACCTGCCCGACGCAGGTGAGACCTTCGCCCTCTTGGCCGAGCGGGAAGGCGACCTGGAGCCTTTCGCCCGCTTCCACTTCACCGGGCACTGGGACCCGGACGGCACGGCGATGACTGCGGCCATCCGATCTGCCGCCGGTCAGCCAGATCTCAAAGTCAAGAAGTTGCCGTGGTGGTTGTTCAAGCTGGCGGCTCCCTTCAACCAGACCGTGCGTGAACTCGGCGAGATGAGGCCGCTGTGGCAAACGCCCATCCGGCTCGACAACGCCAAGCTGCTGGCGTTCCTGGGCCGCGAGCCGCACACCCCCTTGGACCAAGCCGTCGCCACCACCCTGCGAGGACTGCGGATCATTCCGTAGCCTGCGGAGAGCCACCTCTGCTCACTCCATCGAGAACTACTCGCCACGCGCCGGGATCAACGAGGGAATGTCCCCGGCGTGTAGGATGCGAGTGCCGCCAGCCTCGACGTAGTCGCTGCTCAGATTTCCGCCTCCATCCACGGTGCAGGGATCCGATGCTACCCGCCATGGCGGCCTGGTTCTCTGTGGTCGTGCCCTGGCCGCGTGCGTTGGACGCGAACCTGGGGATCGTCGAGTCGGTTAACGCCTCGATGAAGTGCCCATCTGCGGTGAAGTCCCGAACGTTGGTCTCCGCAGAGTCCGATAAAACCACTGCCCTTTGGCATTGTACCCGACCGGTTCGGACGGCCGACGGCTCACGAATGGGCTTCCTTGTCCACCGGACGTTGGCGGCGTAAGTTCTCACGCATGGAGTTGCTTGCAGCCCCCTTCGTCGCCGGTTCGCTGGTCTGGGTGCAGTGTGGTCCGTCGTACCAACCGCGGCTTGCCGACGGGCAGATGAAAATTTCCGTGCTGTTGGGCAGGCGCGCCGCGGGCTGGCGTGCTTCCAAACAAGACCCCTGGCTGCGGGTACCAGCGCGCAGCACCAGCGTCTGCGTCAGCGACGTGCCCGCCGGGGCGGAACTCACCGGCGAGGGGCACTTCTGCATGCTGGTCCTAGACCGCGAGTACCTGGGCAAGTCGTGGGCGGCTGCCCCCTGCGACGAACGCCGCCGCTACGACGTGGCCGCCACGCACGATCCTTTTCTTTTTCACTTGGCGGCGGAAGCCACCACCCGGCTGCGGCGCGAGCGGCGGCTCGCTCCCGGCTACGTCGAGTCTCTGGCGCACCTGGCCAGCGTCCACGTGCGCGAACGCTACCTACAACGGCGTCCGGCCGTCCCGGCGCGTCCACCCGTCTTCCTGGCTCCCCACGCCGAGGCGCGGGTGCGCGCACACATCCAGGCGCACCTGGCCGACAAGCTGCCGCTGGCCGACCTGGCGGCGGTGGCTGGGGTCAGCACGAGCCATTTTGCCAAGGCGTTCCACCGGTCCGTGGGTGAGACGCCACACCGTTTCCTGGTGCGGCAGCGGCTGGAGCACGCGTGCGCGCTGCTGCGCGTCGGCTGCGGGACGATGCCCTTGGCGGAAGCGGCCTTCCAGGCGGGCTTCAGCAGCCAGAGCCATTTTACCCGCTGCTTCCGGGCCAGGTACGGGCTGCCGCCGGGAGAACTTTTGCACCAGGAACGACTAGAGCGCGCCAGGACGTGAAAGACGGCCCGGGGCGGCAGGCGCTAGCTTCCTCCCATGAGCAACTCTTCAACGGCAGGCAAGCCCGTGGCCCTGGTCACCGGCGCAAACAAGGGCATCGGCTTGGAGGTGGCGCGGCAACTGGGCCGCGACCACGGCATGACCGTGTTGATCGGCGCACGCGACGAGGGTCGCGGACGCGCGGCGGCGGACCAGTTGCAGGCGCAGGGCATCGACGCCCGGGCGGTGCGGCTCGACGTGACCGATCCCGCCAGCGTCGAGGCGGCGGCCCGGCAGATCGAACGCGACTTCGGCGGCCGGCTCGACGTGCTGGTCAACAATGCGGGCGTGAGCCTGGATGGCTTCACCCCGCCCAGCCAGACGGACCTCGCTCTGTTCAAGCCGACGTACGAGACGAACGTGTTCGGCCCGCTGGTGGTCACCAAGACCTTGCTGCCGCTGCTCAAACGCGTCCCGGCGGGCCGGGTGGTCAACATGTCCAGCACGCTGGGTTCGCTGGCCCGCTGCGGGGACGCGGCCAACCCCTACGCCGCGGTCCGGCTGCTGTCCTACAACTCGTCCAAGGCGGCCTTGAACATGCAGACCGTGCTCTTTGCTGGCGAACTAGAGCATAGTTCAGTTCGATAAGCTACGGTAGCCGCAGTGGGCGAAGTAGGCG
>CAXTMD010000224.1:0-7692 GCA_964245035.1 uncultured Chthoniobacterales bacterium
CGACCGTGCGGCGTTCTGGCAGGACCTCGACGCAGGCATCCACCGGATTTTCACCGGCTTCCTGTACAAGTTTGTCTTTGCCTACCTGATCAGCCTCCACTGGATGACCAGGGTGCCGGATAACCCGACGCTGGGGCACACGGTGTCGTACATGTACGCGTACAGCTTCTACCTGTTTTTTGATTTCGCGGGGTACAGCGCGTTTGCGGTGGGGTTTGCGTATTTGCTGGGCTACCGGGTGCCGGAGAACTTCAACCTGCCGTTCATCTCGCGGAACATCAAAGAGTTCTGGACGCGCTGGCACATCTCGCTGTCGTTCTGGTTTCGCGACTTCATCTACATGCGGTTTCTGCTGCTCTCGATGAAGAAGAAATGGTTCCGCAGCAAGTACACGCCGGCGTACGTCGCCAATTTCCTGACCTTTGGTGTGATGGGGTTCTGGCACGGCACGGCGGCGCACTACCTTGTGTACGGCGTCTACCATGCGTGCCTGATCACGGCGCACGATCTGTTTGTACGCTGGAACCGACCCAAGCCGGACACACCCGCCCGGCTGTGGGGAGATTCGCTGCCGTGGCAGATCGCCGGGGCGGCGTGCACGTTCCAAGCGGTGTGTTTCGGGTTCCTGATTTTCTCGGGACGTCGGCTGTGGTAACGGCGCAGGCGTCCGTCCAGATCCGTACCGGTTCTCGGGTCGGCTGAGCCATCCTTCACTGGTCACCCTTGATCATTGAGTTATCCCTCGCTGGTCACCCCGGCAGGGGTAACCAGAAAAACGGGGACAGGGAGACCTCCGCCAATCTGAGAAGCGTCGCGCCTGGGACGATGCCGCTACGCGGCCTGTGGCTGCGCGATCAGTTCCCGCAGCACGTACGGCAAAATCCCGCCGTGCCGGTAATAATCCACCTCGATGGCCGTGTCGATGCGCGAACGCAGCGTGACCTCCTCGCTCGTGCCGTCCGTCCGGCGGATCACCAACGTGAGCATCTGGCCCGGATAGGTGTCATTGCCCAGCCCGAGCAGATCAAACGTCTCCGAGCCGTCCAGCCGCAGCGTCTGCGTGTTCGTGCCCTCCAAAAACTGGAGCGGCAGCACGCCCATGCCGACGAGGTTCGACCGGTGGATGCGCTCGAAACTCACCGCGACCACCGCCTTCACTCCCAGCAGGCGCGTGCCTTTCGCCGCCCAGTCACGGCTCGAACCGGTGCCGTATTCCTGTCCCGCGAAGATCATCAGCGGCACGCCGTCGTGCTGGTAGCTGACGCTCGCGTTGTAGATCGGCACGACCGTGCCGTCGGGGTAATGCTTCGTGACCCCGCCCTCGACGCCGGGCACCATCAGGTTTTTGATCCGCACGTTGGCAAACGTCCCACGCGTCATCACGCGGTCGTTGCCGCGGCGGCTGCCGTACGAATTGAAATCCTTGGGCTCAACCCCGCGCGCGATGAGGTACTGGCCCGCGGGCGAACTCGCCTTGATCGCGCCGGCCGGCGAGATGTGGTCGGTCGTCACCGAGTCGCCGAAGATGCCGAGCGCCCGCGCGCCCTTGATCTCGCCGATATCCTCGGTACCCATCGAGAAATCTAAAAAGAACGGCGGCTCTTGGATGTAGTCGCTCTTTTCGTCCCAGGCGTAGATGCCGCCCACGGTGGACGGGATCTCGTTCCACTTCGGGTTCTGCTCAGCGAAGTCGGCATAGAGCTGGCGGAACACCTCCGGTTTGAGCGCGGCGGCCATGGCCTGCCGGACCTCGTGCAGGGTCGGCCAGATGTCGCGCAGGTACACGTCCGCGCCTTCCTTGTCCTTGCCGATGGCGTCCTTGGACAAGTCAAGATCGACGCGCCCCGCGAGTGCGAAGGCGACCACCAGCGGCGGCGACATCAGGAAGTTCGCCTTGATGTTCTGGTGCACGCGCGCCTCGAAGTTGCGGTTGCCGCTCAGCACCGACGCCGCGACGAGGTCGTGCTCCGTGATGGCTTCCTCGATTTTCGGGTGGAGCGGCCCGGAGTTGCCGATGCAGGTCGCGCAGCCATAGCCGACGATCTGAAAGCCAAGTTGATCGAGGTACGGCTGCAACCCACTCTTGTCCAGGTAGTCGGTGACCACGCGCGAACCGGGCGCCAGGGAGGTCTTCACCGCCGGATCGACCTTCAGGCCGCGCTCGACCGCCTTCTTGGCCAGCAGCCCCGCGCCGAGCATCACGCTCGGATTAGAGGTGTTCGTGCAGCTGGTGATCGACGCGATCAGCACGCTGCCGTGGCCGATGCGCGTGTCACCGTCCTGGAACTCCGGTTCGTGCGCGCTGTCGAGCAGCGCCGCCGGCGTGGCGGTCGGCCGGTTGGTGATCATCTCCGCGTGGCCCACCGTCTCGCCTAGCAGTTTGCCGTCGTCCACGACCATGCCCGCGCCGGTGTCAGTCGCCGCGGCGCTGCTGGCGGACACGACCGCTGGCTGGGTGGGCTTCGCGTCGGCTTCGAGGTGCACCGGAAAACGCTCCCGCAAACCGTCCGCGTTCTTGCCGTAGCCGCCATCCGCGGCCGTGCGGCCCATCAGTTGGCGGAAGGCGTCACCGAGGGTGGGCAGATCGAGGCGATCCTGCGGACGCTTCGGCCCGGCGACGCTCGGCTGCACGTCGGCGAGGTCGAGTTCGAGGTCCACGCTGTAGTCGATCTCGCCCCGGTCCGGCATGCCGAACATCCCTTGCGCGCGGAAGTACGCTTCGAACGCCTTGCATTGCTCCTCCGTGCGGCCGGTGAACCGCAGGTAATTGACGCTCTCCGCGTCCACCGGGAAGAATCCCATCGTCGCGCCGTACTCCGGGGCCATGTTGGCGACGGTGGCGCGGTCGGTCAGCGGCAGGCTGGCGGCACCGGGACCGTAGAACTCGACAAACTTGCCGACAACCTTCGCCTTGCGGAGCATCTGCGTGATGTGCAGCGCGAGGTCGGTGGCCGTGACGCCTTCGCGCAACGACCCGGTCAGGTGGACGCCCACGACCTCCGGCGTCAGGAAGTACACCGGCTGGCCGAGCATGCCCGCCTCCGCCTCGATGCCGCCGACGCCCCAGCCCACGATGCCGAGGCCGTTGATCATCGTCGTGTGCGAATCCGTGCCCACGAGCGAGTCCGGATAAAACAGCGTCCCCTCACCTGTCTCCTGGAACAGGACGCCTTTCGCCAGGTACTCCAGGTTGACCTGATGGATGATGCCGATGCCTGGCGGCACGACGCCGAAGGTCTTGAACGCCTGCTGGCCCCACTTGAGGAACTGGTAACGCTCCCGGTTGCGGGTGAACTCCATGTCCATGTTCAGCTTGAGCGCGAGCGCCGAACCGGCGAAGTCCACCTGCACGGAGTGGTCCACCACGAGGTCCACGGGCACCAGGGGTTCGATGATCTGCGGATCGCCCCCCTGGCGCGCCACGGCCGCGCGCATGGCGGCGAGGTCCACGAGCAGCGGCACCCCGGTGAAGTCCTGCAACACGATGCGCGCGACGACGAAGGGGATCTCCTCGGCGATGGGCTTCTTGGCGTTCCAGTTGGCGAGGTTGCGCACGTCGCGCTCGGCGACCTTCTTGCCGTCACAGTTGCGCAGGACGCTCTCCAGCACGATGCGGATGCTGTGCGGCAGTCGCGAGATCGGACCGATCCCTGCCGCTTCCAGCGCGGGCAGGCTGTGAAAATATCCGGTCCGCCCGGCAGAAGGCTCAAACGTCTGGAGAGTGGGAAAAGGCGAAGACATAAGGAGGAAGCGGGGGGAAGTCGGTGGAGGGTAAAACCTACAGAAATATCCCCTCGCCTGCAACCCTCGGGCGCGGGGCGGGATGGTGTGCAAAGAAGGGTTGACAAACGCCCACGGGATTCGTTTCCCTGCCGGGTGGCTCCGGTATGCTGAACCTCCTCTTCCCCCGTCCTGTTTGTCGTCGTGCGCGTCGTGCGATGCCCTGTCTTTTGGGCGCTCTCGCGCTCGCGTTGCTTCCCGTCGCCGCCTCCGCGCAACTGCCGGGATATGCCATCGTGCCCCTGGGCCGCGGCAATTTGAATCGCCTGCGGCTTGCTGCGACCATCGACGGCACGAAGGGTCTGCTGGTTTTAGACACCGGGGCAGGCGGGTCGTTCCTGAGTGAGTCAAAGTATGGGTCCTTGCTGCCGACCGCTGACCGCCCGCTGCCTGCCAACGTGCCGAAGACGGCCAGCTTCAACGGGACCCGGGTGCCTGTGGGGTACGCGCGTGACTTCCGCGTCGGCGACGCCAGCTTGGGGTCTCTCCCGCTGCTGGTCGTGCCGCAACGCTACCTCTACGACCCGAAGCTGCTGTACAGCGTCAAGACGGCTACGCAGTACGACGGCTACCTGGGAGAGGACATCCTCCGCCGCTGCAACGCCATCGTGGACGTAGGCCGGCTGGCCCTCTACCTCAACACGGATGCCAAGCATAAAACCGATCCCGGCCAGGGATTGGTCGCGGCGGGTTGGACCCGTGTCCCGATGACCTTTTCACACGGGGATTTCTCCGTCGAGTGCATGCTCGGCAAGAAGCGGTTCCATCTGTTTGTCGACACCGGGTCGCCGTTCACGATCCTCGACCAGCGCGTGGTCCGGGCCTCGCAAGCGCCGGTGAGGGACATCCCCATGACCGGCAGCGTCGTCGCCACCCGCGAGCGCGAGATGCAGTTGATCACCACCGACTCGCTGAGCATCGGGAGCTACACCGCCACCGGCGACCACCTCGTCTCGCAGGAAGGACTGCAATCGTCCATGGGCATGGACCCCAACGCTGCCGTTCCGCTGGGCGGCCTGCTCGGCGGCGACGTGCTCGCGCGCCATAACGCGCTGATCGACATCGGCAACCAGGCTCTGTACCTCAAACCGCCGTCCGGGTCGCGAACCGCACGCTGAAATCCGCCTACCCGCCGAGAAATGGCTGCCCTCCCACCGGGACTCGGCTATAGTCGCCAGCCATGGAAACGCTCTGGTGGGCGGTGGTGGCGGCGTTGATGGCCATCGGACTTTTTGGCGCGGTTTACCCCGTGCTGCCGGACAGTCTACTCATCCTCGGCGGGGCGGTTTTGCACCACTTCACGGTGCGGCCCGCCCACTCCGTCGGGTGGTGGACGCTCGGGTTCCTGGCGGTGCTCTGCGTGCTGGCGCACGTCGTGGACTTCACGGCGGGGGCGATGGGCGCGCGGAAGTTCGGCGCGACGCGCTGGGGAGCGTTCGGCGGGATGATTGGTGGGTTCGTCGGCGCGATCTTTTTCTTTCCGCTCGGGTTGTTCCTCGGCCCGGTGGTCGGCGCGCTGTGCGGCGAAACGATCTTTGCCGGGCGTTCGCTGCACCCGGCGCTGCGGTCAGGCTGGGGCACGCTGCTCGGCACGACGGCCGGGATGGTCGGCAGGGCGATGATCGACGTGACGATGGTCGCCGTCTTCTTCGCGTCGGCGCTGCTGTTGCACTGGTGAGCGTTGCGCCGGGTGCGGTGGTGGCTTAAGCTCGCGGCCGGAACGACCGACGATCGCTGGTGGCCTTGGGAAGCCTGTCCGGTTCCCACCGCTCGCCAGAGGAAAGTCCGAGCACCGCAAGGCATCACGCCGCGTAGAACACGCGGGAGCCGCCCGGCCCAAGCTGGCGGCGACGGACAGTGTCACAGAAAACAAACCGCCCCGGCTGGCAACGGTCGAGGTAAGGGTGAAAAGGCGAGGTAAAAGCTCACCGCTCCCGGCGCGAGCCGGGAGGCACGAAAAACCCCGTGAGGTGCAAGACAGAACAGGAGGCGGGCCGCCTGCCCCGCGCCATTTCGGCAACGAACCGGCGCAGCTTCCGGGTTTTTGGTCGCACCCTGCAAAGGGAGCGGCCGCCGGGCAACCGACGGCTGCTAGATAAATGATCGTCACGACCGCGCGGGCAACCCGCGGTCGGACAGAACTCGGCTTACCGTCGTTCCACCGGCGGGCGGCGCACCGCGGAGAAGTCCCGGTGCGGCGTCCGCCTTGGTGCCGGCGGGGGGAACCATGCAAGTGCTCTCCCCTTCTGTCATCCTGAGGCGAGTTTTGCGAGCCCACCCCGTTCTTCCCGCGGGCAGCTTGTCCTCAGCGCCCGAACAATCCCCCGCCGCGCCGTGCCGTGCCGTTGACGAACGGATTGTTGTCGCCGTAAAGCTGCCATGGGCCAGACGGCACCTCGTTGACTTCCACGAAGCGCCATGAGGTGTGATCCGAGCCGCTGTCCATGCCGAGGTAGTCGCGCACGGCCGGCGACACGTCCAGACCCGCGCCGCCGTTGAGATTGGGCCGGGGCATTTCTGCTCCGAAGACGTACTGATAATGGTCGGTGCGGAACGGTCCGCAGTCCTCCCACTGCGCGTATGCCACGCGGTTGCCCTTGGAGATGGCGATCCAACGGTCCTTGAGCACGCTGTGCCCCTCCTGCACGAAGGTCTGTCGGAACCAGGGGATGATCACCTTCGCCTCGGGCTTGGTTGTTCCGCGGGTCACGTCGTTGTACGGCAACGCAAAGTAGAACGGGTTTTGCCGCGGGGTGAAGGCGACCGGGATGAAGTTGCGCCGTGCGGCCGGATCGGGATTGTCGTACCCGCCGTAGTTGCCGGCCCAGTTCGAGTCCCAGGAACTGGCGTGGTTGGGCGTGGGGTTGCGGGCGGTCGGCTGTTCGCCGCACCAGAAGATCGTGGTAACGACGTTCTCCTTCCAGGGATAGCGGGTGTTCGAGAACAGCGACGGCCGGCTGAAGAGGGACTGGCCGCCGTCGCGCGTCTGGATGCCGCTGGACGGCACGGAGACCTTGGGCTCCATGGCGTTGAGGGCGTCGGCGCGCAGCAGGCGGGCGCGCCGCTCGAAGTCCAACGCGCTGGTGCTGACCGGCTCGCCGCTCTGCGACCAGGCCGGGAACACCGCGGCGAGCGTCAACGCAAACGAGACACCCAGCGCGAAGGTCCGTACCCGGCGAAAAGTCAGGGGGGTAAAAGCGGGTTTCACGGGTTGGTTAGGTAGGCTCGAACGCCCCGTTTGGCAAGCGGTTAATACCGCCGCAGGAGGGTGTCGCGGCGGCAATGGGCATCGTCGGTTTGCAGGTAGTCGAGCGTGTAGTGCAGCCCGCGGCTCTCACGCCGGGCCAGCGCACAATCCACGATGAGTGCGGCCGTCGTGACGAGGTTGCGTAGCTCCAGCAGGTCGGTGGCCACCTTGAAGTTCCAGTAGAACTCCTGCACCTCGGCCTGGAGGTTGCGCAGCCGGGCGGCGGCGCGCTGGAGCCGTTTGTCGGTGCGCACGATGCCGACGTAGTCCCACATCAGGCGGCGGATCTCGTCCCAGTTGTGGTAGACCACGACGAGTTCGTCGATGTCCTGGACCTTCCCGCTCGTCCACTCGGGGACCTCGTAGCTCTGGAAAAACTTGCCCTTGAAAGGTTCCCGCCGCAGGCAAGCCTCGCAGGCACGGTGAGCCAGCACCATGCCTTCGAGCAGCGAATTGCTCGCCAGCCGGTTCGCGCCGTGGAGGCCCGTGCAAGCGACCTCGCCGATGGCGTAGAGCCCGGCGATGCTCGTCGCGCCGTCGAGGTCCGTACGCACCCCGCCGCACTGGTAGTGCGCCGCCGGCACGACGGGGATCGGCTGGCGGGTAATGTCGATGCCGTAGCGCAGGCAGGTCTCGTAGATGTTCGGGAAATGCCCGCGCACGAA
>CAXTMD010000225.1:0-7674 GCA_964245035.1 uncultured Chthoniobacterales bacterium
CGGCGCAGTTGGATGCTCGCGGGATGGGGCCGGGCGACCTAGCCGTCAGCGGGGCGGCCCGGGGTGGGGATCTCCTTTTCGCCGAACTCTGCGCCGCCCGGCAGGGCACGGTCTGGTTGTTCCTCGCCCTGCCGCCGGAGCAGTACCTGGACGAATCCGTGCGCCTGCCAGACACAGATTGGGAAGAACGTTTCCACGCGCTGCGGACCCACCCAAACGTGCAGAGCTTCTTGCAATCCGAGGTGCTGCCGCCCGCGCACGACGATCTGGACGTGCACGCACGCAACAACCTCTGGATCGTCGAAACCTCCCGCGCGCTCGCGCCCGCCCCGGACCGCATTCACGCGCTGCTGGTCTGGGACGGCAAGGACACCGGCGACGGACCCGGCGGCACCTCCGACTTCGTCCGACGCGTGCAAAAGCTCGGCGGCGAAGTGGCCGCGCCGATCAATCCGCTTGCGCTGCCGGCGGAACGTTGAAAGACTGCCTGCCTGTTTTGTAACCCTCCACGGAACATGAGCTACCGAGATAAGCTGGACAAAAAAGGCCCGCGCAAACTGCTGGCGTGCGACGGCGGCGGCATCCGCGGGATCATCTCCATCGAGATCCTGGCCCGCATCGAAGCCCTCTTGCGCGAGAAAACTGGCCAACCCAAACTGGTGTTGTCGAACTATTACGACTACGTGGCCGGCACCAGCACGGGAGCAATCATCGCCACGCTGGTCTCGCTGGGTTTCGACACGGACAAGATCCGTGCGTTCTACCTGAAGAGCGGGGCGGAGATGTTCGAGAAGGCGCGCCTGTGGGAACGCTTCCGCACGAAGTTCCGCGACGACAAGCTCGCGGCGATGGTGCGCGACATCGTCGGCGAGGACACGACCCTCGGCTCCGACAAGCTCCAGACGCTGCTGATGGTCGTGCTGCGCAACGCAACGACCGACTCACCGTGGCCGATCTCGAATAACCCGCGGGCGAAGTACAACCTGGAGGGAGTCCGCGGGCGCAACACCCTCCTGCCGCTCTGGCAGTTGGTGCGCGCCAGCACCGCGGCGCCGACGTACTTTCCCCCGGAGGTCATCCGGGTGGAACCGCACGAATTCGTCTTCGTGGACGGGGGCATCACGATGTACAACGATCCCGCGTTCCAGCTTTTCCTGATGGCCACGGCCGAGCCGTACCGCCTGTGCTGGCCGACGGGCGAGGACCGGCTGCTGCTCACTTCCGTGGGCACGGGAGCCGCCGCCGACGCCAACGCCGACCTGTCACCCAGCGAGATGAACCTGCTCTACAACGCGGGCACAATCCCCTCGGCGCTCATGTCCGCGGCGCTCCACGAGCAGGATTTCCTGTGCCGAACTTTCGGTAAATGCCTGCACGGCGAACCGCTCAACCGGGAGGTCGGCGACCTCATCGGCCAGGGCATTCCCGGGCTGCCGAAGCTTTTCACCTACGCTCGCTACAACGCGGACCTTTCCAGCGTCGGGCTCGCGGCGTTGGGTCTGGAACACATCGTTCCCAACCATGTGCAGCAGATGGATTCGGTCGAGCACGTCGAGGAGATGCAGCAGGTCGGCCGGGCCGTCGCGGAGCAAAAGGTGCGGCCGGAACACTTCGCTGACTTCGCCCTGTCCTGACGGTCCGGCGGGCGCGGTGGTCATCTCACCGGCGGTGTGTCCTGCGCGCGTCGCCGTTCCTCCAGCCGCGCGTACGCGGAGCCGACCCAGCGCTGGGCCAGCGTGCGCAGGTCCTCGTCCGCGTCGCGCTGCTTGCGCGCCGAGTCCGCCCGGAAAACCAGCCGGCCCGGTGCCTTGGCGTGGAAGGGGATCACCGACCGCATCGACGCCCGCGCCTGCTCGTCGAACGCCGTGCCGAAAAACGGCGCGATCTCCGCTTCCACGGCTTGCGGGAGCTGGGTGTAGTTCACCAGCCGCCACGCCCGACCCTGCGGAGTGGCAGCCGCCGCGGCAATGCATCCCAACGCCCGCGCGCAATACTCCTCGGTGCGCACCTGGAGCGTCTGCGCGTACGTCAATCCGAGCGTCTGCGCGCCGGCGGGCGACGGGATGAACGTGGCCGCGACGTTGTCGCTCAGCGAGACGAGAATCTCGACCGGATCGCGGTAGACGAAAACCGCCGGCACGCCGGGAAACGCGGCCTGGATCGTCACCAGGTCCAGCACCTGCCAGGGGTCCAGTTTGACGACGAGGTTGCGCTCCTCCGGGAAGCGCCGTGCCGCGCAGGCGTGGACCAAGCCGCGCAGCCAGGTGATGCGTTGCGCCTCGTCCGCCGTGGAAGCGAGCACGCCGGCGAGCATCGGTGGCTCCGACAAAACCCGGTTCGCGGGCACGGCTCCGAGCATCCGGGAAACGAGCGTGGACCCGCACCGCGACAGGTGGAAAATCAGGCCGGCCAACGGCAATTCGGGCACGGCATCGGCCCATGCGTGCAAGACTTCCGCCGATGTTAGTTGCCGCGGACAGTCGCCGGCGTGGGCGGCCCGCACGGTCTGGTCGAAAAACGGCTCCCTCCAACGCCGGTCGCCGAACTGGCACCATTCCACCACGGGCCGGCCTTCCTGCCAGGAAAAGTGGACCGGCGTCCAACCGACCAGGGACCGGGCTTCAGCGTTCATCGCGTGCGCGCATGGCTTGGCCACAGGATATGTGCACTTGGCCGGAAGAGGGAAGGGGAACTTGCGGGCGGCGCGTTCCGCGAAGTGCGCCCCGACCGCGTCGGCCTTGACCTGCGATGGATTGTCCGCTTGGATTTTGCCCCGGTTCCGATCCCATCCACCATGTCCGACCCCATCGACCTCGCCACCGTCGAAGCCGCGCGTTTCGAACCGCTGCTGCACGAAAAATTCTCCGCCTTGCCCTGGGATGGGCCAGCGCAGCCGACGCCACTCGCACTGGAGTTGGCGCGCGTGCTGCCTTCCCACCTCGGAGGCAGCGAGGGACAGCGCGTCCCCTTCAGCTTGTTCTTCGATGGGCCGTCCGGTGTTTCGCTCGCGCAGGGCACTTACACCCTGACCCACCCGCAGACGGGCGAAATGCATCTTTTCATGGTGCCCGTCGCCCGCAAAGAAGGCCGCATCCAAATGCAAGCCGTGCTGAGCTAGAGGCGGTCAGGTGGCGGGCATGGAACCGCCGCGCGCGGGCCGCTCCATGCGCAGGTAAAATCCCTCGCGCGCGGTTTCCCGGAAGCCGAGCCGCCGGTAGAGTCGTTGGGCGCGGTTCTGGGCGTCCACGTGCAGATACACAGGCATGCCGCGGCCGTCCGCTTCGGCCAGGAGGTTCTTCAGCAGCGCCGTGCCCCAGCCGCGCCCCCGGCAGGCGGCGCTGAGCGTGATTTCGACCACTTCCACCGCCTCCGGCAAACGCGCCACGTAGAGCCGGCCCACCCGCTTACCGCCGACCAAGACCACGCTGAACGCCGCTCCGGAATACTTCTGGAGATAGCTGCGCTGCTGGGCGTCGAACTGGCCCCGCAGGAAAGCCGCGCGCATGGCTTCCGGCCAGCCGGCGGCGTCCATCTCCCGGGCGCGGGTCTCCGCGTACAGCGCGCGCAGAAACGGCTCGTCCGCCTCCGTCATAGGACGCAGCGAGAAAACCGGGACGGTGGCGCGCGACATGCAGGAACTCGGTGGACGGGCAGCGAACGGCCCGGTTCGGGTTACCATGGGCGGACTCCATGCCGGCGGCAACTTACGAGGAAATTTCGTCCAGAATGCCCGGAAGATTTTGTTTGACCCATTTGGGTTGATCCTGCTAAGACCGCCAGCACCCCCGTTGTTTCCGTGGAACCCCGCCAGGTTCTGCAACCCCCGTAATCCCAAAGGAGTATAGACGTTCTTTCCCGGGCCTGCTTTCATCGCCTCCGACTCCGTACCGCCTCCGCTTTTCAATCCCCTTTATGGCTCAAGAAGCTTACCTCGCCGAAATCCGTCACTTTGCCTTTGGCTTTGCTCCCAAGGGTTGGGCGCAGTGTAACGGGCAACTCCTGCCCGTCAACCAGAACCAGGCGCTCTTTTCTCTTCTCGGCACCACCTTCGGCGGAAACGGCCAGAGCACCTTTGGTCTGCCCAACCTGCAAGGAACCGTGTCGGTGAGCGCCGGCACCCAGTCCAGCGGCGGACCGTCCTACCCCTACGGCCAGACTGGAGGGGCGGCATCGGTGACGCTCACCACCAACCAGATCCCCGTGCACCTCCACCAGGTAAACGGCTCCGGGGCGCAGGTCACGACCGGCGTGCCCGGCCCGGGAGTCCTGCCAGGGACGTACCTAACGCCCACCGAGTACGCCAACGGCGGTGCCAACGTGACAATGGGCACGCAGACCGTCGGCAACAACAACGGCGGGCAAGGGCACGAAAACCGGCAGCCTTTCACCGTCCTGAACATCTGCATCTGCATTCAAGGAATCTACCCGAGCCGCAACTGACCGCTTCTCCCCGCTCGACGAACCCACCTCCCCGCCTCTTCCTTCGATCTTATGTCCTCTCCCTTTATCGGTGAAATCCGCCTGACCCCTTACAATTTTGCGCCCTCCGGCTGGTTGTACTGCGACGGGTCGTTGCAGAGCATCTCGAACTACCAGGCGCTTTTTGCGCTGCTGGGCACCACTTACGGCGGCGACGGCCAGAACACCTTCGGGCTGCCGGACCTGCGCTCCCGCGTGCCCGTCCACCAAGGCAACGGCTACCCGCTGGCCCAACTGGGCGGCACCGAACAGGTCACTCTCTCGTCCCAGCAGCTTCCGACCCACTACCATCCCTTCCTGGGAACCTCCAACAACGCCAACCAGAACGGTCCGGGTCAGGGTTACCCGTCGAGCGCCACCAACGTGTACACGACGGACACCAGCAGCGTGACGGCGCTGGGACCCAACCCCGTCAGCAGCGTCGGCGGGAACCAACCTCACAACAACGTCATGCCCTTCCTGGGCATCGCCTTCATCATCTGCGTCGACGGCATCTATCCTTCGCAGAACTGAATCTGCCCCCTGCTTGCCTCCACTTCTTTCTTCTTTAATCTATGGAACCCTTCCTTGGTGAAATTCGCGTTTTTGCTGGCAGCTTCGCTCCGCGCGGCTGGGCGTTGTGCAGCGGGCAGGTCCTGCCCATCAGCCAGAACGTTGCCCTGTTCTCGCTGCTCGGCGTCACCTTCGGCGGCGATGGCCGGACCAACTTCAAGCTGCCCGACTTCCAGGGGCGCGTCCCGGTGGGCCAGGGCCAGGGCCCGGGTCTCAGCGCGTACACCGTCGGGCAGGTGGGAGGCGAAGCCTCGCACACGCTGATCTCCAGCGAGATGGCGGCGCACAACCATCCCTTCAACGCGGACAACTCCGGCGCGAACCAGAACAGTCCTGCGAACAACATGTTCGGAGGGGGAGGACGCAACAACCGTTACTTCGGCGACGGCACCAACGCCGCCCCCTTTGCCGCCGGCAGCGTCGGGTCGGCGGGCGGGAGCCAGGACCACGAGAACCGGCAGCCCTACCTGACGCTCAATTACATCATCGCCTTGCAGGGCATTTTCCCTACGCGGCCCTGAGCTTTTTCTCCGTCCTCCGCTTCCCTCCCTCTTTCGCCTGCTTACCTTATGCTGACCTTCGTTCCCACCTCCCACTCGCGCCGGCCACTGGCACGACTCCTTTGTCTCGTCCCAGCCCTGTGCCTGTGGGCCGCGGGAACCTTCACCGCCGCTGCGCCGGCAGCGGAGCCCTTCCCCGACGTGCCCCGGCTCGCGCCCAACGTGCAGCCGGTCGGTCCGCAGCCGCTGCTCGGTCCGATCACGAGCGCTACCCTCGTGTCCAACGACATCGTCATCCTCGACGGCGGCTTCAACAACGGCGGGTCCACCAGCACCACCGGCGGGGCCATCCTCGACCTGAGCGTGCACGGCAGCGGCTCGGCCAGCGAGACGACCCTCGCCTCGGCCAGCGTCGGCTCGGGCGACTCCTATGCGCAGGGCAAGACCGGGCAGTACATCGCCACCTCGCCGGCCGGCACGATCTACTACTACGACTACGGCAGCGACGGCAACGACAGGTTCTTCGTGGCGCTCAACCCGGCCACGCTCGTGCGCACCACGGTGTCCGACGGCAAGAACTCGGCGCTCGGCCCCTTGCCGGCTATCATCGATGCCCTGTGCTGGGATCTGGCCACCAACACGCTCCTCTACTTCGACTCCGGCAGCGGCAGCGGCACGGGGCCTTACCCCGGCTCGGGCTTCTACCGCATGGATCCGGCCACGGGCCTGCGCACGGCCGTGTCCCTGAACGCCGGCAATCCCGGCTCCGGGGTCACGATCTACAATCCGCAGTTCATGACGACCGATCCCTTCGGCAACCTGTTCTACCTCGACAAGGCAGCCGTCAACAGCCAATTCCCCCAGGTCGTGTTGGAACTGCCGGTGGGCACGCCCGGCAGTGCGAACGTCGCCAACTACGGCGCGCGCAGGATCGTCAGCAGCAACTCGGTCGGCACCCAGACGGACGGCACCTTCCACGAGCCGTACGGGCTCGCGGTGGACCCCAGCCAGGCCAACCCCATCAGCGGCGGGCTACCCACGGCGGACTCGCTGATCGTCACCGACTCGGGCGACGACCAGACCACCTCCGCCCTTTTCCGCATCCCCTCCAACAGCGGCAACCACGCCCGGATCATCACCTTCAACAGCACCAACGCCAACACGGGCAGCGCTGTGTTCGACTACCCGCTGAGCGCCGTGGTGGACACCACCGGCCGCATCTACTACGAGGACCAGCACAACAACCCTAGCCCGAGTGTAATCAACGTCATCCCAGCCGGCACGCACGCAGCCTCCACCTTGGGCGGTGCGACGAACCTGAGCATCGTTTTGCCGGACATCGTGGCCGTGCTCCCGCCGCAGCCCACCTTGCCCGCGGGCACGGCCAGCAACGTGCTCGGCACGACGGCCACGCTCAACGGCAACGTCACCGCCGACGGTGGCGTGCAGAATGCGGGCATCATTTCGCGCGGCTTCGTCTACGCGCTGGCCAGCGCCAACACGGCACCCAAGATCGGCGGCACGGGCGTGACGCAAGTATCCAACTTCATCGCCACCAGCCTGCCCGTGACGCAGGGGGCTAACGAGGGGGCTTTCACGGCGAACCTCACTGGCCTGACGCAAGGCACCAGCTACACGTTCTCGGCCTACGCGCAGGATGTCTCGGGCTTCAACTATTCGACGCCCGTGACCTTCGCAACGGCCACGCCTCCGACGGTAGTCACCAACGCCGCTTCGAGCATCGCGGGAACCTCGGCCACGCTCAACGGCAACGTGACGAGCACCGGCGGGGCGGCGCTGACCTCGCGCGGCTTCGTGTATTCCTCCACCGCCACGGCTCCGACCATCGGCATGTCGGGTGTCGTCCAACTCCCCGACAGCGGCACGGCCACCGGCACGTACGCGGACGCCGCCAACGGCCTGACCGCCGGCACAACCTACTACTTCCGCGCCTACGCGATTAACGGAGTAGGCACCACCTACGGTAGCACGCTGACCTTCACCACGATCGCCCCGCCCACGGCGAACAGTCAGACCGTGAACGTGGCCTTCAACACGGCCACGGCCGTGACCCTGACCGGCAGCGATCCCAACAACCCCACGCAAACGCTGACCTACAACATCACCGCCCAGCCCGGCCACG
>CAXTMD010000226.1:0-490 GCA_964245035.1 uncultured Chthoniobacterales bacterium
CGGCGCTGCGCACGACAGCGACCATGCCATCGAGCTGGCCAAAAAATTCCTCGCCGACCGCCCGGACTCCGCGCTGGCCGCGGAAGCGCGCATGAAACTTGGCGAAATGTATTTCCAGCGCGAGGACTACCCGGACGCGCAGACCCAGCTCGAACTCCTCGCCGACGCCGCGCCGGACTCCGCACTGGCCGAACCCGCCCTGTACCTCGCCGGCATGTCGGCGACGATGAGCGGGAGCGCGGCGGGGCTCGACAAGGCGTTGACGCTTTTCGCGCGCGCCGCGCGGCGCAACGGGCCTTTTCGGCTGCGGGCGCAGCTTCAGCAGGCCGACGTGCGCAACCGCCTGGGCAAGAGCCGTGACGCGCTCTACGTGTACGACGATGTGCTGGCCGCGACGGCCAACCGACCCGCCGCCCTGGACGACGAGGAACTGGAGGCGCGTTGCGCGGCGTTGTGCGGACGCGGCCAGACGCTGGTGTCGCTGGCAGCG
>CAXTMD010000226.1:500-7644 GCA_964245035.1 uncultured Chthoniobacterales bacterium
GCCAAGGCCCTGCTGCGCGATGCGGTCGGAGCATTCGGTCAACTGGCAGGACAGCCGGGTGCGTCGTTGTTCTGGCAGCGGCAGGCGCTCACGCTCAAGGGCGAGGCGCTCGAAAAGCTCGGCGACACGGACGCCGCCCTGGCGGCCTACGACGACGCTCTGGGCGCACCGGACCCCTCGTCGGCGGTCCCGGCCGCCGTGGCCACGCCGCCCCCGGAGTGGACGTGGTTTTACCGGGTTGGACGCGATGCCGCGCTCCTGCTGGAGAAGCGTGCGCAGTGGGAGGCAGCCATCGCGGTGTACGAGAAAGTCGCCGCGGCCAACGGCCCGCTGAAAAGCGAGTTCGAGAACCTGCTCAGCCGGCGGCGGCTGGAGCACTTTGTGTGGGGCGGCGGGTCGGGCGCGCCCTGAACCGCATTTGAGAACGGGAAAACCTGTCCAAAGCCACGTTGCTTGTGGGCAGAGGTTGGACGCCCGTGCCTACGGTTTCGGCGCGAGGGCGGTCACCAAGGCCTCGAAACGCGGGTCGCCGTGCAAGGGGTCCCAGCGCGGGTCCTTCTTCAACCCACCATAACTAATCTCCTGGAAGTCGTTGCCGCCCTTCGTGTCGATCAGCCGTTCCAGTTCCTGCAAGGCAAGCTCTTTCTCACCCGTCCGGGCGTAGATGGCGGCCAGGTTGCTGGCGACCGCCGGGCCGTCCCAGGCATCCTTGGCAATCGGGAGCAGTTCGACCGCGTGGCGCCCCTCCCGCAGGGCGTCATCTTTGCGCTCCAGCATCGCGTCGATGCGCCCGAGCGCGCTCCACGCTTCGGCGTAGTCCGGCTGGTCGCGCACCTGCTTGTCCAACCGTTCGCGGGCCGCGGCGAAGCTCGTCCGGGCAACCGCCGCGTCGCCGAGCACGAAGGCGCTCCACCCGACAAACCATTCCCTGGGCAGGAAAACGTTCGTGTTGTCCTGGTCTCCGGAAGCGGGCAGAACGGCCAGCGCGGCCTGCGCGGCGGCGCCGTCGCGTTCTTGCAGCGCCAGTCGGAGGCGGTGGGAGGCGCTGCCCGCCAGCTCCGTCGGGCGGCCCGCCGCGACGACGACGGCGTTGAGCGCCCGCAGCGGCTCCGGGTCTGCCCGCTCGATGGCAGGCAAAAGGGCCAGCGCCTGCCGGGTGTACATGTCGCCGGGAACCACCGTGAGCGCGCTCTGGTAGCAACGCGCCGCGTCGGCGTAACGCCGCAGCCCCTCGTAGGTGAACGCCGTTTCCTCCAAGGTTTGGAAGTTGCGCGGGTCCTGCGTGATGGCTTGTTCGAACTCCCGCACGCATTGGTCCCAGCGGCCTTGGCGGCGGTAGATGGCGGCCAGCATGAAGGCCACTTCCGCGTTGTTGGGCAGCGAACGCCGGGCGAGGCCCAGCGCCGCCAAGGCCCCATCGTAGTCGCGGAATCCGTGGTAGGCGAAGATCGCTTGCGCGAGATGGGTCTCGCCCGCGTTCGGTCCCACGCGCACGGCTTGGACCAGCGCAGCGCGGCCTGCCTCGCGGCGCGCGTCGGTGTGGTCAAAATCGTTCCAGTACAAATCCAGGTGCACCCGGCAGAGCAAGCAGTAAGCCGGCAGAAAAGCGGGGTCGCGCCCGACGGCCTGTGCCAACAGGTCCGCCGCCTGGAGCAAGCCATCGCGGGCTCTCGCGTCGGCCTCGCGACTTTCGAGTTCCTTGGCCTGTTGGTAGAGCTGGAGCGCGAGGGCGTCTTTCGTCGGCACCTCCGTCAAGGCGGCATGTTCCTCGGGCGAGATGCGGGCGCGGAGCTGCTCGGCGATGGCCTCGGCGATCTCGGTCTGGACCGTGAACACGTTGTCGAGCGTCTTGTCGTAGTTGGCAGCCCATTCGTGGGCGTCGGTGCGGGCGTTGATGAGTTGGGCGTTGACGCGCACCTCGTTGCCCACCCGCTGCACGCTGCCCTCGACGACGTGGGCCACGCCGAGTTGGGCGGCGATCTCGCGCAGGTTGTGCGCGGCGTTGCCGCGGTACGGCATGACGCTGGTGCGGCTGATGACCTTCAGGTCGGCCACCTTGGCCAGGTCGGTGAGAATCTCGTCCTGCACCCCGTCGGTGAAGAAGGCGTTTTCCTTGTCGGCGCTGAGATTCTCGAACGGCAGCACGGCGACCGACTTGTCGGGGATGGGCAGCCCCGGTCCAGCCGGGGAAGGAGCCGGCGCGGGCGGAGCCACCGCCGCGGCTGGCGTCGGCTCGCCGATGGGTCCGGCGTTGCGGTTGCGTCCGGCCCACCACCAAACCGCCAGCGTCACCGCGAGCACCGCTGCTGCCGCGGTGACCAGCAGCCGCCGGCGGCCGTCCGAACCTGACCGCGCCCCTGTCCTCGGGTTCCCCCTCCCTGGGCCGAACTTTGCCGGAAGCGCCGGGTTGCCCACCGCCTCCGCGTACAGGTTGACCAGGCTCACCACCAGCCCATGCTTGACCTCGCACTCACCCAGATCGTGCAGGTACGGCTGCCAGCGGCGCGAGCCGGCCAAGTCGTCGGCTACGTGCTTGGAAACCAGGATGTGCCCGGCATCCCCGCAGTCCATGACGCGCTGGGCGAGGTTGATGCCGGTGCCCGCGATGTTCTGGCGGCCGTTGACGTCGCGCACGTGCTGCACGGGACCGGAGTGGACCCCCATGCGCAGGGGCAGACCCGGCGGCGCGCGCATCGCCCGGCCGAGTTCGAGCGCGCACTCGACGGGCGCTTCCACCGACGAGGTGAACACCAGCGCCATGCCGTCGCCGGTGGGCAGGCGGAGCAACTGGCCGGCGGCCTCGGCTGCCTGCACCGCGGGGGTGCGCAGCACAAGGTGGTTCAACTCCCGCAAGGCTTCGCTCTGCTCGTCCACCAGCCGCCGGGAGTAATCCACGATGTCCATGAAGAGCACGTGGGCGATCTCCAGGCGCAGATGCGTTTTCTCCTCGTCGGGCATGGGGCGGCAGGTGCGATCATGCTGATTGGCAGCACTTTCGCCAACTTAAAACCAGGCGTGGCCGGTGCAATCAAGTTCCCCTCGCCGACGGCGGAAGCCCCCTTTACTTCCAGGGGCCGCCCCCTTAAGTTTTGCGGCTCGCCATGACCCCGCACCTCAAGCTTTTCACGCCCGGCCCGGTGGAAGTTTCGCCGAAAACCCTCGCCGCCTTCAGCCGGCCGATGATCGGCCACCGCGGCAGCGAGTTCAAGGCGCTCTACGCCGGGATTTTGCCACGGCTCCAGACGTTGTTTGGCACGCGGCAGCCCGTGTTTCTGTCCACCTCCTCGGCCTGGGGCGTGATGGAGGGCGCGGTGCGCAACCTCGTCCAAAAGCGCGTGCTGTGCTGCATGTGCGGCGCGTTTTCCGACAAGTGGCTCGACGTGAGCCGGCGCTGCGGCAAGGAAGCCGACGGCCTCCAAGTCGACTGGGGAAAACCGATCACCCCCGAACTCCTCGACGAAAAACTCGCCACCGGCCTCTACGACACGGTGACAATCATCCACAACGAGACCTCCGCCGGCGTGATGAACCCGCTCGCCGACCTCGCCGCCGTGCTGCGGCGTTACCCGGACGTGGTGTCTGTCGTGGACACGGTGTCGTCGTTTTCGGCGGTGCCTATCGCCATGGACGAACTCGGGCTCGACGTGCTCCTGACCGGCAGCCAGAAGGCGCTCGCGCTGCCGCCGGGGCTGGCGCTGTTCGCGTGCTCGGAGCGGGCGTTCGCGCGTGCGGCACAAGCCAAGGACCGCGGGTACTACTTTGACTTCCTGGAGTTCAAGAAAAACCAGGAAGGCGACATGACGCCGAGCACGCCGAGCATCGGGCACATCTACGCGCTGCAATCCAAGCTCGACGACATCTTCGAGGAAGGCATCGAGAACCGCCACGCGCGCCACGCGCGGACCAACGCGCTGGTACACGA
This sequence comes from uncultured Chthoniobacterales bacterium, assembly GCA_964245035.1. GTDB lineage: Bacteria > Verrucomicrobiota > Verrucomicrobiia > Chthoniobacterales > SZAS-18 > CAHJWO01. The sequence goes on from CAXTMD010000226.1 coordinate 4,423, forward strand.
CTGGGTCAGGGCGCAGGGCTTCGAGTTCTTCGCGCTGGAGGGTTACCGCTCGGTGACCCTGACGTGTGTCGCCAACAACAAGAACATCGACGTCGCGGCGTGGATCGGCCGCGTCAAGAAGGCGCACGGCCTCGTGTTCGACGGCGGCTACGGCAAGCTCAAGGGCAAAACGTTCCGCCTGTCGAACATGGGCGACGAGACCGAGGCAACTGTGGGCGCGATGCTCACGGCGATCACGGAGTGTTTGGAGTAAAGCAGGCCGCGCCGCGGGCGTTCGTCCGAGCTTGGCAGCGCGGCGTTGAGGCGGCTGACGAGGTTGGCGGCTTCCCCCGACGTGAAGGAACCGGTGATGGCGATCTTGCCCCCGTGGATCGTTTCCATGATCCGCGGCTCGGAATAAAGCTGGCCGGCGATCACCAGGCCGAGCTGCTTGCCGACGTTATCCTTGGTGATCTGCTCGAACTGCTTGGTTCCTTGCTCGTTGAGGTTGATCAGGATCCGCAGGTGATCCTGTGCGTCGTAGTCCAGCGAGACAAACCGCACGGCTCGGCTGTCGAGCAGCGGCGGGTCGACGAGCAGGGCGCTCTGTGGCTTGCCGTCAGGACCCGCTTCCACGCCGAGATAGGAGCGGGTGTGCGGCCCGGGATAGTCGGCGACCGCGCGCACCTCGAACCTTGCCGCGCCGGCCCCACGGTATCCCTGAGCCTTCGCCGTGGTTGTCGAAACCAGCGACAACGCCAACAGGGAAAGGTAAACGGTTTTCATCATTCAAAGATCTCTGACACGGCGACCCGGAAGCCGGGCAGGTGCGGCTCGGCGGTGAGTTCGTTGTCGATGTTGAAACCCTGCGGCGCGGCATCCGGTCGAAAGACGGTGATGAACTTGAAAATCGGCTCCACTCTCCAGACCAGCGGCACTCCTGCCTGGAGATACGCTTTGATCTTGCTCGTCACGATCCCGGCGGTGTCGGAAGGGGAGAGGATCTCCACGGCGAGCGTCGGTGGTCCTTCGATCATCGACGCGTCGGACGACGTGGCAGCCATCCGCTCGGCCGAGATGTAAGCCACGTCGATACCCACCCGGGTCGCCGGCCGGCGTCGGAGGCGAAATCCGGCCTCCCCGCTGAGCACCAATCCCGCCACGCCGGGCTGCTGATCCAGCCAACGCTGGAGGAGGTAAGCAATCCTTGCCTCGGTTCTGCTGTGGGGGAAGCTGCGGACGGTCATAGGCTGTTCGTAGAGCAGACCATCGATGATCCAGCGGTCCACACCCTCATCGTCGGGCAGCGCGTCGAACTCCTCCTCCGTCAGAAATCGCGGCTCCTCCTCCGGCAAAGATCGCTGCTCTTCTTCCGGCAAGACCTCCATGGCTGCGCTCATGTCCCCAGCATGGACACGGCACGGCGGCGCGTCAACGCCGCCGCTACTTCGGCGCATCGCCGTCGAGCTGTGCCTTGAGTGCCGCCAGGTCGGCGAACACCCGCTCCGCATCGGCGGTCGGCGGCGGCACGTTGGCCATCGCTTTCTGCTGCTGGCCGAGCAGGTGGAAGAGGCGGGTCAACTCCCCGTACTCGGCATCACTGAGTTTCTTCTTGGGCACGGTGCGGCTCGTGTAGAAATACTTCGTCTGCGGGTTGAACTCGCACTCGGCCGAACGGTAGTAGACGTTCGGCACGCCTTCGATGTAGGCGTATTCGCCCTTCCAGATCTCGCGCGTGGCGAGGAGGTTTTCGGCGTCGTAGTCCGGCGCGTTCGCGCCCGGATGGTAGCTGTAGTGATACACCTCGGCGTCGTCGGCCGGCTTGGGCACAATCGGCGGAGTCTGGTTGACGATGGCCTGCACCTTGCGCGTTGTCTTGTCGAACTCGCCGCGCGCTGCCGCGGCGGCCTTGCCCTGAAGTCCGGTCAGCACCTTGTCGGGAGCGGCCCCTGCCAACACCGGACGTGCCAAGGCCACGATCCCCGGGAACGCCGGCGTCTGCCGGTAGTCAGACAAGGACTTCTTCAGGGTGGCCGCAACCGTCTCGTAGTCGCCCGCGGCGGCGGCGGTCCGCAGGCTGACCAGCGCCGCGGCGGCCTCGGCGTTGATGTTGCTGGCGCGGTCGAGCGCGTCGAGGCGCGTCTTTTCGGCGGCGAGCGTTTGGAGATCCTGCTGGTAACGGGCTGCCTTCGTGTTGAACGCGGCGACGGCGGGCGACTTGGGCTTGAGTTTGCGGCGTTCGGCGTCGAGTTGCTGGTAGGCGGCGGTCAGGTCCTTGGCGTGCTTGAAGTAGGCCGTGCGCAGAGCCGCGTTGGGGTCGGGAGTCGCGGTGGGATAGGGCGTCTCGTTCTCGGCGAGGTCGCGGGTTTCGTGCGGGGTGGGCTTCGCGCCGGGCGAGCTGTCACCGGACGAACCGTCGCCCGACGGGGAAAGTTTTTGCGCTTCGTCGTAGGCGCTCGGGTTCACGGTTTTGATCATCGCCGCAAACCGGGGATTGATCCTTGCGTAGTACGCAATCACCGCCGGCGAGGTGGCCAGCAGCGCGAGGCTGGCGGCCGCGCACCCCACGTAGAGCAGGAAGAGGACGCCCGCTCTTTTTTGGTGTTTGATCGCGAACGCCGCCAACCCGACGAGACCCGGGATCGCCACCAGTCCGGCGGCCGCGGTGTGGATGTGCAGCAATCCACAGAGAAAGGGGCCGAGCGGCAGCAAGGCAAGAGATCCCCATCCTGCATGCGTGCGAAAAGCTTGCACGATGAGAACAACGAGCAAGAGAACGCCGATGCCTTGGATGGTAAGCAACGCGATGACCGGCAGCGACATGCCGCTTCCTCACAGCACCCCGGGTGCCACATGCCCTCCTTGGGGTTACCGCCGCAAAATCGCCCGCACCGGGGCCGCGTCGCCGCCCACGATCTTGAGCGGCAGCGCCATCAGCTCGTAGATGCCCGCAGGCACCGCCGCGAGGTCGAGCGATTCGAGAATGTGCACGCCGGCGGCCGCCAGCGCGTGGTGGGTCGGCAGGTCGCGGCTGTCGATGGCGTCCACCGATGGAACGTCCAGCCCCAGCAGCCGCACGCCGCGTTCTCCCAGCCACGCGGACACGTCGGGTGCGAGGAGCGGGATACGCGCGGGAAACGGCGCGCCGTCGGGCCACGCGCCGGTCTTGAGCAGCAGGCGGGTGACGCCGTCTTGCCCGAGCAGGGGTGCGACGGCGGCGAGGTGCGCGCGTTCCACCGTCCA
>CAXTMD010000227.1:0-7589 GCA_964245035.1 uncultured Chthoniobacterales bacterium
GCGGTCGCGGGCGGCGTCGGCCGCGGCGCCCTCGGGCTGGCTGAAGCTGGCGGCGGGGTCGGTTTTGCAGATCCAGCACTTCACGCCGATCTTGCCATAGAGGGTGTTCGCCTCGTGGAAGCCGTAGTCGATGTGGCTGCGGAGCGTGTGCAACGGGGTCTTGCCGTCACGTGTCAGTTCCGCCCGGGAGATTTCCGCGCCGTTCAGACGGCCGGCCACGCGCAGCTTGATGCCCTGTGCACCGAAGTCCATCGTCTGCTGCACGGCTTTCTTCATCGCGCGACGGAACGAGATGCGGCGTTCCAGCTGGAGCGCGATGTTCTCGGCGACCAGTTGGGCTTCGAGTTCCGGGGTCTTGATCTCCTGGATGTCGATCTTGACGGACTTGCCGCCGCTCATGCGCGAAATGTCCTCGGTCATCTTCTCGATCTCCGCACCCTTGCGGCCGATCACGATGCCGGGACGCGCGGTGAAGATCGTCACACGCAGGCTGTTCCAGGCGCGCTCGATGACGATGCGGGCCACCGCCGCGCTCTGGAGCTTCTTCTTCACATAGCCACGGATCTCGATATCCTTGTGCAGGAAATCCGGGTACTCCTTCGGGTTGGCGTACCAGCGCGAACGCCAGTCCTTCGTCAGTGCGAGGCGATAACCGGTAGGATTAACTTTCTGTCCCATAGAGTGGATCGGTAAGAGGTAGCAGGGGAACGGGGATCAATCCTTGGTGGTGTCCTCGTCGGAGCTGAGCTTTTCGGGCGCGTGGGTTTCGCCCGGTCCCACGTCTTCCTGGGTGGCGGGCTGAGCCTTCGTTTCGGTCTGGACATCGACGGTGCCTTTCGGCGCCTCGGTCGCGGGAAGTTCTTCCGCCTGGGCGGCCGGTTTACTGGTGGTGGCGGGCTTGCTGGCAGCGGGAGCAGCGGCCTTGCGCTTGGCACCGGCGGGCTTCGACGCGCTCTTGCGTTGCGGGAGTTCGATCTCGTCGCTGAGCACGATGCGAATGTGCGCCGTGCGCTTGCGGATCTGGCTGGAACTACCGCGGGCGCGCGACTTGCCGCGCTTCATCGTCGGCCCCTCGCCCACCGTAGCTTCTTTGACCACGAGGGTGTCGACCTTCAACTCGTTGTTGTTTTCCGCGTTGGCGATGGCGCTCTTGAGGGTCTTGCCCACGAGCACCGCCGCCTTCTTGGGGCTGAAGGCGATCAGGTCCAGCGCCGCTGCAGCGCCGAGGCCCTGAATTTCCCGCGTCAGTTCCCGCGCCTTGAAGGCCGAAATCCGCGCTCCGCGATAAACCGATAGAACTTCCATAAACTCTTCTTTCTTTGTGCCTGTCTGAAACTCTGGTCAGGGTTGGAAATCCACGTGCATCCCGTCGCCGACCTTCACTTTTTCTGTGGGTGAACCGTATTGCTCGATGATGGCTCCGCTGTAACGATCCCGAACGTCGATGACCCGCGCCTTTGCGACCAACTTGTTGTCGCGCGTCACCAGGAACGGGGTGCCAACCTTCACGCCGGCGCGGCTGCCCAGGTTGACGACGATCAGCGAGTACTCCTCCTTGAAGCTCAACACCCGGCCGTTATTCAGATCCGCCGGGGTCTCCGCGTTGGGACCGGCATCTTTGGCAGCGGCCTCGTCGACGGATTTGTTCGCTTCGCGCAGTTGGCCTTCGATCTCTGCACGCAGCTTGGGGTCGCTGCCGCTGGCCGTCTTCATGTAGAGCAGCACCGATTCGGAGAGAGCCACGAGGCGCTCGGCGAGCACGTCCTTTTCGTCCCGGACGAGCGCCAGATCGCGCACCGCTTGGAGGAGCCGTTGTTCCAAGGCCTCCTTGTTGTCTCCGACCGCAGCGAGGCCGAGTGCCTCCATCCGCAGCTTCAGTTCTCCACTCTGACGACGGAACACCTCGCACTCGGCATTGGCGACCGCCAAGCTTTCGGTCAGGGTGTGGATCGTCTCCTTATTCGAGTCATTACGCCGGCGCAGAGCTTCGTTTTCCGCTTCGTAAGCGTGCAGCCGGTCTTCGGTTTCCTTGAGTTGTTGTTTGAGGTTGACTGGTCCGTCGACGGGAACGCCGGGGCTGACGGAGAGCGAGGGTTTGTTCGGGGCGTTGGCGGCTGAAGCGACGCGGACGGAGGGTCCACTTTGCTGTCCGTTCGCCGCGGAGGCAGCGATGCCTGCCGAGGCGAGAACAGCCGTCGCGAGCCGCCACGCGGACCCACGCATAAGCCAGTGTTTTGGGTGAAGGGTTTACTTGGTGACCTTGGCGGTGTGTGCGCCGTGCTTCTTAAAGGTGCGCGTCGGCGAGAACTCGCCCAGTTTGTGGCCGACCATGTTTTCGGTCACAAACACGCTGTTGAAGATTTTGCCGTTGTGCACCAAGAACGTGTGCCCGACGAAATCGGGAATGATCATGGAAGCACGCGCCCAGGTCTTGATCGGCCGGCGGTTGCCCGCGCCCATCTTGTCTACCTTTTCCAGCAGGTGGGCCGCGACGAACGGGCCTTTTTTGAGTGAGCGTCCCATAGGAGTTTGTCGTGAGTGGTTAGGAGTTCTTCTTCGCGGCGTTGCGGCGTTCGACGATCCAGCGGTCCGTCGGCTTGTGCTTCTGGCGGGTCTTGAAACCCTTGGCCAACTGACCCCACGGGCTCATCGGATGATGGCGCCCGCCACCGCCCTTGCTCTTGCCCTGGCCGCCACCCATCGGGTGATCGACCGGGTTCATCACCATGCCGCGTACGTGCGGGCGACGACCGAGGTGGCGCGTGCGCCCGGCCTTGCCGCTGGACACGTTCATGTGGTCGATGTTACCGACCTGCCCCACCGTCGCGTAAGCCTCGACATGAATGCGGCGGATTTCGCCCGAGGGCATCTTCACCAGCGCGTAGTCACCCTCGCGGTTGTTGAGGATCACTTGCTGACCGGCCGAGCGCGCGATCTGCCCGCCGCGGCCGGGGGTCAGTTCGACGTTGTGGATACTCGTGCCGAGCGGGATGGATTTCAGCGGCAGCGCGTTGCCAACTTCCGGGGCCGCGTCGGGGCCGGAGACGAGGCTTGCACCGACCTTCAGACCGTCCGGGGCGAGGATGTACGTCTTCTCGCCGTCCTTGTACTGGAGCAACGCGATGCGGGCGGTGCGGATCGGATCATACTCGATGCCGACCACTTCCGCCGCGACGCCGTGCTTCTTGCGCTTGAAGTCGATGACACGGTACTTCTGCTTGTGACCGCCGCCGATGTGGCGCGAGGTCAGGCGGCCGTTGTTGTTGCGCCCACCAGTCTTCTTGCGGACTTCCAGCAACGACTTTTCGGGCGTGTGCTTGGTGATCTCGTCGAACTTCGGCAACTGCTTGTAACGGCTGGCCGGCGTCAACGGACGATGAAATTTGAGAGCCATAACGGGAGGCGGTAAAAGGGTTGCGGTTTACGCGAAGTCGAGCTTCTCGCCCTCGGCCAACGTGACAATCGCCTTCTTCCAGTGGGCCTTGCGGCCGGCATCAGGACGACGGGCGCGCTTGTTTTTGCCGGCGTAGTTGGCGGTGTTGACGGCGACGATTTTCTTTTTGATCAACGCCTCGATGGCGGCCTTGATCTGGATTTTGTTGGCACGCGGGCTGACCTGGAAAACGTACTTGTTCTCCTTTTCGCTCAGCAACGTAGCTTTTTCCGTCAGGCGGACGGTCTGGACAATGTCGAAAGGTTCGTTCATGGCGCGGGTCTTGGTTACAGCGCGGGCGTCGCCTTCGCGGGCGAGCGGTCGGGAGCGGCGGTGCGCTCACCGAGAAGGTTCAGCGCGTTCTTGGTGACGAGGATCTTGTTGTAGCGCAGCAGGTCCTCGGTGTTCACGCCGTCGGCGGTCGCCATCTGAACGTGCTGCACGTTGCGGCCGGCCTTGTAGGTCGTCTCGTCAAACTGATCACCGACGACGAGAATCTTTTTGGCGTCCTGCACATTGTCGCTGACGAGCTTCAAGAACGCTTTGGTCTTCAACTCGGTGATAGCAAACGCGTCGATCACCGACACGTCACCGGCGAGGATGCGGGCGCTGAGCGCTTTGCGGAACGCCAAGCGGCGGACCGTCTTGGACACCTTCTTGGCGTAGGAGCGCGGGTGCGGCCCGAAGACCACGCCACCGCCGACGCGGATCGGGCTGCTCATGTAGCCGGCACGGGCACGGCCGGTGCCCTTCTGACGATACGGCTTCTTACCCGAGCCACTGACGGTTGCCTTGGTCTTCGTGCTCGCCGTGCCGGAACGGCGGGCGGCGCGCATGGCCACGACGGCGTCGTGGACCGCCTGCGTGCCTTTGCCGTTGGCGATGATGTCGATCTTGGCGTCCTTGGCCGCCTCGGCTGTCAAAACTGTTGCGCTCATACGGGGACGAAAATTACTTCTTGTTCTTCTTGGCCGGATTCACCGGCTTCTTGCCATCTTCGGCCTTGGCGGCGTTGCGGTCGAACTTGTAGCGGTCTTCCTGCTTCTTCTTGATGGCGGGACGCACTTCGACGTAGCAGCCATTCGCACCAGGCACTGCGCCGCTGACGAGCAGGACGCCTTCCGCCTCGCGCACACCCATGACGTACAGGTTCTGCGAGGTGCAGTTCTTGTCGCCCATGTGGCCGGGCATCCCCTGGTTCTTCCAGATGCGGCCCGGGGTCGAACGGCAGCCGATGGAGCCGTTGCGCCGATGGGTCTTGGACCCGTGCGCCGCGCCTTGGCCGTCGAAGTTGTGCTTGCGCATGACGCCCATGAAGCCCTTGCCTTTGGAGCGTCCGCTCACGTCGACGTATTGGCCGACCTCGAACTGGGTCACGCTCAAATTCACGTCTGCGCCGTCGGTGGCCCCGTTGACGAGGAGAAACTCGCCGAGGCGCTTCTTAGGTTCGCAGCCCGCCTTTTCCAAATGGCCGAGTTCGGCCTTGGAAAGACGCTGCTTCAACTGCGTGTCAAAGCCCACCTGCACCGCCTCGTAGCCGTCGTTCTCGACGGTCTTGCGCTGCGTGAGGGTGTTGCCACCCGCGAGGATGACAGTGACCGGGGTCAGCTTGCCAGCCGAGTCATAGACCCGGGTCATGCCGACCTTCTTACCGATGATTCCAATGCTCATGATAGAGGAAGGTGTTTGTGAGGGGCGGAACCCCTATCAGATTTTGATCGTGATGTCTACCCCTGCCGGCAGATTTAATTTTTTCAGTTCATCCACGGTCTTGGCCGTCGGCTCGATGATGTCGAGCAGCCGCTTGTGGGTGCGGATTTCAAACTGCTCCATGGATTTCTTGTCCACGTGCGGGGAGCGGTTGACCGTGAACTTCTCGATCTGGGTCGGGAGCGGGATCGGGCCGGCGACCTTCGCGCCGGTGCGCTTGGCCGTTTCCACGATCTCCACGGAGGACTGGTCGAGCATCCGGTGGTCGAAACCTTTCAGGCGGATGCGAATGCGTTGGCCGTTTGCCATAAATTTAGGAGAGGAAGGTCTGAGATGGTACGGAAGTGGAGACTTACTTCTCCTTCTGGTCGAGCACGGCGGTGAGCACGTTGGCAGGCACCTGCGCAAAATGGCTGGGCTCCATCGTGTAAGAGGCGCGGCCCTTGGACAGCGAGCGGATCGCCGTCGCGTAGCCGAACATCTCCGCCAGCGGCACGTCGGCCTGCACGGACACGTTGACGCTCTTCATCTCGGTGCCGTTGAGCGCTGCGCGGCGGCGGCTCAGGTCACCCATGATGTCGCCCTGGTAATCCTCGGGCGTCTCGACCTCGACTTTCATGATGGGTTCCATCAGGATAGCCTTGGCCTTCTTGAAGCCGTCCTTGACCGCGAAGATTGCCGCCATCTTGAACGCCATTTCGTTGGAGTCCACGTCGTGGTAGCTGCCGTCGATAATGTCGACGTTCACGTCGACCACCGGGTAGCCGCCGACAACACCGTTGAGCACGGCTTCTTCGATGCCTTTGCGGCAGGCGGGGATATATTCCTTTGGGATCGTGCCGCCGACCACCTTGTTTTCGATGGTCAAGCCCTTGCCGCGTTCGTTGGGCTGGACGTTGACGATGACGTGGCCGTATTGACCGCGACCACCCGACTGCTTGACCAGCTTGCCCTCGCCTGTGGCGACGGCCGTGATGGTCTCGCGATAGGCGATCTGCGGCTTGCCACTGTTCGCGTCCACCTTGAACTCGCGCAGCATGCGGTCACGGATGATCTCCAGGTGGAGTTCGCCCATTCCGGCGATGATCGTTTGGCCGGTGTCCTCGTTCGTGAAAACGCGGAACGTCGGGTCCTCTTCCGAGAGACGCTGGAGCGCGTTGCCCATCTTCTCCTGGTCGATCTTGGTTTTCGGCTCGATGGCCATCGAGATGACCGGGTCGGGGAATGACGGCGGTTCGAGCAGGATGGCATGGTCCTCGTCGCAGAGGGTGTCACCCGTCGTGATGTTCTTGATGCCGACGATGGCCGCGATGTCACCCGAGTAGCAGGTGTCGATGTCCTCGCGCTTGTCGGCCTGGATCTGGATGATGCGGCTGATGCGCTCGCGCTTGTTGGTGCGCGGGTTGTAGACGGTATCGCCCTTGGAAAGCTTACCGGAGTACACGCGGAAGAACACGAGTTTGCCGACGAACGGGTCGCTCCACAGTTTGAACGCCAGCGAGCAGAACGTGGCGTTGTCGTCCGAGATCGCCTCCTTCTTGCTCTCGATGTTGTCGGGGTCAATACCCTGGGCCGGCGGGATGTCCAACGGGCCGGGCAGGTAATCCACCACGGCGTCGAGCAGGTACTGCACGCCTTTGTTCTTGAACGCCGAACCGCCCGCGACCGGCACGAACTTGTTGGCGATGGTCTGGCGGCGGATGCCGGCCTTCAGGTCTTCCTTGGAGATCGGCTTCTCTTCGAGGAAGAGCATGCCCACTTCGTCGTCGAGGTCGGCGATGGCGCTGACGAGATCGTCGTAGGCAGCCTTGGCGGAGTCCTTCAACTCGTCGGGGATCTCTTCCACTTGGTAGGTCGAGCCCATCGTGTTGTCGTCGACATAGACGATGGCCTTCTGGTTGACCACGTCGATCTGGCCCTTGAGATAATCTTCTTTCCCGATGGGGATGAGGATGGGCCAGGCGTTCGCGCCGAGCTTCTTGCGCATGTCTTCGATGCAATGCTCGAAGTTGGAGCCGATGCGGTCCATCTTGTTGACGAACGCGATGCGCGGCACCTTGTACTTGTTGGCCTGACGCCACACCGTCTCGGACTGCGGCTGTACGGCGGCCACCGCGTCAAACACGGCGATCGCTCCGTCGAGCACGCGGAGCGAACGCTCCACCTCGGCCGTGAAGTCCACGTGGCCGGGGGTGTCGATGATGTTCACCCGCATCTGCTGGCCCTCGTAAAGCTTGAAGACGCCTTCCTGTGCAAGCTGCTTCCACGCGCAAGTCGTGGCGGCGGAGGTGATCGTGATGCCGCGCTCGCGCTCCTGCTCCATCCAATCGGTGACGGTGGTGCCTTCGTGCACCTCACCGATCTTGTGGATCGTGCCGGTGTAGAAGAGGATGCGCTCGGTCAGGGTCGTCTTGCCCGCGTCGATGTGCGCGGCGATGCCGATGTT
>CAXTMD010000228.1:0-7545 GCA_964245035.1 uncultured Chthoniobacterales bacterium
ATTCTGCATTCTGCATTTTTGTCCGCCTCTACCGTCCTGCCCGTGCACGCAACGGGCGCGTACACCGGCGCGTATGTGGATTTCGGCGAGACGGAGGACCACGTCACCGTGGCGGCGATCCGGTCGTTTGAAACACTCGTCGGCAAGCACCAGGCGGTCGTGGCGAGTTCGAGCTTCTGGGGGCGGGGGACGTTTCCGACCGAAAACGTTCGCACGATTGCGGCGTACGGTGCGATCCCGCTGATCTACTGGTCGCCGTGGGGGCCGCCCTACGAGCAGGGGCGGCACGTCGACCCGGGCCCGTGGAGCCTGCGGCACATCGCGGCGGGCGACTGCGACGGATACATCGACAAATGGGCCGCGGCCGCGCGCGAGTACGGCGGGCCGCTGCTGGTGTCGTTCGCCTGCGAGCCGAACTCCGACTGGTTCCCGTGGAGCGGCGTCGAAAACGGCGGTGCGGCCACCGGTCCCGACCTGTACAAACGCGCCTACCGCCACGCCGTCGACCGCGTGCGCGCGGCGGGCACGGCCAACGTCGCGTGGGTCTTCCACGCCAACGCCAGTTCGCAGCCCGGCCGGTCCTGGAACGCCATGGCGGCCTACTATCCCGGCGCGGACTACGTCGATTGGTTGGGGATGAGCGTTTACGGGCAGATCACGCCGGGCAAAGACAGTTGGGACGAATGGTCGGAGGACATGGACGCGGCCTACGGGCAGCTTTGCGCGTTGGACCCGGAGAAACCCGTGATGCTGGCGGAGTGGGGAGTGGGAGAGTTCGATGATCCCGGCAGCAAGGCGCGGTGGATCAAGGACGCCTTCGCCGGGCTGAACGGCGGCAAGTACCCGCGGGTCAAGGCGGCAGTGTTCTGGCACGAACGCTGGCAGAACAAGGACGAGAGCTGGAGCAACCTGCGGGTAAACTCCTCGCCGACCGCGCTGAAGGCGTACCGACAGGGCGTGGCGGACGCGTTCTGGCTCGACCGTCCAGCGGAAGCACCGCGCTGAAGGGCTTCACGCAAAGTCCGCAAAGCCGCAAAAGGGGAAAAAAGGAAGATAGGGAAGCTTCCTTCTCATCCTCTCCCTCTCCTTTGCGGCTTTGCGGACTTTGCGCGAGGCCCTTTTCCCGCGTGCTTGAAACCGTGCGGCGCCGCGTTAGCTTGGACACATGCCTACCATGCCCCCCACGACGGCCGCCTTCGATTACAAGCTACAAATGCTATCGGCGCTCCACCCAGAGCGGCTCGCCCCCTACTTCGACAACCTGCCCGTTGACCCTTACATCAAGGGCGCCTTCCGCCGCCGCCGGTTCTCGCGTTTCACCGGCACCCCAGGCAACCTCCAGCGGCTGGAGCACAAGTATTTCGTCCAGAGCAGCGCCGTGAACCAACTCGCGGGCGGCATCAAGCGCGACTTCCCTGAGCTGGAGGAGTCTATCGTCGATACGCCCGAGTTCCAGACCGTCGTCGCCTCGTTCATCGACTTTTCCAAGATCGACCCCATGGTCACCGAGATGGGCGTGCACCAGATCCGCGTCATCGCCAGCAGGACCGAGCAGGGTGAACCCGCCCCGGAAGGCATCCACAAGGACGGTTTCGACTACGTCGGCATCTTCTGCATCAACCGTGACGGCGTGTCCGGCGGCGAGACGGGCCTCTACCGCGAGAAGGACCAGCCGCCGATCTTCGACAAAGTGCTCCAGCCAGGCGAGTTCGTGATGGTCAACGACCGCACGCTTTACCACTACGCCAGCGCCGTCGCTCCGACCGGCGCCAAGGATGGCGTGCGCGACGTGTTCGTCCTCACCGCCTGAGCCTCACGCCGATGACCTCCTCGTCACCGGCCGCCGCGCTCCCCATCTCGCACGGGGAGTTGCGCGCGCTCTTTCCCTCGCTCTCGCAGGAGGTCAACGGCCAGCCGGCCGTGTTCCTCGACGGACCCGGCGGCACGCAGGTCCCGCGCAGCGTCATGGAGGCGATGTCTGGCTATCTCAGCCACGACAACGCCAACACCGGTGGTGCCTTCGCCACCAGCCAGCGCACCGACCTCGCGGTGGCCAACGCGCGCTTGGAGACCGCCCACTTCCTCAACGCCAGCCGGCCAGAAGAAATCGTCTTCGGGCAGAACAGCACCAGTCTCTGGTTCCCACTCGGCCGCGCGCTGAGTCGCACCTGGAAGGTGGGTGACGATATCATCGTCACCTCGCTCGACCACGATGCGAACATCACCCCCTGGACCCTCGCCGCGCGCGACGCCGGGGCAACCGTGCGAACGTGGGAGTTTCGCCAGGAGGATTGCACCCTGCACCTCGCAGACTTGGACGCGCTGTTGACCGAGCGCACGGTACACGTCGCCTTCACGCACGCCTCCAACGCCGTCGGCACGATCCCCGACGTGGCCGGCGCGATCCGGCGCGTCCGGGAACGCTCGCCGCGCGCGACGGTGTTCATCGACGCCGTCCACTACACGCCGCACGGTTCCGTGGACGTCCAGGCGCTCGACTGTGATTTCCTAGGCTGCTCGGCCTACAAGTTCTGCGGGCCGCACCTCGGCATCCTCTACGGCAAGTACGCGCACCTCGACCGCCTGGAAGCCTACAAGGTCCGGCCCTCGTACGCGAAGCCGCCCGGCAAGTGGGAAACGGGCACGCAGAGTTTCGAGAGCATCTCGGGATTGCGGGCGGCGTTGGCGTACCTCGCCAGCGTCGGTGGCGAGGGCACGGACGTGCGCGACGCCATGCGCCGGGTGCGCGAATACGAACTCGGTCTCACCCGTGCCTTCCTCGAAGGAGCGCGCGCGGTGCCCGGATTGATGGTTCACGGGATCGCTGATTCCGACCGGGCGGCGGAACGTACGCCGACGTTCGGCGTCACGCTGAAGGGTTGGCACGCCGGTGACCTGGCCGCCCATCTGGGTGAGCGCGGGTTCTTCGTCTGGGACGGGCATTTCTACGCCGTCGATGTCGTGGACCGACTCGGGTTGGGTGAGAACGGCGGCCTGGTTCGCATCGGGTTTGCGCACTACAACACGCCCGAGGAGGTTGGGCGGGTTCTCGATGCGCTGAAAGATTTGGCGCAGAGCGGGCCGGCGTGAACGGGTTCGACTACTCGCTCGATTACCGCTCGCTCGACCTGCGCGCCCACCCGGAGCTGTACCGGGTGGGCAAGGGCGAGCAGGGCGTGCTGCTGGTCCGGCCGTACAAGGACGAAATCCTGCCCCATTGGAAGTTCCGCACGCCGGTCGCTGCCGGGGAGTCGTCGGAGAAAATCTTTGCCTTGTACGAGGAGTACAAGCGAGCGGGGGACTTCGTCGGGATGGACATGGCGCGCAAGTTCTTGCAGATGGGCTACACGCGCGCCCGGCGGTACGCGAACCACGTCGGCGGCAAGAAGTACGCCGGCCCCGTGCCCGCCGACAAAAAGGGCCGCAGCGGGGCTCACGGCCGCGCCGAACTGCCACGCAACGAGCACCCCGACCCCGACAAGGTCGAGGCCGCCGCAATCTTCAAGGCCAAGTGGGACGCGGTGAAGGCCGACCCGGATTATGCGCGGATGAGGCGTGACTTCGAAGCGCGTTGCCCGGACGCTGCCAAGCCATGAAAACTCAACGGCTCGGCCGCACCGAGTTCCAAGTCACCCGCCTCGCTTACGGCTGCATGCGCATCAGCGGCAACGTGTGGAACCGCGTCGATCTCCACGAGGACGCGATCCGCAACGGCATCCGCCTCGTCGAGACCGCCTTCGACGCAGGCTACAACTTCTTTGACCACGCCGACATCTACGGCGACACGACCTGTGAGACGATCTTCGGCCGCGCGCTCAAGCTGCACCCCGGTTGGCGCGAGCAGATGGTGGTCGCCACCAAGTGCGGCATCTGGTTTGCCAACCGCCCGAATCCCGGCGACCCGGCGCGCTACGATTTTTCCTATGAGCACATCGTCCGCTCGGTGGAAGACTCGCTCGCACGCCTCGGAATCGGGACGATTGACCTGCTCCAACTCCACCGGCCCGACTACCTGGCCGACCCGGCGGAGATCGCGCGGGCGTTCACGGAGTTGCGCGACGCGGGCAAGGTGCGGGAGTTTGGCGTGAGTAATTTCCGGCCGACGCTGCTGACGGCTGTGCAGCGGGCGCTGTCGTTTCCGCTCCAGGTCAACCAAGTGGAGATCCACCTCGGGCGGCTGGATTGTTTCACGGACGGCACGCTCGACCAGTGCCTCGAACTCGGCGTCACGCCGCTGGCGTGGAGTCCGCTGGACCGGGGCAAGCTGGCGACCGGCGCGGAGCCGGATTCGGAGAAACGCCGTGGGCTGCTGGACGCGCTCGACGCCACGGCCCAGGAACACGGCACGGACCGCACGAGCGTCGCGCTGGCGTGGCTGCTCAAGCACCCCGCGGGGATCATCCCCATCGTGGGCAGCGCCAATGAAGCGCGCATTCGTGACCTGTCCAGGGCTGACACGGTCGAACTCAGCCGCGTGACGTGGTACAAGCTGCTGGAGGCCGCGCGCGGCGAGCGGGTGCCCTGAACCCGGTGGCGCGGCCGGCGCGGACGCGTTACATTCGGTGGTGACGACCGCACCGACTGATTCCACCCTCCGTCCGCGTTCCGCCGAACTCTTCGCCCGCGCCAAGGAACTGATCCCCGGCGGCGTCAATTCGCCCGTGCGGGCGTTCCGCGGCGTGGGCGGCGAACCGTTCTTCGTCACCCGCGCGGAGAAGGCGCACCTCTACGACCTCGACGGACGCGAGTACGTCGATTTCGTCGGCACCTGGGGGCCGGCGATCCTCGGTCACGCGCCAGCCGTGGTCATCGAGGCGGTGCGCGCGGCGGCGGGGCGGGGGTTATCCTTCGGCATCCCCAACCCGGACGAGGTCGAGATGGCACGCACGATCTGCACGTGGGTGCCTTCCATCGAAAAGGTGCGCATGGTCAACAGCGGCACCGAGGCCACGATGAGCTGCGTGCGGCTGGCGCGCGGGTTCACGGGACGGGACCGCATCATCAAGTTCGAGGGCTGCTACCACGGGCACGTCGATTCCCTGCTGGTCAAGGCGGGCAGCGGCGCGCTCACGCACGGCCGGCCTGACAGCGCGGGTGTGCCGGCCGCGCTGGCGGACCTGACGATCACGCTGCCCTTCAACGACGAGGCGGCGGTGCGGGCGGTGTTTGACCGTGAAGGGGATGGCATCGCGGCGGTCATCTTGGAGCCGATCCCGGCCAACGCCGGGCTGTACTTCGCGCGCGAGGGGTTTCTCGAAACCTTGCGCGAACTCTGCACGCAGCACGGCGCGCTGCTAATCTTCGATGAGGTGATGACCGGCTTCCGCGTGGCGCGCGGCGGCGCGCAGGAGGTTTACGGCATCACGCCGGACCTGACCGCGCTGGGCAAGGTGATCGGCGGCGGGCTGCCGGTCGGGGCGTTCGGCGGGCGGGCGGAGATCATGGACCAGTTGTCACCCGATGGCCCGGTGTACCAGGCCGGGACGCTGTCGGGGAATCCCCTCGCCATGGCGGCCGGGCTGGCGCAGTTGCGCGAACTGGAGCGCACGAACGCCTGGGCGCGGCTGGAGGAGGTCGGGGCGGAGTTTGAGGGAGTGGTGCGCGACACCTTGCGCAGGACCGGCAAGCCGTACGTTTTCCAGCGGATCGGTTCGATGTTCTGCCTGTTTTTCACGGACGGGGAAGTGTACGACCTCGCCACAGCGCAACGCAGCGACCGGCAGGCGTTCGCGCGGTTTTTCCACTCGTGCCTGGACGGCGGCGTGTACTTCGCGCCGTCGCAGTTCGAGGCGGGGTTTCTTTCCACCGCCCACACCGACGAGGACATGGCGCGAACGGCCGAGGTCACGGCTCGGGCGCTCCAGGCCTGATGGGCGGAAGCGACCGACGGAGAGACGGGGAACGATATGTTAGCGGAGGTAGGCGACAGCTTAAAACCTCTGACTAACATGCAAACAACGACTCTCAAACAAAGGATCGCGCGCAGACTGCTCCTGTTCGTTCTGCCCGCGCTCGCGTTGATCGGTTTCGCCGTTCCTTCCGCCCAGGCAGGTCCCTATCGCGGTGGCCGTAGCGGCGGTGCTCGACACGCTTACCGCGGCGGTGGCTACCGCGGGGGATACCATGGCGCGTACCGTGGTGGTTATGGTGGGCGCGGTTATCGGTACGGCGGCTACCGCGGTCACCGTGGGTATTACCGCTATTACCATGGTCACCGCTACTGGTACGAGGACGGCGGATTTTTCCTCTACCCGGGTGGCACGAGCGTCAACATCGTGTTGTAACTTCGCCGCACAATAGATCGAATGCGAAGGCAGGTGGAGCGCAAGCTCCCCTGCCTTTTTCTTTGCCGCAGGGACAATCAACCGACGGCTGGGGCGTTCGGCGGCTGGTTCTTGAGCAGCTTGCGGAAGTCGACTTCCACCTCGCCAAAGTTCGCCTCGTGACGGCGGAGCATGTCGCCGAGCAGCATCGCCAGGCGCTTGGCGGTCGAGGGGCTCATCACGATGCGGTTGGAGATTTCAAGGTCCTCGTCGAGCACCTTCACGCCGAAGGAGTTCGTATTGAAGCCGATGTCGAGGATCACTTCCTCGGGGTTCAGCGTGCCGCGGCAGAAGTTGATGTAGGTCACCTCTGCCTTGGTGGTGTTGATCTTCTGGACCGTGGCGTTTTCGGGATTGTTGGGGGAGGGTTGCGGGGTGCTCATAAAGAAGGGATGAAGGGCAGAGCAGAAAATATCTTCCTTCACCGATGCACAAGACAAAAATGCCGGCGGCGTTTTTCCTTTCACCCTTCCTCCTTCCTCGCTCATCCTCTCCGCCGTGGCCGCTTTCCTCGTCCGTCGTCTGCTGGCGCTTTTGCTCGTGCTCTTCGCGGTGGTGACGATCACGTTCTTCATGCTCCGGCTGGCTCCGGGCGGGCCGTTTGACCGGGACCGGAAGATCCCCGAAAGCATCGAGCGTGAACTCAAACTCAAGTACAACCTGGAAGGCCCTGAGGGCCGAGCCTGGGGAGAGTCGCTGGCCGCGCGTCTCGGGTGCGGCGAGGGGAGCCAGCGCACGTTTGGCGAAGCCGGTTCGCTCTTGCAGCAGTACGGCTCCTACCTGCGCGACCTCGGGCGGGGCGACCTGCGCATCTCCACGCAGTACCTCAACCGCTCCGTGGCCGAAATCCTTGCCCAGACGCTGCCGGTCTCGCTGACGCTTGGTGCCCTCGCGTTCCTGGTGGCTAGCGTGACGGGGGTGTGGCTGGGCACGTTCGCCGCCGTGCGGCACAACGGCCTGTTTGACGCCGGGGCGATGTTCGGCGCGCTGGTGGCGATCTCGGTGCCGACGTTCGTGACCGGGCCGCGTGCGTGCTGGTGTTCGCCCTGGAACTCGGCGTGCTGCCAGTCGGCGGCTGGGGGACGGCGAGCAGCGTCGTGCTGCCAGCGCTCGTGCTGGCCGCGCCGTACGTGGCCTACATCGCCCGGCTGATGCGCTCCAGCATGCTGGAAACACTCGGGCAGGACTTCGTGCGGACGGCGCGGGCCAAGGGGCTGTCGGA
>CAXTMD010000229.1:0-5340 GCA_964245035.1 uncultured Chthoniobacterales bacterium
GTCGTCGGGCTTCCGGTCGGCGGCGTAAGTATAGATACCCTTGCCGGCCTTGCGGCCGAGCCAGCCGTTGGCGATCATCGCGGCGACCGCCTGACCCGCGCCGGAGTCGGTCGGCATCGAGCCGGGCAGACGCGCGGTGAGGTCGCGGGCGACGTGGTTGCCAACGTCCACGCCGACCTCGTCCATGAGCCGCAGCGGACCCATCGGCATGCCGAAGTCGAGCATGATCCGGTCGATGCGCGCGGCGTCGTAGCCTTCCTCGAAGCACAGCCGCAACGCCTCGGCCATGTACGGCAACAGGACGCGGTTGACCAGGAAGCCGGGCGAGTCCTTGACGATCACCGGCAGCTTGCCGATGCCTTTGACGTAACCCAGGGCCGTGTTCATCGTCGCGGCGTCGGTGCGTGGACCGCGGACGATCTCGACGAGCTGCATGCGGTGGACCGGGTTGAAGTAATGGATGCCCACTACACGGTTGGGATGCGCGAGGCCGTCGGCGATGCTGTCGATGGAGATCGCGGAGGTGTTCGTGGCGAGCACGGTCTCCGGGGCGACCTGTTTTTCGAGCCCGGCGAAGATTTGCTTCTTGAGGTCGAGTTTTTCCACGGCGGCCTCCACCACGAGGTTGACCCCGCGCAGGGGCACCTCGCCGGTCACGGGCACGACGCGGTCAAAGCCCGCCTGCGCGTCTGACTTGGTGAACACGCGGCGGCGGGCGGCGTCGTTGAACAATTTGCCGACCGACTGGATCCCCTTGGAGAGGGCGGCCGGGTGGATGTCCTTCAACAGCACCCGCAGACCGCGCGCCGCGGACCACTGCGCGATGCCAGCACCCATGAGGCCCGCGCCGACGACGGCCACCGTTTTGGTGGAGGTGGGCTTTGCATCGGTGTCGGAGAGTTTGGTCTTCTTCGCACGCTCCTGGAGGAAGAAAATGCCCATCAAATTGCGGGCGGCGTCGGATTGGGCGAGTTCGACGAAGGCATCACGCTCCAGACGCAGCGCGGCGCTCTCGGATAGACCCAGCCCCTGCGCGGCCACGTCGATGGCGCGCAGCGTGGCGGGGTAGTTGCCGCGCGTGCGGGCGAGCGTCTTCTTGCGGGCGAGTGCGGCGACGACGTGGCGTGCCGGGACATAGTTGGCAAGCGGCGTTTTGAGCGGCGGGCGTTTGCCGCGGGCGAGGAGGCGTTCGGCGGTGGCGAGCATGCCCTCGGGGTAGGCGATGTCGTCCACGAGGCCGACTTTCTTCGCGGGCACGCCGGCGAGTTGCTTGCCGGTGAGGATGATCTCCAACGCCTTCGGCAAACCGACCAGGCGCGGCAGCCGCACGGAACCTCCCCACGCGGGCAGGATGCCGATCTGCACCTCCGGCAGGCCGAGCTTGGTCGCGCCGTCGTTGCAGGCGACGCGCCAGTCACACGCCAGGGTCAGCTCCAGCCCACCGCCCACGCACAAACCCTGGATCGCCGCCGCGCTGGGCACGCGCAGATCGGCGATGCGGCCAAACGTGCCGTGGCCGCGGTCGATGATGCCGCCGAGGCGTTCGTCGGTCATCGGGCCGGCGGTGAAGCCATGCAAGTCCGCGCCGGCGATGAAGATTTTGCCTTTGGCAGAGGCGAAGATCACGCCCTTGACGCTCAGGTCGCGCGCCCCGGCTTCCACGAAGTCGAGGTGCGCGTTGAGTTCGGCGAAGGTGGCGTCGTCGAAGATGTTCACCGGCGAGTCGGGCCGGTCGAAGGTCAGCACGCAGATGCCGTTCGGCTGGAGGTCGCGGCGGATGTTGGAGGACATGGGATGAGAGGGTGAAAGGTGGAGGACGCGGAGCGGATCAGACTGTCTCCACCCACAGCGCACCGCCCTGACCACCGCCGACGCAGAGCGACAGGAGCGCGCGCTTGGCCTTGCGGCGGGCCAGTTCCTTGAGTCCAGTCAGCACGAGGCGCGAGCCGGTCACGCCGACCGGATGTCCGAGCGCGATGGCCCCACCGTTGACGTTGAGGATTTCGTCGGGAATCTCGCCGAGCACGGTGTCGCGGCCAAGCTTTTCGCGGCAATACTTTTCGTCGACGGCCGCGCGCTGGCAGCCGATGACCTGCGCGGCGAAAGCCTCGTTGATCTCGATGAGGTCGGCGTCCTTGAGCGACAACCCGTGCCGCTGTTCGGCCTTGTGGATGGCGTGCACCGGCCCGAGGCCCATGCGCGACGGGTCACAGCCCGCGTACTGGAAGCCGACGAGCTTGCCCAGCGGCGTCAGGCCACTGGCCTGCAAGGCGCGTTCGGTCATCATCAGGAGCGCGACCGCGCCATCGGTGATCTGCGACGCGTTGCCGGCCGTCACGGAGCCGCTGACCTTTTCAAAGACCGGCTTGAGCTTGCCCAGCGCTTCCATCGTCTGACCCTTGCGCGGGCCGTTGTCCTCGTCGAGGTACGCCTGACCGTTGCGGACCTTCGGCAGATAGACCGGCGTGATCTCCTCGCGCAGCTTGTCTTTGGCGGCAACTGCTTTGTAGTGCGACACCATGGAGAACCGGTCCTGCTCCTCGCGCGTGATGCCGAAGTCGCGCGACACGTTCTCGGCCGTCTGACCCATGTTCAGCCCGCTCACCGGGTCGGAAAGACCCATTTGCAGGCCGATCCGCGGCTTGAAATCCTCCGGCCGGAAACTCGCGGCGACGGCAATCTTGTCCTTCAAGGTCTTGGCGCGGGCCAGGGCGGTGAACTTCTTTGCCGCCGTCGCGCTGTAGAGCAGGGGGACGAGCGACATGTTCTCCGTGCCGCCGACCACGAACACATCGCCGCGGCCCACGAGCATCTTCTCGGCCGCCTGCGTGACGCTCTCAAAACCCGAGGCGCAATTGCGGTGCACCGTGATGGCCGACACCGTGTCGGGCACCCCGGCGCGCAGGGCGATGACGCGGGCGATGTTGGCCGCGTCGGCGGGCTGCGCGACGCAGCCGAAGATGACTTCCTCGATGGTCACCGGGTCCATGCCGGTCTTGGCGAGGAGTTCGGCCACAGCGGCGCGGCCGAGTTCGACGGCGTCGGTGTCCGCAAAGGCGGTGCCCATCTTGGCAAACGGGGTGCGGACGCCGTCGACGATGTAGATCGGCTGATCAAGAGGTTTCATGGGAGGAAGAGCGGATGCACGAAAAATTAAACAGTGTTCAAGGGGCGGGTCAACGAAATTTTAAACAACGTTCAAATTTCTTGAACGGCGTTTAAAATCTGCCATGCTCCCTCGACCATGCGGCCACCCTTGAGATTCCCACGCGCGGCCGAAGATCCCTCGGCCGCAAAACCCGCGCCGTCGAAAAAGAAGGTGCGCCGCGCCGCGCCGCCGTCGCTGGACGACCGTCGGGCGCACGTGCGTGAAGCCGCGCTGCGTGTGTTCGAGGCGAAGGGCTTGGAAGGCGCGAACATGCGCTCCATCGCCCGCGAGGCCGGGTACACGCCGGGCGCGCTCTATTTCTACTACGCGAGCCAGGAAGAGATCTACGCCGACCTGCTCTCGCATTCTCTGCGCCGCCTGCACGAGGCGACGTGCGATGCCGGCGCCGAGTTCACGGACGGCAAGAACCCCCGTGCGCTCGTCGTGGCCCGTGCGCTGGCATTCTACGATTATTACGCGGCGCGGCCCGACGAATTGAACCTGGGCTTCTACCTGTTCCGCGGCATCGGCCCGCACGGGCTGACGCGCGAACTCAACGAGCGGCTGAACACCGAACTCTGGCGCGCCCTGGCCGGGTTGTACGATCCGCTGGTGGCGTTGGGGCGCACCGGCGCGGAGGCTTTGGCGGAACTCACCTCGGCCTTCGGGCATTGCGTGGGGATGCTCCTGCTCGTGCACACGGGGCGCATCCGCATGTTCCGGCAGGACGGGCGGGAACTGTTCCGCGCGTTCGTGGAGAAATCCGTCGAGGGACGTGGCTGAGAAATCATGGACAGCTTCCCAAATAAACCGCCGCGATGCGGCATCCAACCAGTAGGTAAGGATGGCTCTCCGAGCCATCCCAAATTTGGCTTGGACGCGCTTGGTGCGCACAACGCACCTCGCCAGAAAAATTTGGGACGGCTCGGAGAGCCATCCCTATCAAATGGGACGAAGCCGCTGGCGCGGCGGCACACGCTGACCATCACCTTCCGCGCGAGCTGATTTTCCCATGGCTGAATCCTTTCACACCCGCCTGCTGCGCTGGCGGTTCAACCTGCATCCCGCCTACCGCCGCAGCGGGGCGCGCATCACCTACGTCGCCGCCGACCTGCGCGAGGTGCGCGTGCGCTTGCCGCTGTGCCGCGCCACGCGCAACCTCAACGGCACGATCTACGGCGGCAGCATCTACGCGGCCGTCGACCCACTCCACGCCGTGTTGATCGCGCAGTTGCTCGGGCCGCGCGATTACGTCGCGTGGACGAAGGCGGCGCACATCCGCTTCCTGCGCCAGGCGCGCACGGCTTTGGAAGCACGCGTCTCGCTGAGCGACGAGGAGGTGCGCAGCGTGCGCGAGGAAGCCGAGCGCACGGGCAAGGTCGAGCGTCGCTACACGGTCGAACTGACCGACGCGCACGGCCACGTCTGCGCAGCGTGCGAGATCACCGTCCACGTGCACGCGCGGACAGCCCGCGCCCGCACGGACCACCCCGCCGAGGCTCTCGCCGCGCCGGTAGCCGCTTCCTGACCCATGAACGAGTTTGCCGGACGCACGGTTTTCATCACGGGGGCCAGCCGCGGCATCGGCCGCGCCATCGCCCTGCGCCTCGCCCGCGGCGGGGCCAACGTCGTCGATGCTGCGGGTGGCCACGGGCTCGCTGTGCGCCTGGACGTGCGCGAAGAGGCTCAGGTCGAGGCGGCGGTCGCCGCGGCGGTCGAGCGTTTCGGCGGCCTGGACGCCGTGGTCAACAACGCCGGGGCCATTGCGCTGACCAACGTGGAGAACACCCCGCCCAAACGCTTCGACCTGCTGCAAAGCGTCAACGCGCGGGCCGTTTACCTGTGCGCGCGCACGGCGCTGCCACACCTGCGCCGGTCGGCGTTTGGTGGGCACGTCCTGAGCCTGTGCCCGCCGCTGAACTTCGCCGGGAACTGGCTGCGTGACCACGCGCCGTACACGCTCAGCAAGTTCGGCATGACGATCCTCTCGCTCGGGATGGCGGAGGAGTTTCGCGCGGGGAGCGTGGCCGTGAACTGCCTGTGGCCGCGCACGCTGGTGGCCACGAGCGCGGTGGAGTTCGCCATCCCCGGCGGCAAGAAGCTGTTCGCCCGTGCGCGCAAGCCGGAGATCATGGCCGACGCGGCGGCGGCGATCCTCGCCACGCCGCCGCGCGAGTTGACCGGCCAATGTC
>CAXTMD010000229.1:5350-7494 GCA_964245035.1 uncultured Chthoniobacterales bacterium
TCTGCGCGCACGCAGCGTGGAGGATTTCGCGCCGTACGCCTGGGACCCGGCGGGTGCCGCCGGCGGGTTGCTGCCCGACCTCTTTCTGTAAAGGTCAACCGCCGCCCGCCAGCCAGCGCAGCACGAAGGGCATCACCACGGCCCCCAGCATCGCCGTGCCGCTCATCCCGAGCGACGCGTAGGCTCCGGCCGCTGGGCTGATCTCCATCGCGCGCGCCACGCCGATGCCGTGCGAGGTGCAGCCGAGCGCGAGACCCAGGGCGCGTTCGTCGCGCACGCGCAGGGCGTGCAGCACAGCCGGGCCGACCGTCGCACCAAGCATTCCGGCGATCAGTACCCCGGCCATCGCGGCGTCGACGGAAACACCCGCGTCGGTGGCGAGCCGGTAGGCGACCGGCGAGGTGACGGATTTCAGCGTGCTGCCGGCCACCACCGGCCAGGCCCGTCCCAGCGCGGCGACGCCGCACGCCATGCTCCCGACCGCCACGCCCAGGCCGAAGGGCAGGACGACCGCCAGCGTGCCGACGCTCGCGCGCACGGTGCGGCGCAGTTGGAAGATCGGCACCGCCATCGCCACCACCGCCGGGCCGAGCAGCCAGTTGATCCACTCCGTCGCGGCCTTGTATTCGTCGTAGCGGCGGCCGGTGAGTTCCAGGAGGATCGTCACGGCCAGGATGCCCGTGAAGCCGGGATGCAGCACCGACCAGCGCAGGCGCAGGAACAGCCGGCGGCAAAGAAAGTAGACGCCGATCGTCACCCCGCTCCAGAACGCGAGCAACCCGGCGGAGGACAAGCCGAGCGTGGCAGCCGTCGGCAGGTTCACCGTGCCGGCTCCTTGCGCAACGCCCGCTGTGCGGCGTGACCCGTCGCCGCCCAGAGCAGCAGCGTGGCGGCAGCGACCGTGCCCGCGAACCGGCCGTGGTCGGCGACCCAGAAGTCGCGGTTGTGCAGCGCGTAAACGAAAATCGGCATGAACAACAGTGGCAGCAGCCACAACAGCCAACGCGCCGCATCCACGACCCAACGCAGGGGCAAAAGCCCGGTGCCGAGCAGCGCGAGCAGCAAAAACAGCCCGAGGATGTTGCCCGGCAGGATCAATCCCAACCAACGTTTGACGGCCTCGCCGGCTTCCAGGCAGCCGACCAGTAGCACGAAGCCGACGGGAACGTGCCACCAGGCGCTTTGCCCGGCGTCGGCGGGAGGGTTCGGCGGCGGTTCCGCCGGGTCGGGGTTGGACAGGTTCGACATGGCAGAGGAAACACCGCACAAACAAAAGGGGCAACCCTTCTGTCGGGCTGCCCCTCCGTCGGCAGATTGCCGCACGGTCAACCGCTCAGTCCAGTTGGAGCGCGTGCAAGGTCGCTTCGTTGATCAAGCCGGTCTCGGCAAGATGGCGGTCATGCTGAAATTTTTGCAAGGCTTCTTTGGTGTCGGGACCATACATCGCATCCACCTTCCCACCGAAGTACCCGCGGCGAATCAGTTCCTGCTGCACGGCCTCCACGAGGGAGTCCGGTCCGTTGTTCGGCACCGCGCCTTGGGCGGTGTCGCTCCCGTTCTGCCCGGGGGCGTTTGCCTGCGGGGCTGGGTTCTGCTGGGCATTGTTCCCAGCGGCGTCCTGGCCCTGATCGGTGTACTCCGGCGTCACCGTGGCCGCGCCGTTGCCGTACCCTTCCGAGCCGTTGGCGATGTCCGAGTACGTGCCGTCAGCGTAGTACGGGTAGGCCCCGGCGTAGCCGCCGCCGTAGTAGCCGAGATACGGCGCGTAGTACGGTCCGTAGGCGTACGGATAGTTGTAGTACCGGTAGGGAAAGCGGTAGCGGTTGTTGCCATACCCGTTCCGGTAGCCGTTAACTCCGAGGGAGTTGCCGTGCCCGTTTGCAGCGACGTTGCCTGCGAAGCGGTTGTTGGTGATGCCGTTGGATCGGTAGAGCGTGTTCCCGGAGGTGCGCGAAGCGTTGTTCACCGCGGTGCCGCTCCAAGGGTTCGACGCGCGGGTCGGAAGCTGCCCCACCGCTTGCGGCGTGCCCGCCGCCGGGAAGACAGAACGCGTGCCGGGCGCAAGCGCGGCCGACCCACCGGACCTCGCCGCCGTGCTGTGCAACGGAGCGCCGAAGGCGCCGCGTGCCGAGTTGTTAGAAAAC
>CAXTMD010000230.1:0-7481 GCA_964245035.1 uncultured Chthoniobacterales bacterium
GCGAACGCCAGCGCCCCCGCCATCGACCGGGCGGCGGCGCGCGCGTACTACCAAGCGATGGCCGCGCTCAAGGACGAACTCGGCGCGGCCGGCGAGATCAGCATCGAGACCATCCTGCGCGCGCCGGGCGTGTTGCGCACCGGCGAGGACCCGCTCGACCCCGAGGCCGCGCGCCCATCGGTAGAGGCTGCCCTCCGGCAAGCACTCGCCGAACTGATCGGGATGCGTGCGACCGAAGGCCGGCACCTCGCCGACGACTTGCGCGGCCGGTTGGAGGACATGCGCACGCGCCTCTCGGAAATCCGCCGCCGCCAGCCTGACGCCACCGCCAGTTACCGTCAGGCCCTGCACGAGCGCCTGCGCCGCGCCGGCCTGGAGCTTCCCATCGACGACGACCGCCTCGCCAAGGAAATCGCGGTCTTCGCCGACCGCTGCGACATCTCGGAGGAAGTCACCCGGCTCGAAAGCCACATCGACCAGTTCCTCGCGCTTTTGCCAAAGGACGAACCCGTCGGCCGCGCGATGGATTTCCTCTCCCAGGAGATGGCGCGCGAACTCAACACCCTCGGAGCAAAGGCCAACGATCTCGCCATCAACCAGCTGGCTCTCACGTGCAAAACGGAGTTGGACAAAGTGCGCGAACAGGTCCAGAACATCGAATGAGTTCCGACCCTTCCCCGCCCGAGTTCGCGAAGGTCTTCCGCCAAGGCATCCTGTTCGTGATTTCGGCACCGTCGGGCGCGGGCAAGACGACGCTCTGCACCGCTCTGCGGCAGACGAAAGACTTCGTTTATTCGGTCTCGTGCACGACCCGTCCCCCACGTCCCGGCGAGACGCACGGCGAGGACTACTATTTTCTGACGGAGGAGCAGTTCCGCGAGCAGGTCGCCGCCGGGGCGTTCCTCGAACACGCCGAGGTGCACGGCAACCTTTACGGCACGCTGCGTGAAAACGTCCTCGTGTACCTGCGCCAGGGCGTGGACGTGCTCATCGACATCGACACGACCGGTGCGACGACGATCCGCGGCAGCGGCGACGCCACGATCCAGGATGCGCTCGCCGACGTGTTCATCATGCCGCCAAACCTCGAAGAACTCCGCCGCCGTCTGCTCAAGCGCGGCACCGAGACCGCAACGCAGGTCGCCCGCCGCCTCGACAACGCCGCACGCGAGATGGCGCGCTGGCGGGACTATCGCTACACGATCATCAGCGGCTCGGTGGAGGAAGATTTGGCCAAGTTCCGCGCGATCATGAAGGCCGAGCGTTACCTGAGCCGACGGTTCGGGGAGTTGACGTTTTGACCATGAAAGCGAAGTCCATCGTCCTGGGCATCACCGGTTCGATAGCGGCGTACAAGGCTGCCGACCTCGCCAGCCAACTCACCAAGCGCGGGCACGAGGTACGCGCGGTGATGACCGTCGAGGCGCAGCACTTCATCACGCCGCTTACGATCCAGACGCTCTCGCGGCAGCCGGTGGTCACCAACTTGTTCGACGAAAAAATCGGCTGGCAACCCGGTCACATTGACTTGGCGGACCATGCGGACTTGCTGCTGATCGCGCCGGCTACCGCGCAGATCATCGCGGAACTGACTTGGGGATTCGCGAACCACGCGTTGTCGGCGATCGCGTTGGCTACGCGTGCGCCGATTCTCCTTGCCCCCGCGATGAACGGCAAGATGTGGCTGCACCCGGCCACGCTGGAGAATGTCGAACGCCTGCGCGGGCGCGGGGTGGAGTTCATCGGGCCAGAAGAAGGCTTGCTGGCCTGCGGGTACGAAGGGGTCGGCAGGCTGTGGCCCGTCGAC
Source organism: uncultured Chthoniobacterales bacterium (assembly GCA_964245035.1). Classification (GTDB taxonomy): domain Bacteria; phylum Verrucomicrobiota; class Verrucomicrobiia; order Chthoniobacterales; family SZAS-18; genus CAHJWO01. The sequence continues at coordinate 1,808 of CAXTMD010000230.1, forward strand.
GGGATCGTGGAGGCGGCCGAACGGGTGCTTTCCGGCCGCGAAGCGGCTTTCCAACCGACAGGTCCCGACGGTTCTCCGAGCCATCCGTAGATTTCTCCGGCAGGCAAGCCGGCTCACGGCGTTTATCCAATCCGATCAACGGACGGCTCGGCCCGCCCGGGGCACCTGGGGGTTGTAAAAACAACACGGGCGGCAGCCTCCCGGATGCCGCCCCGTCAAGATCTCATTGGCAGAGCCCTTACGCTTCCTGCAACACGTCCACCGGCCGCTCCTTCTTCTGGAGCGCGCGGCGCAGTTTGCTCAAGGCAATGTTCTGCAACTGGCGGATGCGCTCGCGCGTCACACCGAACTTCTTGCCGACTTCTTCGAGCGTCTTCGGCTTGCCGCCGTCCAAACCGAACCGCGAGAAAATGATTTTCTTCTCGCGCTCGTCGAGCACGTCCAGCAATCCATCAACCTCGTCGCGCAGGTTCTTGTCGCGCAGCAACTCGAACGGCGTGAACGCGTCCTCATCGCCGACGATCTCACCAAACTCGGTGGAATCCTCGTCGCTGATCGGCGCGTCCAAGCTCGCCGGGCGGATGCTCACCGTCTTGAGCTGCGAGACTTTGCCCGAGGCGATGCCGATTTCCTCGGCCAACTCGTCGTCGGTCGGCTCGCGGCCCAGTTCCTCGCTCATCTGCAAGGAAACCCGGCGCATCTTGCTGATCTTGTCCACGAGATGGACCGGCAGGCGGATCGTCTTGCTCTGATTGGCCAGGGCACGCTTGATCGACTGCTTGATCCACCACGCCGCGTATGTGCTCAGCTTGCCACCCTTGGCAGGATCGAAGCGCTCGACCGCCTTCATCAGGCCGATGTTGCCCTCGGAGATCAGGTCCAGCAGCGGCAAGCCCAGGTTGGCGTAGTCATGCGCGATCTTTACGACCAGACGCAGATTCGAGCGGATCATCAGGGAACGGGCTTCCTTGTCGCCCTTCTTGATGCGAGCGGCCAGTGTGATCTCGTCCTGCGGCGTCAGAAGCGGGATTTGCCCGATTTCGCGCAGGTAGATTTTGATTCCAGTATCGCTGTCTTCAACACCCATATGATTAAAATTGAAGGTCCTCGGTTGATTTCGCCAGCGCACCGGCGAAAATTGGTCTAATCTTACGACATACGAATCGGGGGTGCGCCCCGGACGGCCTCCCAATACATCTTCCAGTGGGAAAAAAAGCCGGTTGACGGATCCCGGTTTACCCAGAATCAGACAGCCGGCGATGTTCGGCGTTCAAATTTTTCGGCTGGTCGGGGCACATGTCTCCGACGCTGGCACGACCTAGATCGTGCAACGTCCTCTCGATGGACGTTTTTTGAACACATCATCCTTCGACGTGGCAGTAAAGCAAAAAATTCGTTTCTTCCTCGATTTCTCGTGGTTGGCAGGTTGCACTTGAGGTGCGTCAGTGGTTTCACCGATGCTGCTGGCGGTAAGACTCCTCAAATGCCGGGATTATTTGGGTTTGTGCATCCCGCCACCGAGCACAAACCGAAGTATACTATGTAGGATTTGTACTGCCATGGGGGCAGTCTGAATCGAGCCCTTCTCCGCATGGCTAGCCTTCCTCTCACCCGCGACGAGTCCCTCGAAATTGAATTGCTTGAAAACACCGGCCGGGGCGACCGCGCGAGCTTCCGCCAGCTTTACGAACGCTACTCCGGCGTCCTGTTCTCCACCGCATACCAAGTGCTGAACGACCCGGCAGAAGCCGAGGACGTGCTTCAGGATGTTTTCGTGCAGATCTGGGACAAGGCGAAGCTGTACGACCGCAGTCGCGGTAAGCCGTTGACCTGGGCGCTGACGCTCACACGCAACAAAGCGATCGATCGCCTGCGCAGCGCGCAACGTCGCCATCGGCTCAAGGATGAGGTGGAAAAGGAGACTGCCGTCGGCGAGCAGCGCGGGGCGGGTGCGGTGCACAACGGCGATGATTCGGTCGAACGCGTCTGTGCCCGAGAGAAAAATCTTTTGATTCGCAACGCGGTTCTCCAGCTTTCCAACGAGCAGCGGCAGGCTATCGAGATGGCTTTCTTTGGTGGATTGACGCAGAACGAGATCGCGCAGGAACTCGACGAGCCGCTCGGCACGGTCAAGGCGCGCATCCGCCGCGGGATGATCCGGCTGAAGGATCTGATCGAACCGCGTCTTTGAGGCACGCACGGACCGGGCGGCTGGTGTAAGTTGCCCGCCGTTCGATGATCCCTGCGCCGATCCGTTATCCCACCGAACTGCCCGTCTCCGCGCGGCGTGAGGAGATTCTCGCCGCCCTGCGCGCGCACCCGGTGATCATCGTCGCCGGCGAGACCGGCTCGGGCAAAACGACGCAGCTTCCCAAACTCTGCCTCGAAGCCGCCGGCCCCGACGAACCCGGCCGCCGGCCGCGCCTGATCGGCTGCACCCAGCCCCGCCGCGTCGCCGCTCTGAGCGTGTCGCGGCGGGTGGCGGAAGAACTCGGCGTGCCTTGGGGACGCGAGGTGGGCTGCAAGATCCGCTTCGACGACCAGACCAGCCACGACACCCGGGTCAAATTCATGACCGACGGCATCTTGCTGGCCGAAATCCAGTCGGACCCGCTGCTGCGCGCCTACGGGACGCTCATCATCGACGAGGCGCACGAGCGCTCGCTCAACATCGACTTTCTGCTCGGCTACCTGAAGGAACTCCTGCGCCGCCGGCCGCCGGGCGACCTGCGGCTGGTCATCACGTCGGCGACCATCGACACGGCGGCGTTTTCGGCGGCATTTGGCGGCGCACCGATCGTCGAAGTGTCGGGGCGGCTGTACCCGGTGGAAGTCCGCTACCAGCCCGTCGGCGGCTCGGTGGAGGAGGAACTGGAAGACGAGACGTTCGTGGAAGCCGCCGTGCGGGCGACGGAGGACGCGCTCCTCGAGTCCGACGCCGGGGACGTGCTCGTCTTCATGCCAACGGAGCGCGACATCCGCGAGACGCGCGACGGGCTCGAAGCCCGGCTCGGGCGCGGCACGGAGGTTGTCGGCCTCTACGGCCGGATGCCGGCGGCCGAGCAGACGCGCGTGTTCGCCCCCGGCCCGGCGCGGCGGGTGATCGTCGCCACGAACATCGCCGAGACCTCGCTGACCATTCCGCGGATCCGCTACGTCATCGACACAGGGCTGGCGCGGATCAGCCGCTACAACCCGCGCACGCGCACCAAGCGCCTGCCCGTGGAGCCCATCAGCCAGAGCAGCGCCAACCAGCGCGCCGGCCGGGCAGGCCGTGTGCAGGACGGGGTTTGCATCCGGCTCTACGACCAGGAGGACTACGACAAACGCCCGCGCTTTACCCAGCCTGAAATCCAGCGCGCCAACCTCGCGGAGGTCATCCTGCGCATGAAGGCGTTTCGCCTGGGCGAGATCGAAACCTTCCCTTTCCTCGAACCGCCCTTGGCCGCTTCCGTGCGCGCCGGCTACGCGCTTCTGCCCGCACTCGGCGCGCTCGCCGACTCCCACGCGCTCCCCCCGCTCGGCCGGGCACTCGCCCCGCTGCCGCTCGCCCCCCCGCGCGGCCGCATGCTCCTCCGGGCGCGCGAGGAACGCGCCCTGCCCGAGGTGCTCGTCATCGCCGCCGGCCTGAGCGTGCCCGACCCGCGCGAACGCCCCGAGGACAACAAGGAAGCCGCCGCCACGGCCCACCGCGCCTTCGCTGACCCGGCGTCGGACTTCCTCGCGCTGCTGCACATCTGGGCGGCGATCCCCGAGAACCCCAGCCGCAACGCCCTGCGCCGTTTCGCCAAGGCGAACTTCCTTTCCCAGACCCGCCTGCGCGAGTGGCGCGACATCCACGCGCAGCTCTCCGAGGCCATGCGCGACGGCGGCGAAGAGAACCGCGCCTTGCTGACGGATTTCGCCGACCCGGTGAACTACGCGCGGGTCCACCGCTCGATCCTCACCGGCCTGCTCGGTCAGGTGGCGCAGCGCAAAGAGCGCAACCTCTACACCGCCACCGGCAACCGGCTGGTGACGCTGTTTCCCGGTTCCGGCCTCTACGCGCGCCAGGAAAAACGTCCCAAAAACGCCGCCGCACCCGCCGCCGCGGCAACCGAGAAGACCAACCAGCCGCCGTGGCTGATCGCAGGCGAGATCGTGCAGACCTCGCAGCTTTTCGCGCGGACGGTGGCGCACATCGCCCCTGAGTGGGTGGCCGAACTCGGCGCGCACCTCTGCCGCTTCAGCTACGCCGACCCGCACTGGAACGAAAAGTCCGGCCGCGTGCTCGCCTGGGAGCGCGTGCTGTTGTCCGGCCTGGAGATCCTCCGCCGCCGGGTGGACTACGGCCGGATCGACCCCGCCAAGGCGACGGAACTGTTCATCCGCGGCGCGCTCGTGGCGGGTGAGGCGCACGTTGAGCATCGCTTCTACAAGCACAACGCCGCCCTGCGCGAGCGCATCGAGGCCGTGTTGACCCGCGTGCGCGACCGGCGCGTGGACAGCCTAGACGAGGCGTTCTACCGCTTCTACGCGGCGCGGATCGAGGGCGTCTCCTCCCTGCACGACCTCAACAAGTTGGTGCGGGCACGCATCACCAGGGAGCCGGACTTTCTCTGCGCCGACGAGGACGATCTCCTGCCTGCCGGCGACGCGGAAGGCTTCGACCGCACGTTGTTCCCCGAGCAGGTGGCGCTCAACAACACTGCCCTGCCGCTCGCCTATGTCTACGCTCCCGGTGAGGAACGCGATGGGGTCACTGTCCGCGTCCCCCTGCCCGCCATCGATGCCCTGACCGCCGGACAGGTGCAGTGGATGGTGCCCGGCCTGCGCGCCGAGCAGGCCGCGACGCTCCTGCGCGCGCTGCCCAAGTCGGTTCGCGTCGCGTTGCAACCGCTGGAGCCGAAGGTGCGCGAGGTCGCGGAAAGCTTCGAGCCGGGCCGGGCGGATTTCCTCACGGCGCTGGCTGCCTTCCTTTCCAAACGCTACGGCGTGGACGTGCACGCCGCCGACTGGCCGCCGGACAGCCTGCCCGCCCACCTGCGTCCGCGCGTGGAGGTCGTGGACCGCGACAACAAACCGCTCGCCGCCGGCCGCGATTTGCCCGCCGTGCAAGCCACCCTGGCCAAGACCGACCTGCGTTCCGACGCCTGGGAACGCGCCGTCCGGCGTTGGGAAAAGCCGGCGGTGAAGACGTGGAACTTCGGCGACCTGCCCGAGTCGGTGGTCGTGGAGGAAGTCGGCGGCGCACCGCTGCTGGCGTTTCCCGGGTTGGCCGTGCGCGAGGAGGAGGTGGACGTGCGGCTGTTTCGCCGGCGCGAGGAAGCCGAGGCGGCGTCGCGCGCCGGCGTGCGCCGTCTGGCCGAACGCGCGCTGGAGCGTGACCTCGCCTGGGTCCGCAAGGAACTCGGCAGCCTGCTGACCAAGGCCGGACCAGGTAGCGGCAAAGCCCCCGACTTCCGGGCCGCGCTCAACGCCTGGGCACCCCAGGCCAAACCCGCCCCCGCCGCGCGTCCGGCGCAGGAAGTTCTCCAGGAGGCCACGTACCGGCACGTGGCCGGCGAGGCGTTGACGCTCGACCCAGTTTTTCCGCTGACGCAGGCGCGTTTCCAGGCCCTGACCGAACGCGCCCAGCGCGAGTTGCCCCTGCTCGCGCGGCGCACCGGCGAGGCCGTTGGCAAGGTGCTTGCCC
>CAXTMD010000231.1:0-7466 GCA_964245035.1 uncultured Chthoniobacterales bacterium
GCCGCACTCACCGACGCGGAAAGCCGCTACCGCTCCATCTTCGAGAACGCCGTCGAGGGCATCTACCAGAGCCTGCCCGGCGGCCGGTTCCTGAGCGTCAACCCCGCCCTCGTGCGGCTGTTGGGCTACCCCTCCTCCGAGGCGATGCTCGCCGCGCTCGACGATCCGGCGCGCCTGTACGTCCAGCCCGAGCGCCGCGCCGAGTTCGAGGCGCGCATCCGCGCCGAGGGCGAACTCGCCGGCTGGGAATCCGAGGCCTTCCGCGCCGACGGCACGCGGCTGTGGATCGCTGAGTACGCCCGCGCCATCCGCGACGCCAGCGGCGCAACCGTGCGCTACGAGGGCACGTTCGAGGACATCACCGCGCGCAAGACCGCCGAGGCCGCCCTCCAGCGCACCCGCGACGAACTGGAGGACCGCGTGCGCGAGCGCACCGCCGAGCTGGCGCTGCTCAACGGCACCCTGCGCCAGCACATCCTGGAGCGCGAGATCGCCGAGGCCACCGCTCGCCGCAGCGAGAGCAAGTTCCGCGCGCTCATCGAAAACGCCCAGGATCTCATCAGCGTGCTGACTCCCGATGGCGTCAGCCTCTACCAGAGCCCGTCGGTCGAGCAGTTGCTCGGGCACTCGGCGGACGACCTGATCGGTGAAAACTTCTTCGACGAACTCCTCCACCCCGACGACCGGCCGGCGATGGAACGCGCCGCCGCGGCCATCGTGGAAGAAGGCGCGCGCCACGTCCGCGTCGAGGTCCGCTGCCGCCATCGCGACGGAAGCTGGCGGCGGCTGGAGAGCATCGGCTCGTCCACCCCGCCGGACTCGCCGGTGATTGGTTTTGTGCTCAACTCGCGCGACATCACCGAACGCCGCCGGGTCGAACTGGAGCACGCGGCGCGTACCCGCGAGCAGACCGCCGTCGCCGAACTGGGCCGCTACGCCCTCGACGAGCGTCCCCTCCAAGACATTTTCGACAAGACGGCCGAACTCGTCGCCCGCACGCTCGGGGTGCCGTTTTGCACGCTGACTGAACTGTTCGACGGCGACACGAAGCTGCGGGTCAGCGCGGGCGTGGGGTGGCGCGAAGGCGTGGTGCGAGGCGCGGAGGTGGACAACTGGCGCAGCAAACTACCCGAAGCCGGCCAGCCGGAGACCATTGGAAAACCGCTGATTCTGGAGGATTTGGAGGCCGCGCTTGGGCGTCCCTACCTGCTCCCGGCTGCCGGAGGTTTGGAAAGGCCGCGGAGCGCTCTCAGCGTGGTGGTCCACTGCGACGGCCAGCGCTTCGGCACGCTCTGCGCGCTGTCGCCGGAGGTCGGCCGCTTCGGACCGGCGGACGCATTGTTCATGCAGACGGTGGCCGACCTGCTCTCGGCCGTCATCGCCAGCGAACGTCACCGCGCCGCCTCGCGCGAGGTGCAGACCCGCTACGAACGCATCGCCGCCAACAACCCGGGCATGGTCTACCAGGCGATCCGCCACGTCGACGGCACGGTGACAATCCCCTTCGTCAGCGAAGGTTGTCGGCAGATCTACGGCCTGGAGCCCGCGCAGATTTACGGCGAGCCGACGTTGATGAACGCCATGATTCATCCCGACGACCTCGCGCGCGTTTTACCCCTGGTCACCGCCTCCTCGGCCGCGCTCACCCCGCTCCAGTGGGAAGGGCGCATCGTGCAGCCCTCGGGCGAGGTCCGCTGGGTGACGGTGCGCTCCCGGCCCGAGCGCCTGCCCAACGGCGACATCTTCCGCGACGGCCTGATCCTCGACGTGACCGCGCTCAACCGCGCCCAGGAGGACATGCGCGCCGCCAAGGAGGAGGCCGAGCGCGCCAACCGCGCCAAGAGCGAGTTCCTTTCCCGCATCAGCCACGAGCTGCGCACCCCGCTCAACGCCATCCTCGGCTTCGGCCAACTCCTCGACCTGGAACCGCTCCCCCCGCGGCAGCGCAGCAGCGTCGAGCAGATTCTCCACGGTGGCCGGCACCTGCTCGGGCTCATCAACGAGGTGCTCGACATCACCCGCATCGAGTCCGGCGGCATGGAGCTTTCGCTCGAAACGGTGGACCTGGCGGCCGTGCTCACCGAGGCGCTGAACTTCGTCCGTCCACTGGCCGAGCAGCACCGCGTGCGCTTCGTGCCGCCGGTGACCGGGGACTGCGCGACGGTGCGGGCCGACCGCGGACGGTTGCACCAGGTGCTGCTCAACCTGCTTTCCAACGCCGTGAAGTACAACCGGGAAGACGGCGAGGTGCGCGTCGCCTGCGCGCCCGCCGGGGCGAACGCCGTGCGGCTGTCCATCCGCGACACCGGCGCGGGGCTGACGCCCGAGGAGATCGGCCAGCTTTTCACCCCGTTCCAGCGGCTCGGCGCGGCGAAGCAAGGCATCGCGGGCACGGGCATCGGCCTGACGATCTCGCGCAGTCTGGTCGAGGCGATGGGCGGCAAGATCGGCGTGGAATCCGTGCCCGGCGAGGGCAGCGCGTTCCACGTCGAACTGCCGGTCGCCCCCGCCGTCGCCGCAGCCCCGGCTGCGCCAGCTTCCATCAAATCGACGCCGGATGCCGCTTCGTCCCCCGAGGCCGCCCTCCTCCCAGCCGCGCGGACGCTGCTGCTCATCGACGATCAGATCACCAACGTTTCCCTGATCGAGCGCGTGCTCGAAACCCGCCCGCACCTGCGGCTCTTCAACGCCCTGGACGGCCGCAGCGGCCTGGCGCTCGCGCGCAAACAGCCGCCGGACCTGATCCTGCTCGACCTGCACCTGCCCGACCTGGGCGGCGACGAGGTCATGCGCCGCCTGCGTCTGGAGGCGCGTACGCGCGACGTGCCCGTCGTCGTGCTTAGCGCCGACGCCACCCCGGCGCAGATCGCCCGGCTCAAGCAGCTCGGCGTGCGCGAGTACCTGACCAAACCCTTTCGCATCCGCGAGTTACTTGCCGCCATCGACACGGCGCTGGCCGCACCTTCCACCGCCTGATCTTCGCTTTATGTCCGAACCCCTCGTTCTCATCATCGACGACGAACCCGCCAACGTGTTCCTGCTGGAGTCCGTCATCGGCCGGCTGAGCCGCTACCGGACGCACGGCACGACCGATCCGCGCCAGGCGCTTGCGCTCACGCAGGAACTCCGCCCCGACCTGATCCTGCTCGACCTGAGCATGCCGTACGTCGACGGGTTCACGGTCATGGAAGGCATCCGCGCCGCCCAGGTGCCAGGCAGCTACCTGCCGATCCTGGTGCTCACGGCCGACGTGACCTCGCACACCCGCCGCCGCGCGCTCGCCAGCGGTGCGAACGACTTCCTGACCAAACCCTTCGAGAACGAGGAGGTGATGCTGCGCTGCAAGAACCTGCTCGAAACCCGCGCGCTGCACCTCGCCCTCCAGAGCCAGAACGTCGTCCTGGAGGACACCGTCCGCCAGCGCACCCGCGACCTCGAAAAGGCCCTGGAAGAACTCCGCGCTGCCGAAAAACAAAAACTCCAGCAGGAACGCCTGCGTGCGCTCGGCGAGATGAGCAGCGGCATCGCCCACGACCTCAACAACAGCCTGACCGTGCTCGTCGGCTACACCGAACTGCTCCTGCTCAACGACGCGCAGATGCTCAGCAACCGCCCGATGGCGCGCCACTACCTGGGCACGGTGCGCTCGGCCGCCAACGACGCGGCGGCCGTCGTCACCCGCCTGCGGGAGTTCGGCCGCCCGCGCGAGAACACCGACGTGTTTTTGCCGCTGAACCTGCCGCGGCTCGTGCAGGAGGCCGCGACCTTCACCCAGCCCAAGTGGCGGGCACAGGCGCGCGCCACCGGCCGCACGGTCAACGTCCGCCTGGAACTCGGCCCCCTGCCCGACGTGGCCGGCAACGCCGAGGAACTGCGCGAGGTCGTGGCCAACCTGATTTTCAACGCCGTGGACGCCATGCCGCAGGGCGGCAACATCACGCTGCGCACCCGGCGCGCGGGCGACGGCGCGGTGGCCTTCGAGGTGGCCGACACGGGGATCGGGATGACTGAGGAAACCCAGCGCCGCTGCGTGGAGCCGTTTTTCACCACCAAAAGCGAGCCCGGCGCGGGCATGGGGCTGGCGACCGTGTACGGCATCGTCAAGCGCCACGACGGCAACCTCGACATCCTCAGCGAACTGGGCCGCGGCACGACGGTGTCGATCCGCTTGCCGATGGCCAAAAGCACCTCCGAACCACTGCCACCCGCCGCCGACTTGCCTCGTGACCGGCCCCTGCGCGTGCTGTTGGTCGAGGACGACGCGCGGGTGCGCGAAGTGATGAGCGAATACCTGCGGCGCGACCAGCACGAGGTCTCCGTGGCGGAAAGCGGCAGCGAAGGGCTGGAGAAGTTTGCCGCCGGTCGTTTCGATCTCGTGGTGACCGACCTGGCGTTGCAAGGCATGAACGGCCAACAGTTGGCGGCGGCGATCAAACAGCGCGCGTCGGATTGTCCGGTGATTTTGCTCACGGGTTTCGCCGACACCCTGCTCGACCGCGGCAACCAGCCGACGTGCTTCGACGCGGTCCTGCGTAAACCTCTCTTGCCCGGTGACCTGTGGAGGGCGATGGCGCAGGTACTGGCCGCCGGCGGCGCGCCCGGAGGTCGGCCGCTGGTCGCGGCCAGTGAGTGCTGACGAAATTTTTGAATTATTTTTGAACATCGCGTGCGCGGCCCGGTCGAAGTGCAAAGGTTAAGGTGATTCCGGGCCGTGCGCGTGTTTGCTTGATGATTCCAAGCGCGTGCGCGGCCCGGTCGCTTTTTAGAGGCAACTGGACCTTGTGGACGACGGGTCCATCCTGCGGCAAGTTGCCAGCATGGCTGCCGCACATGACCCCGTCGCCATCGCGCTGGCCGAGGACATCGGGCCGGGCGACGCGACCGTGAAGTTTTTCATCGATCCCGCGCAGACCGCCTCCGCGCGCATCTTCGCCAAGGAAAACGCCGTCGTGGCCGGCGTCGCCACGGCGGCGGAGGTCTTCACGCGGGTGGACCCTGCGCTGACGGTCACCGTCGAACGTCCCGACGGCACGCCGGTGGTCTTCGGCGACACGGTGCTCACAATCCAGGGCAAGGCGGGGTCTATCCTCAGCGGCGAGCGCGTGGGCCTGAACTTTCTCCAGCGGCTCTCGGGTGTGGCGACCCTCACCCGCCGCTACGTGGACGCCGTGGCGGGCACGCGGGCGCAGATCCTCGACACGCGCAAGACCACCCCTGGCCTGCGTGCGCTGGAGAAAGCCGCCGTCCTCGCCGGCGGCGGGCGCAACCACCGCATGGGCCTCTACGACATGGTGATGGTCAAGGACAACCACCTCCTGGCCGACCCCGAACTCCAGACCTCCATCGACCGCGCCAAAGCGGCCCAGCCGGACCTGCGCATCGAGCTGGAGGCCGACAACCTTGGCCAGGTTTACATCTTCCTCGACCTGCGCGCTGTGGACGTGATCCTGCTCGACAACATGACCACGCAGGACCTGCGCGCCGCCGTCAACCTCGGCCGCGCCCGGGGCAGCCGCGTGCAGTTCGAGGCCAGCGGCGGCGTGAACCTCGACACCGTGCGCGCCATCGCCGAAACGGGTGTGCAGTGGATCAGCGTCGGCGCGCTAACGCACTCGGCGCGTTCGGTCGATTTCTCGCTGGAGTTCCTGCCCTGACATGGCTGGTTGGCAGGACCCGGACGTTCGCCTGCTCCGCGCTTGGCGGACGGCCCGCGGGCAGATCCTCCCGGCCGCCGCGCTCACGCAGGCCGCCGGCGGTTTGACCCTGGAGGCACTCGCCGCCCGCGTGGCCGGTTTGCGCGCGGCGGGATATACCATTGAGGGGCCGCTGCAACCGGGCAGCCGGTACTGCCTCGTCCTGTCGCCCGCCCGCCTCATCGCGGACGATCTGCGCGCCGCCCGGCCGGAGGACGCCACCGTCGGCCGCGAAATCCTCGTCTTCGAGGAAACGGACTCCACCAACGATCTCGCCGCCCGTGCCGGGCAGGACGGCGTGCCCGAAGGGTTGGTGATCTTTGCCGAATCCCAACGCGCCGGCCGCGGACGGCTGGGCCGCAAATGGGTTTCGCCGCCCGGGCGCAACCTGCTCTGCTCGACTTTGCTGCGGCCGGCGGCCGTTCCCGCCGAACGCTGGCCGGAGCTGACGTTCTGCGCGGCGCTGGCGGTGGCCGAGACGGCGGAGCGTTTCACCGGTCAGCCGGCGCGCATCAAATGGCCCAATGACGTACTGCTCGCCGGCCGCAAGGTCGCGGGCATCCTCCTGGAGCGCCACCAAGGGCAGGCCCCCGGTTTCGTCGTGGTCGGGATCGGCCTGAACGTGCTTCAGGGCGAAGCGGATTTCCCGCCGGAACTGCGGGAGCGAGCAGGCTCCCTGTCGATGCTGCGAACGGATCGAGGCGACATTCCCGCCGCCGAACGTCGCGAGGTGGCTGCCTGCCTGCTGGAGAGGTTGGAAGCGCACTACACGCGTTGGCCGGACGGCTTTGCGGAAATCCGTGCCGAGTGCAGCGACCGGGGTTGCGCGGTGCCGCCATGAACCTCGCTGACAACAAAAAACGCGGCCCCCTTGCGGAGGCCGCGCTTTCGTAATTTTGCTCTGGATTACCGCCGCCCACCGGCAACGCGGCCAGCGTACGCGCGGCTGACGCCACCGCGACGGGCATAGCCATAGCGACCGCCCCCGTAATAACCGCGACCGCCGTAATAACCGCGGCCACCATAATACCCCCGGCCATAGTAGCCGTATCCGGGACCATAGAACCCACGGCCGTAGAAGCCGCCACCGTAGAAGCCATACGGATAGCCGCCAAAGCCATAACCATACGGATAGCCGTAGCCATAACCGTACGGATAGCCGTAGCCGTAGAACGGAGCCACCGGCACTCCGACGCTGACGAACACTCCTGCCTGCGCCTGCGGCGTTGCGAACAGCCCGACGCCCACCAAAACTGCCATCAGAAGAAGCAACTTTTTCATAGTGGTTGTGACGCTATATCGTAGCATGTTCTTCAACTGGCCTCAACTTCGCTCGCGGGTCATTTCTCCGGTGAAGACCACGTCCGCGCCCAACCGCTGAAAACACCCCTCGCAACGGCCTGAGCCCAGCGCAGATGCACCGGTGGTCCCGGCGACCGCCAGGTGCGCGCCCCCCGACACCCAGGGCGTAAAATAAATTTGCACGGCGTCCACCAGGCCCGCGTCGAACGCCTGCCCGAGCACCTGCCCGCCGCCCTCGATGAGCACGCTGGTGACCTGCCGCCGGCCGAGTTCGGCGAGGGTTTCCGCCAGGGGCTGATCCCGGAAGACGAGCGTGCGCTCCTTCCATTCGTCGGTGAAAAGGTGGCTGTCCGCCGGCAGGTCGCCGCCGCGGGTGAGCACCACCCGCCAGGGCTGCCGCGTGGCCCCCGGCACCCCGCGCACGGTCAGCCGCGGGTTGTCCGCCCGCAGGGTGCCCGCGCCGATCAGGAT
>CAXTMD010000232.1:0-1148 GCA_964245035.1 uncultured Chthoniobacterales bacterium
GCTGCGCGGCGACAAGGAGGTGCTGACCACGCCGCTGCGCACCGCGCGCGCGGTGGCGGCGGCGCGTTCGGCGTCGACCACCTCAGGATAAGTGGCCAACCCTTGTTCGTAGTAGCGCAGGGTCACGTCGAAGGCCGCCTCGGCGGCCGTCAGCGACCGCGCGGAGGCGTCCCGCCGGACGAACGACGCCCGGAAGTCCGTGTACGCCTGCCAGACCTCGCGCACGGTCTCGTCCCGCGCCTGCGCTAGGCGGCTCTCGGCGGCGCGCAGCTGGGATTGCGCGAGACGCATCTGGTTGTCGCGCGCGAAGCCGTCGAAGAACAGCCAATTGACCGACAAGAGTGCGGTGTAGGCGTAGTCGTGCGCGTCGAAATACGGACCGCCGTCGGCGCTGTTGTCCAGGTTGGCGTAGACGCTGTTGCCCGTGAAGGAAACCGTCGGGAAATACTCCGCGCGCACCTTGCGGATCAACTCGCGGGACGCGCGCACGTTGGCCAGGAGGGCGACGAGTTCCGGCCGGTGGGATAAGGCGCGCTCCACGAGAGCGTCGAGGGCGGGCGTGATCTCGCGGCTCGGGCGCAGGCCAGGCATCTCGGCCACACGCAGGGCGCTCGTCGGCGGCACGCTCAGGCCGGCGATGAGCGCGGACTCCGCGTCCGCCAGGCCGGCCCGCGAGGTGACCAGGTCGAACTCGGCCTGCGCGTCCTGCTGCTCCGCGCGCAACTCGTCGCCTAGCTTGGCCAAACCCACGGCCACCTTGGTCTTGGCCGCCGCCAAGACGGTCGCGGCGGCGCGGCGGCTCGTCACGGCGGCGGCCAGCTTTTGCCGGGCGGCGTTGTAGGAGTAGAAAAGCTGCGTGACACGGTAAATAATCTCCTGGTGGGTGGCGTTAAAGCTCATGTTGGCCGCGAGCAAATTGGCGCGCGCGCCGGCCACCTGCGCGTCGCGCCCGCCGAAGTCAAAGAGCAGCCACTGCACGTTGAGCGAAGCGGCGGAGTTCCAGTCGTTGGTGATGAGCGTGTCGCCGCCCGTCACCGAGACCAACGCGCCGGCGGTGCTGGCGGCGGTGGGGGCCCCCCCCCCCGCCGGTACACCCCCCCCCGGCCCCCCCCCCCCCCCCGACACCCCCCCCCGGGATGGGTTGGGGG
>CAXTMD010000232.1:1158-7458 GCA_964245035.1 uncultured Chthoniobacterales bacterium
CTGGTACTGCGTCGCCGCCGACCCGATAAGGACCGGGTAATACGCGCTCTTGCTCAGGCCCACCACCGCTGCGGCGGCGCGGGCCTGTTCCCAGGCGATGCGCGTCTGCGGGTTGTTGCGCTCGGCGATGTCGATGAGTTCGGGCAGCGCGTAAACCTTCGCCGGATCGATAGCGGCGACGCTCCCCGCATCGTAGCGGCTTGTCCTCTGCGCCAGCGCGGCCTCGGCCGCCGGCAGCCGGGGAGGCTGCCAGGGTTTGTCGGGCGAAGGCGGTGCCTGATCTTGGCCGCGGCCGAGCGGCAGATTGCCGAGCAGGAAAGCGCCGGCCAGCGCCCAGCGGCACTGTCTCCAGAAACAGCGGGCGATCATCTGGAGTTCAGATCCTCGCGCAAGTGGCCGGCCCTCTCCGACAATCGGCGGTGCGCGATGGCGAGACAGCTCTTGACCCTGCCCAGCGAGATGCCGATCCGGGCGACGATTTGCCTCTGGCTCAGTTCTTCGTAGTACGTCAGTCGCAACACGTCTCGCTGGGTGGCAGGCAGTTCTTCCACGAGCCGGCCGAGTTGCTGCCCGAGGTCCTGACTGTCCACTTGGCTCTCGACCGACCAAGCCCATTCCAAAGGTTCCAAATCTGTGTCTGGATTCCGTGTGGTGTAGGGCTCCCAACGGACACTGCACACTGGCCGGCGGCTGGTTTTTCGCAGGTGATCGAGCGCTCGGCGGCGTGCGACCCGGATGATCCATCCCAGCGGCTCACCCCGTCGGGCATCGAAGCTGGCGGCCCGCCGCCACACAATTGCAAACACGTCCTGCAAGATTTCTTCCGTGTCGAAGGCGTCGGCCACCATCTCAGTCACGATCTTGCGCAGGAGCAGCAGATGGCGGTCGTGGAGCTGGACCAGTGCCCGCTGTTCGCCCACCACGATTCGGCGCATCAGTTCCTGATCGCTCGCCGCCCCTTCGTTCACCTTGGTTGTCGAACCTGGCTTCATCAATGAGTCGTCTTCGTCTGCCAGGGTCACCGCCCCTGACTACCGCCGTGTGGATGAGTGAACTCGTCGCCACACGCATGGCAGCCCTGGCAAAGGCCCGCGAACACTGCCCGTCGTCCGTGCACGCCCTTTGTGCGCTCCCGGCGGAATATTAGTCAGGTGATGCGGGGTGAGCTAACCGTGACGACACGGCGGCATCAGTCGGTCGGGAACACCTGTTCAGCCATCTCGGCGAAGCGCGGGTCGCTGCGCAGGGAGTCCAGGCGCGGTTCCACGTTCAGCCACAGCAGGCCAGGCTCACGGTCTTCGACGGCCTTGGCCAGGTAGGTCCAGGCGTCCTCCACCTGGCCGAAGCTCAACGCCAGCAGGGCCTGGCGGTAGGAACTGATCGGCGGCGCGGGCGAGAAGAACTTGAATACCTTCACGAGGTGGCGCGCCTGCGTTTCGTCGCCGGCTAGGGCGAGAATTTCGGCGACAATGGCCATTTGGCCAGGCTGCGTGCCGAGGCTGCGGCGGCAACCCAGGGCTACCCTTCTGGCCTCCTCATGGCGGCCGTGGACGACGTGGTCGTACGCCAGCACCAGGCGCGACTCAGCCGGCATGGTCTCCGCCTGGGAGCCCACTTCGGAAAATGTTTGCTCCAGCTCCTCGGAACGTCGCATGAAATAGTAGATGAGGCTGCGCACCAGCTTCTGCCTGCCTGAAAACGGGTCGATGCGCTGGGCTTGCTCAATGAAGTATTCGGCCTGGTCGAAGTA
This sequence comes from uncultured Chthoniobacterales bacterium, assembly GCA_964245035.1. GTDB lineage: Bacteria > Verrucomicrobiota > Verrucomicrobiia > Chthoniobacterales > SZAS-18 > CAHJWO01. The sequence continues at coordinate 2,909 of CAXTMD010000232.1, forward strand.
CCCCAGCGCGGCGAAGTAGAGCGCGTACTGACGGGAGGCAAAGACATGCCGCCCCGCGCCGACGGCCCGCTGGAAGAGCGCGTTCGCCTCCGCCCATTTCCACTCCAGCAGGTTGACGCAGGCGAGGCTGGTTTGGGCCAGGCTCATCTCCGGGTCGAGTTCCAGCGCCCGCTCCGCCGCGTTGCGCGCCTGCCGGACCACGGCCGCTGGTTTGGCGACGCCGTGCAGCGTGGCGACGCAGCAGCAGTTGGCAATCCCGCAGTGCGGCCGGGCGAGATCGGGCAGGGAGCGGACGACGCCTTCAAACTTCGCCTGGGCTAACTGGAGGTCGGCCATCGTGCCGGCTTCGAGCAGAGACTCCGCTTCGTAGAGCACCGGAATAACGGCCATCAGTTCGGGGCTGATCGGATGGCCCTGCTGACGGATTGCGGAAAGCTCGGGCCGCAAACGGCTGATTAGGGCGGAAGCCAGTTGCGTGGTCAGGATGAGCAGGCCCGGCGGGTCCGCCTTGGCTACGAAGCGTTGCGACCACACCAGCAGCCCACTCGGGCGCGCCACGCGGATCGTCACGCGCAGACACTGGTTTTCTTCCCAGACAGACCCACCTAAAACGATCTGAACCCCCTGCTTCTGCGCCCGCTCCATCGCGTCACTGGCAGCCGGGGCAGAAGAAGGACCTTCCAAGCTGATGATGTGAACCCCCTCGACGTGCATCCAGCCGTGGCTGAGTTCTTCGGTCAGACCGCTCGCGCACTTCGCGGAAAAGCTGGAGCCGGAAAGATCAATCAGGGGCAGGACCGCAGTCAAGACGCCGGTCCGCAGTCCGGCGTCCGTCCGGGGCATCTCCTTGCTCGACGATGGCTCAGCCAGTTCGGGGCCTAGATTCTCTTGGCGTATAAAAAGCGGCACGTAGCTGCCTGTGCGGTACTGGATAGCCACCGGGTTGGTGCGACCCTCCGTAGCGTAGTACTCTTTGAGCTTGTTCCGCAATCGGCGGGCTTCGGTGCGTACAATGGTATCTTCACTCTTCTCGTAGGCAGCCTTGCGGTCGTAGACGTGGACGCCAATGGAAGTTTCTTTCAACTCGTCCCCTTTACCGTTCAGGACGCTGTGGACGGTAAACTCTAAGAACCGGCACAATCTTTTGGAGTTACCGAAAATCCGACTTCCCGTGATGCGCTGCAACGCATCACGGATGTCCAAGTCAGTGATCGGTCTGTCTTTAGCGGGAGAATCCATAGAACTTTCTCTTCCATCGTGCCGGAGGAACCCGCCGGGGGCTTCGTGGCTCAGACCAGCCTCTCACCTCGACGATTCTGAGGCAATCAGAGCTGTCCCGCCTGCTGAGAGTTGGAGCCGGTTTCACATCCTGTGTGTGCACTTCCGGTGGCGCTTGGCGGGCGAAGCGAGCGGCCATGATCGACATCGAACCAGCCTAGGCACATTGCAGCAGCTCTCAACGCTCCTTGATGCCTTGGCACATAAGAAGCATCCCTGCCAGACAAACAAATCCGCTAATCACCGCGAGGGGTTGCAGCATGTTCACCCACAACCACGCGGAAAAAGCAGCGATGAGAACAATCAAACAACAGCCTGCCGCAATCCGCACGCGCGTGGATTTTATCTCTCTGAGCATACTTTGATCATCTTGGTTCGCGGGTGCGGATACCATGCCGCGGGCAGCAATGTTTCCGGCGGCGACTGCCAGTCAACAGGCTGTTAGTTTCCTCCGTGAAGCCGCTCAGGTCATGCTTTTGTTCCGGCGGGTTTGCTTGCAACACTTAGCTTCTACAACGCGTGGGGCACAAACAGAGATGATGCGCATACAAATCGAGACAATTACCTTGGACGAGATCAATGAACAATCGCAAGTATGACATTGTCAGAAAACTAAACGGAATGCCAGTCGTTTTCGGTGTACCAAGGAACGGTGGGTATTGAACAGGTAGTTTGAGGCTAGCTAACGGTGATCTGCGCTTCTCCCAGTTCGCTTCAGTTACGCTGGCATCTGCGCGGAGTTTGTGTAACGACCACACGCACGGTACACGTCCAACGCATTTCAGTTGTGCACTACATGCGGCTGCCGCATTGTTGCTGACGGCGAACCGCGGGTGCATCCGATGATCCTTGTAAGATTATTGCTTTGCCTCCGCAAATTGATCGAAAATCGTTTACGTCATTTTTGGCGCTCTACTTCGCTAGCCACCCTGAACCTAGAGCCTGTTATCAATTTCTTAGAGGTGGAAGCGGGCGAGTAGCAGGCCGGCAAAGAACATCCAGGCGAGTCCGGCCAAGGTAGTGGGTAGCCGCTCGTAATCGCGCGCCAGGCGGCGGCAGCGAGCGATCCAGCCGAAGGAACGCTCCACCACCCACCTGCGTGGCAGGAGTACGAAGCCCTTCTTGGCCTCGGCCAGTTTGACCACCTCCAGTTGGATGCCGTGCTGGTCTGCTGCTTCGGCGGCCTTTTTGCCGGTGTAGCCCTGGTCCTCGAAGGCGAGTTCCACGTTTTCGTGGGTCGCCTCCTGCACGGCGGCGGCCAGCACTTCCACCTGGTCGCGTTCTTGTTGGTTGGCGGCGGTGACATGCAGGGCGAGCAAATGACCGAGCGTATCCACGGCGACGTGGGTCTTGCTGCCCTTCTTTTTCTTGTGGCCGTCGTAGCCGGCTCGCGCGCCACTTTCCGGGCTGCTTTGCAGCGTGCGCCCGTCGAAGATGGCTGCGGTGGGACCGGCCGCGCGCCCGGCCACCAGGCGCAGGAGCACGCGCAGGTCATGGCACATCGTTTCGAAGACACCGGCCTTGATCCAGCGCTGGCTCTGCTGATAAACCATCTCCCAAGGCGGCAGATCGTGCGGCAGCCCCCGCCACGGACAACCCGCCCACACCAGGCAGCGCAACGCGTTGAACACCTCGCGCAGAGCGTACACCCGCTGTTTGGCATCCTCACGCAAAAGGCACAGGTAGCTCACCACAAACGTCCACTCCTCGTCGCTGACATCGCTCTGGTAGGCTCTGCGAACCGCTGGTTGATCCATCCACCAACTTACCGCATCCTTCCACCCAGTTCATAACAGACTCTAGGTCTGGAATGGCGGGTAGTGGTTTCTAGGTAAGTGACAGCGGCAAGGTCATGGGCGAGGCTGAGCGATGGCAAGAACATCCTCTTTGGCGGTGGCAGCGGCCCCGCGCTGCACGCGTTGCGGCAGCGAGCACATCGTCAAAAACGGCAAGAACGCCTGTGGCCAGCAGCAGTTCCGCTGCCGGGCGTGCGGAGCGTGCCGGGGGTTGGCTCCCAAGAGCCGTGCGGCCACACCCGCTCGCCAGGAGGAGGGGCTGCGTGCCGTGGCCACCGAGCGGCTGAGCCTGCGGGCGGCGGCACGCGTCTTTGGCGTGGGGCGCAACACGCTCACCGGTTGGTTGCAAAAAAGCCAGCGCCCTCCCACCGCTGAGCGAGACCTTGTTGCCCGCCGAAGCGGGCGGCGTGCTCGCACTCGACGAGCTTTGGAGCTTCGTCGGCTCGAAGCGCAATGCCCGCTGGGTGTGGCTGGCCCTCTGCCGTCAGACCCGCCAGATCGTCGCCTGCTTCGTGGGGGATCGTTCCGCCGACGCGGCCCGTGCGTTGCGGGCACGTATCCCGCCCGCGTACCGCTGCCGGGCCACCCGCAGCGACTTCTGGCTGGCCTACCACGAAACCTTCCCGCGGCGCACCCACCGCTGCACCGGCAAGGGCGCGGGCCAAACCTGCCACGTCGAACGCTGCAACAACACCCTGCGCCAACGCCTGGGCCGCTTCGTGCGCCGCACACTTTCCTTCTCCAAGTGCGAGCGCATGCACGAACTCGCCCTGCGCCTGTTTATCCATCACTACAACCAACAACCGGTCATTTAGCTAGAAACCACTACCCGAGAGCGAAGCGGCGCTGGTGGCTTTGGTGATCCGCCGCGACCAACTCAAGGAACTCGTAGCCCTGGAAGCCCGGCGCGACGAGCACCACCTTCATCCTGGCGTCAAAAAAGAAGCGGCGCTTTTGCAAAAACAACTCGCCGCCCACTTGGCCAAGATCGAGGCGCAGATCGCCGAACTACTCGCCGTTGCCGCCGAAGTGAAAGCACGTGTGGAGCAGTTGACCCAGGTGGCGGGCGTCGGAGCGGTGAGCGCCTACACGCTGCTGGCTTACCTGCCAGAGTTGGGCAAGCTCTCGCGCGGGGCCATCGCCGCCTTGGCCGGGGTCGCTCCCATGAACGCAGACAGCGGACCGATCCGGGGTCAGCGCCACATCCGCGGCGGGCGTGCTCCTGCTCGCAAAGCCCTCTACATGGCGGCACTCTGCGCCACGCTGCACAACCCACTCATCAAAACGTACTACCAGGCCCTTCGTGCCAAGGGTAAACCTGCCAAAGTCGCTTTGACTGCCGTCATGCGGAAGCTCCTGCTCCATCTCAACAGCCTGCTCAAAGCCCCACTCCAAACCACCGCCTAATCCTCACAGTTGCTGTTAGGCCCGCGCCTACAGAGCGGACGGCCCGAACGGTGGACGTGAACCCTGGCG
>CAXTMD010000233.1:0-7438 GCA_964245035.1 uncultured Chthoniobacterales bacterium
CCAAGATGAAGGACCAAGTCATGCAAGCCATCGAAACCATCGAACAACTCTACGAGCGGCGCGGGGCGATCACGGGGCTGCCGACCGGGTTCTCCGACCTCGACAAGATGACCAGCGGCCTGCACGGCGCGGAGATGATCGTCATCGCCGCCCGCCCGTCGATGGGTAAGACGGCGCTCGCCATGAACATCGCCGAGCACGTCGCGGTGGTCGGCAAGCATCCGGTGGCGGTGTTCTCGCTGGAAATGAACAGCCAGCAACTCGTCCAGCGTCTGCTCGGCTCGATGGCGCGCGTGAACCTGAAGAAGATCCGCGACGGTTTTCTGAGCGAGCGCGACTTCCCGAACCTGACGACCGCCGCGAGCAAACTGGCCGACAGCGAGATGTTCATCGACGTTACGTCGGGATTGAGCATCCTCGACCTGCGCGCCAAGGCGCGCCGACTCAAGCAGAAGCACGACATAAAGCTGATCGTCATAGACTACTTGCAGCTTCTGCGTTCGCCCAGCCGCCGCGCGCAGGAGAACCGACAGATCGAAATCGCGGAGATTTCCGCGGGCATCAAGTCGCTGGCCAAGGAATTGAACATCCCGATCATCGTGCTGGCGCAGTTGAACCGGAACCCGGAGTCCCGTTCCGGCGACTCCAAGGGTCGTCCCCGGTTGTCCGATCTGCGCGAGTCCGGCAGCATCGAGCAGGACGCCGACTTGGTGGGCCTACTTTTCCGCGACAAGTATTACGCCGACACCGAGGAGGAGAAGGACGAAGCCCAGGGGCGGGCGACGTTGATCATCGCCAAGCAGCGTAATGGTCCTACGGACGACGTGAAGCTGACCTTTCTGGAAGAGTTCACGCGCTTCGAGGACCGTGCGCCGGAGTCGGCGGGGGAAAATTGAAGTCCCTGGCGACTCTCGCTTGGTTCTTCAGCTCCGGCGTGGGTGTGGCCACAACACGTTTGATGTCCAGACGGCCGGCAGACTGCTTTTGCACACGAGCGACGTAGCCTGATTAAGCCGGCTCAGCGAACAGAAAGCCCCACCCGGCATGGAGCTAGAACAGGCGGTTTAGCGGAACCAAAGAGTTCCGGGCGGCCTACGCGATGCGGCGGCGAGCGATGTTGTAGCCCAAGAGTACCGCCCCCAGGCCGAGCAGTGCGCAGGTAGAGGGCTCGGGCACGACGCTGGTACCGGAAAGGGTGAAGGACTCGGAGCCCTCAGGGGTAAAGGGCATGCCGCCATAGAGACCCTGCACGGTGGAGGGGCCATCGTTCTCGTCCCAACCCAGTTGGGTGCCATCGCTGCTCAGGCCATTGGACAAGGTCAGGTAGTAAGTGCCTGCGCTCGGCAGAAGGCCGGTCAAAGTGAAGGTCGAGTCGTAAGTCGTGCCATCAAAGGGACCCGCGTTGTGAAAAGTGTTGGCAGGACTAGCGGTGCCTGAACTGATCTCTGACCCAAAAGGCGTGGTGCCAACCTGCCATTGCAGGGACCCAGGTGTGCCCGAGTAGACAAATAAACCGAGTTCAACCGAGGTGAGGATCGCAGCGTCGGTCGAGACAAACGAGTTCGTGATGCTCTCGGGATTGGTGATGAAGTAAGAATCGTTGGTTCCATCAATCGCACCGTTGGAGTAGACAACGGCGGCGTGGAGGACGGGAGCAGTGATCGTGGCGGCGGCTAGCAAGGGCACCTTGAGCAAGAGAGAACGTTTCATGGCAGGACGAGACGATTCTAGGTTGGTAGCAGGTTGCCCCGGTCGGATGGTGGCACAGTCACCGCAGGGCAGTTCCTAGCAAAGCAACCCGCCCTTGCCAAGGCAAATCGTGCCAAGCGGAACTCGGGTGCGAAAGCCATCCGTCGTCCACCGGCCAAACTGGCTGCCACCATCCGGACATCAAACGCGTGGTGACCGCGCTCCGGAGAACACGAAGCGGATCACGTGATCCGCGCCAGCAGGTACGCCGGTAGATCGGCGATGGGCAGGCGTTCCTGCTGCATGCTGTCGCGGTGGCGCAAGGTCACGGTTTCCTTCAACTCCGCGCTGCGCTCGCCGAGCGTCTCGAAGTCGATGGTGACCCCGAACGGGGTTCCCGCCTCGTCCTGGCGGCGGTAGCGGCGGCCGATGGCCCCGGTCTGGTCGTAGAAGACGTTCATGTGCGGACGCAGCAGGGCGAGCACTTCCTTCGCCTTGGCGACGAGTTCGGGCTTGTTCTTCAACAGCGGGAACACGCCGCACTTGATCGGGGCCATGCGCGGGTGGAAACGCAGCACCGTGCGGGTGTCGGTCTTGCCGTCCTCGCCGGTGATCGTCTCCTCGTCGTACGCCTCGCAGAGCAGCGCGAGCACCGTGCGGTCCACGCCGGCGCTCGGCTCAACCACGTGCGGGATAAATTTTTCCTTCGTCTCTTCGTCGAAGTACTCCAGCGGTTTGCCGCTGTGTTCCTGGTGTTGCTTTAGATCGTAGTCGGTGCGGTACGCCACGCCTTCGAGTTCCTGCACGCCGAAGGGGAACTCGTATTCGATATCGAACGTGCCCTTGGAATAATGCGAACGCTCCTCGGCCGGTACATCGAGCACCTTCAGTTTGGCGCGCGGGATGCCGATGTCCTCGTAGAACTTGAGGCGTTCCTCCAGCCAGTAGTGCAGGAGGTCCATTCCCTGCCCGGGTCGGCAGAAGTATTCCAGTTCCATCTGCTCGAACTCGCGCGAGCGAAACGTGAAGTTGCGCGGATTGATCTCGTTGCGAAACGCCTTGCCGATCTGCGCGATGCCGAAAGGCAGCTTCTTGCGCGCGACGCTGAGCACGTTCTTGAACTGCACGAAGATTGCCTGCGCCGTTTCGGGCCGCAGGTACGCGATGTTACTCTCGTCCTCCGAAGCGCCAACGTAGGTCTTGAACATCAGGTTGAAGGCACGCGCTTCCGTCAGGTCGTAGGACCCGCAGACGGGGCACTGCGGCTTGCCTTCCTTCCCGACGGGAAGCTGGTCGGCGCGCAGGCGCGACTTGCAGTTGCGGCAATCCACCATCGGGTCGGAAAAGGTCGCCTCGTGGCCGCTCGCCTGCCAGACGCGGCGGTTCATCAGGATGGAACCGTCGAGGCCGACGACATCGTCGCGCTCGCGGGTCATGCGCCGCCACCAGAACTCCTTCAGGTTGCGCTTGAGTTCGACGCCCAGCGGGCCGTAGTCCCAGCAACCGTTCAGCCCGCCGTAGATCTCGCTCGATTGGAAGACGAAGCCGCGCTCCTTGCACAGGCTGACGATCTTCTCCATGCGTTCGGTGTTGGTCTTGGGACTTGGCTGGGACATAAGGACGAAAAAGTGGCGGCGGGAAACAAAAACCCCGCCTCCCCGCGAAAACGGGAAGGCAGGGTATACGCACCGGCCGCGCGCGGCAACCGGGGAAGTGAAGCCGCTTTTACCGACGGCGGCCGCCGTTGGCCAGCATCAGGTAATAGAGCACGTTGGCCATCGACACCAGGAAAGCAGCAACGTACGTCAGCGCGGCGGCGTTGAGCACGCGGCTGACCGCCTGCGACTCCGCCGGACCATGGATGATGCCCAGGCTCGGCAGGATCTGCTTGGCACGGCGGGAAGCGTCAAACTCTACCGGCAAGGTCACCAACTGGAAAAGCATGATGATCAGCGCGATGGCCGCCATGATCGTGTAGCCGGTGTGCGGAGCGATGAACCCCATGATCATGACGAGGAACAGGGGATAATACAGCGACGAGCTGAACTGCGTGATGCCGACCACCGCCGCGCGTAACTGCAGCGGAGCGTAGGCTTGCTGGTGCTGGATGGCGTGGCCGCATTCGTGCGCCGCGACACCAACCGCCGCGGTAGAGCGTCCGTCGTATACGTCAGGGGATAGGTTCACCGTTTTGTTGGCCGGATTGTAGTGGTCGCCCATCATGCCGCCGTTGGCTGGCACGACGCTGACGTCGTAGATGCCGTTGGCCCGCAGGATGTGCTCGGCGGTTTGCGCGCCGGTCAGGCCGCTGGTGGCGGGCACTTGGCTATACTTGGCGATCTGGCTTTTGACGTAAAGCGCCGCGATCCCCGAAAGACCGAAGGAGAGCAGGAGCAGAAGGATGTACATGGTAGGTTTGGTGGCTGGCAAGCCAGCCGGGTTTTGTTACTCTAATATAGACCATCCGCGGTGAAAATTGTTCACCAAAATGGCTTCAGGACTCCAAAGCTTTGGCGGCTTCCCAGAGGACGTCCATCTGCTCGAACGTCGCCGCGTCCCACGCCTGCCCGCGCGCCCGGAGCGCTGCCTCGACGTACCGGAAGCGCCGCACGAACTTGTCCGTGGCGCGGCGCAGCGTCGTCTCGGCGTCGAGCTTGTGCCAGCGGGCGAGGTTGACGGCGGCAAAGAGCAGGTCGCCGATCTCCCCAGCCACGGCTTCGGCGTCGGCGGGGGGCGCTTCCTCGATCTCCTTGATCTCTTCGCGCACCTTGGCCAGCACGTCCTCGACCCGCTGCCAGTCAAAACCCACCTTGGCGGCTTTCTCCTGCGCCTTCTGCGCGCGCATCAGGGCCGGCAGCATGGCGGGCACGCCATCCATCTGCGAGGGCTCCCCTGCCCCGGCGCGGCCGGCCGCCTCCTTCTCGCGCCGCTTGATCTCGTCCCAGCGCACGAGCACGGCGGCCGTGTCGGCGAGACGGTCACCGCCGAAGACGTGTGGGTGTCGGCGAACCATCTTTTCGCCGATCTCGCGCGCGACGGCGTCGAAGTCGAACGCCCCGCGCTCCGCGGCGATCTGTGCGTGCAGAACCACGTGCAGCAGGAGGTCGCCGAGTTCCTCGCGCAGATTGGGGTCGTCGCCGGCCTCGATGGCGGCGAGCACCTCGTAGGTTTCCTCCAGCAACGCGGTGCGCAGGCTGGCGTGCGTTTGCTCGCGGTCCCACGGGCAGCCGTCGGGCGCACGGAGCCGGGCGACAATCGCGCGAAGTTCTTCGAGCGGGGATCGTGACGCGTCCATCCGCCTAGCCGCCCCGCTCCTTGCGCAGGAGAGAAACCCGCGCGCGCTCCAGAGTGGCACGTTCGCTGTGCGTCAGGCTTGCCAACCCGTGCTTGCTGATCTTGTCGAGCAGCGGGTCAATGGATTCGTGGACGTTGTCGCCCCGCTCGCTGCTGGCAACCGGGCTGACGCCGCCGGACATCTTGCTGACGTGCGCGGGGACATCCACCACCCGCCGCGAACGCGGCTGCGGCGGCAGTTCACGCCGCACGGTGCGGCGCGGCAGGTAAGCCCGCCAGTTTGCCAACGGTCCAAATGCTTCGCTGCCAACCCGGGCGTACTGGGTGTAGAAGTAGGCGAAGGCCACGCTGATCCAGAAGGTGGTCATCAGGTGCCACGCGTGGTTGGCAAAGCAGGCCAGCGTCCCGATCCCCAGCAGCGTGTAGACGATCCACACCGAGGGAATCCAGAAGTAGACCTGCATGTTCGGATAAAGGATCGCGAAGGCGATGAACACCCCGAAAAGCACCAAGTTGCCCCCGTCGAGCCACTGGGCGTCACCCGCGTCCGCGTTGGGAAGATAATGCAACGCGAGGAGCGTCAGCGAGCCGGTCAGAACCAGACCCGTGTAGAGCCAGATGAACATCGTCCGCCCGAAGAACCGCTCCACTTCCCGTCCGATAAAGGCCAGGATGAACATGCTGAACGCGAACCCGAGCGAAAGGTCGTGTGCGAAGGGGTACGTCACCAACCGCCACACCTCGCCGTGCAGCACCGCCGAGGCGCTGAACAGCATTGCAAACTGCGGGCTCCAGCCCACCAAACCGTGCAGCAAGCTGCTCACCACGAGCGCCAGGACGTGCACCCCCACGAGCAACATGGTCACGTGGACCGGCCGACCGCCGACCCAGAACAACGGCTGATAATCGTCCGAACGCTCAAATCCGATCATGGCAATCACCAATCGTACCGGACGCCGCCATGCTTCACAAGACCAACGTGCAAGGTTTTCCTATTCTCGCGCGGCGAGCGGCGCGGCGAGGTTTTCCAGCGATTGCCCCTCGGCCTTCACGCCGATGGCGATCTCGACGACGGCCGCACCCACCATCAGCGCCGCCCCGAGCAGGTAGCCGCCGAACAGATAGGCCCGGGACGGCTGCTCCATCAGCCAGCCAAACAACGCCGGCGCGCCGACCCCGCCCACCAGCGTACCGACCGCGTAGAACAGCGCGATGGCCAGCGCACGGATCTCCAGCGGAAAGAGTTCGCTGACCGTCAGATATGCCGCGCTTGCCGCCGACGAGGCGATAAAGAAAATCACCGTCCACGCGGCCGTCTGCGTCGCGGCCGTCAGGATCCCGGCGTTGAACATCCAACCCGTGATCGCCAGCAGCACGCCGGAGAGCGCGTAGGTGCCGGCAATCATCGGCTTGCGTCCGACCGTGTCGAACAGGTGGCCGATGAGGATCGGTCCACACGCGTTGCCCAACGCGAAGACGAGCAGGTACAGGCTGCCCTTGTGACCCGGAATGTGGTAAAACTTTTCCAGGAACTGCGCCATGTTGAAAAAGATGGCGTTGTAAAAGAACGCCTGCGCCACCATCAGCGAGAGGCCGAGCAGGCTGCTCTTGCGGTGTCCGTGCACGATGGCGTCCCAGATTTCCGACCAGGGGGTGTGGGCGCGTTCGCGCAGGCGGGTTTTCTGGCCCTCGGGCGGCGGCAGGCTTTCGGGATGCTGGTCGGTGACGGCCTTTTCGACCTCGGCCACGATGCGGTCAGCCTCCTCTTTTTGGTCGTGGATCATCAGCCAGCGCGGGCTCTCCGGCACCCAGTGGCGGAAGTAGAGCACGACCAACCCCAACACCGCGCCGATGCCGAACGCGAACCGCCAGCCGTAGCGCACCGGCAGGTGTTCCGGGTCGAGCAGGAACACGGTGGCCGCCGCGCCGAGCGCCGCGCCGATCCAATACGTGGAATTGATGATCAGGTCCACCCGGCCGCGCACCCGGGCCGGGATCAACTCGTCCACGGCGGAGTTGATCGCGGCGTATTCCCCACCGATGCCGGCCCCCGTCAGGAAGCGGAAAACCGCGTAGGAGGCAAAATTCCACGAGGTCGCCGTCGCCGCCGTTGCCAGCAGGTAGAGCGAGAGCGTGACATAGAACAGCTTCTTTCGCCCGAGCCGGTCCGTGCCGTAACCGAACACCAGCGCGCCGAGCACCGCCCCGGCGAGGTAAAACGACGCGCTCGCGCCGACTTGCCAGTCGCTCAAGCCAAGCGCCGCCGGATCCTTGAGCGTGACGCCCAGCGCCCCCGCCAGCGTGACCTCCAACCCGTCGAGGATCCAGGTGACCCCGAGGGCCGTGACGATCAGCCAATGCCAGCGACTCCACGGCAGCCGGTCCATGCGTGCGGGCACGTCGGTTTCGATCCATTCGCCTTCAGCCATAGGGAGGGGGTTGGGGACAGCGGGGC
>CAXTMD010000234.1:0-1928 GCA_964245035.1 uncultured Chthoniobacterales bacterium
CCCGGTGCGTGAGTCCCTGCGCCTCGGCGGCGGCGAGCGCGTCGGCGATCTGCGTGCCAATTTCCAAGACGGTGTCCGTCGGCAGCCCGCCCGCGCGGCGCACCCGCGCCTGCAAGGTCTCGCCCTCGACGAGTTCCATGGCGTAAAACGGCTGCCGGTCCGCCGGCCGTTCGCCGAAAAAGAGCACGCTGGCCACGTGCGGGTGGCGCAGCCGGGCCGCCGCCTGCGCCTCGCGCAGGAAACGGGCGCGGGCGCGCGGGTTGTCGGCGAGTTCGGGGTTGACCACCTTCAGGGCGACCGTGCAGCGCAGGACCGTGTCTTGCGCGCGGTACGTGACGCCCATCGCCCCGCGGCCCAGTTCGACGGGCACGCCGTCCGGCCCGGCTTCGATCTCGTAGTGCGCGAAGCGCCGGTCGGCCTCGGTCGGCGGCAGGTCCGACCGGGGGCAAACCGGCGCCATGTCCCCGTCCGTCGTGGCGGGCACGGGGTCAAACAAACACCCCAGGCAAAGCCGCACGGTTCCGCTGCTGTGCGGGGCAAACGCCCTGCCGCAGACACGGCACACCTTCGACGACGGTGGGGCCTTCACGACACCCCATCCTAGCCGCAAGTCTCGCGCAGGCAAGGACTCAGTCCGCCCGCAGTGCCGTCCGCAGATGGTGCATCTCCGCCTCCACGTCGGCGGGGTTGACCACGGTGCGCGCGACTTCCTCGCGCAACAACACCCCGTAGCGCACCCGCAGCCGGTGGATGCTGCTCTTGAGCGCGGGCAGCGTGAGGCCCAGCGCGTCGGCGGTTTGCTGGAGCGGCGCTTCCTCGGCCCCGACCACGTAGTCCTGCAACGCCTCGAACAACCGTTCCTTGCCGCCGCGCGTCATCTCCTCGCGCAGCCGGCGGAAGACCACCCCGAGCACGGCCGCGGCCCAGCGCGCGTCGAACAACCGCTCGGGGGTCGTCCACACCGGCGCGGCAAGCGCATAGTCGTGCTCGGCGGTGTCCGGGTCATCCAGGAAGATGAAGCGGCTGCCGCCGCCGCGCTTCTGGGCGTGCTCCCGGCGGGCGGCGTCCGCCAGGAAATACTCCAGCGCGCCGAGCAAAAAGGTGCGGAAGCGGCCCTTGTCCGGGTCTGCCCGGCTCAGCGTGCCTTTTTCCACCAAGTGCACGAAAAAATCCTGCGTCAGGTCCTGCGCCGCCGGCCGCGGATAGTGGCGGCGGCGGATGAAAGCGTACACCGGGTAGCAATACACCCGGTAGAGATCCTCCCACGCGGCCCGGATGGTCTCCGCGTCGCCCGGCCCGTTGGCGGCGGCGAGCAGCAGGCTCCAGCGGGTGCTGACAAAACCCGCCTGACCGCCGGCCGTCGAATTCAGAGGAGCGTGTGCCACGGAAGGGCATTGTAGGAAAACGGCCGGGCTTCGGCAAGTGGGCAGCGGCGCGCGGATCGGAGAAAACCGCGAATCTTTTCGCCGCCTTTTACGGGAGAAGGGGATGTCAAGGCTTCCTGCCTCGCTTCCATCCGATGAAAACCAGCCCAATCTTCACCCCGACAAAATTCACCCCGCTCTCCCTGCGTCTGCTGTGTGCCGCCGCCCTGCCGCTGCTCGCGGTCTCGTCCGCGTCCGCCCAGACGCCGGGCGACCAGGACCCGACCTTCGCCGTCGGCCCCGACGCCAATGGGGCCGTGCGGGCGGTCGCCGTGCAAGGTAACGACGAGACGATCGTCGGCGGCGAGTTCACCACGTTCCAGGGGGCGGCGCGCAACGCCCTGGCCCGGCTGCACACCGACGGCAGCCTCGACGCCTTCAACCCCGGTCTGGCCATCGGCGGGTACAGCAGCAACCCGCCGAACGTCCAAGCCGTGGCCGTGCAGCCCGACGGCAAGATCCTGGCCGCCGGCAGCTTCACGGTGCTCAACCAGACGCCCGGCG
>CAXTMD010000234.1:1938-3240 GCA_964245035.1 uncultured Chthoniobacterales bacterium
CCTCAACCCCGACGGCAGCCTCGACCCGAGCTTCAACGTCGGCAGCGGCGTCGTCGACGACGGCGGCGCGGTCGGCGTGGCCTATGCCCTGAAGGTGCTGCCCAGCGGACAGATTCTCGTGGGCGGCGCGTTCCAGAGCTTCAACGGCGTCGGCGTCGCCGGCCTGGTGCGGCTCAACGCCAACGGCAGCGTGGACCCGACCTACAACGCGGGCGGCGCGGGGATCACCCCCAACAACTACGGCGGGGACGTGCGCAGCATCGCGGTCCAGGCCGACGGCCGGGTGCTCATCGGCGGCCACTTCAGCGCGTACGACGGCCAGGTGGCCAGCTGCGTGGCCCGGCTCCACGGCAACGGCGCGCTCGACACGACCTTCAACGTGGGCACGGGCCCGAATTACGGCGTGCTGTCGCTGGCGGTGCAGGCCGACGGCAGGATCCTCGTCGGCGGAGGCTACACCTCGTTCGACGGCGTCAGTGGCGTGGAACCCCTGCTGCGGCTCCATGGCAACGGCAGCCTCGACACCGGGTTCTACCCAATTGGCAACGTGCAAATCAACACGGCGAACGCGGTGCTCGCGCAGCCCGACGGCTCGATCCTGGTGGGCGGATCGATCTACACCACGGGCAGTCTGATCGCCTCGCCGGTCACCGGCGTGGCGCGCTATGGGAGCGACGGCACGCAGGACAGCAGCTTTGTCGTCGGCAGTGATGGGCGGCAGGTCTTGTCACTCGCGCTGCAAAGCGACGGCCGGGTCGTGGCCGCCACCGGTCCGACCAGCCTCGTGGGCAACCCCACCGGCAACGTGTACCGGTACTACGACCTCACGCTACCGACGTTTTTCACGGGCGAGGTGTACCTGGGCAGCGGCGTGTACTACCTCGCCTTCCCGGTCAATGGCAACCTCTTCGGCTACTACGCGTACCTGGGTGATCCGCACTACATCTATCACTTCGACCTGGGCTACGAGTACGTGTTCGACGCGGCCGACGGCCACAGCGGAGTTTACTTCTATGACTTCGCGAGCAACGACTTCTTCTACACCAGCCCCGTGTTCCCGTTCCCGTACCTCTATGACTTCAATCTGAACACCGTGTTGTACTACTACCCGGACCCGAACAACGCCGGACACTACAACACGAATGGCTACCGCTTCTTTTACGATTTCGCCACGGGCAAGATCATTGTGAAGTAACCCTGGCGAGAGTTGGGCAGAGGATTGGCCCCGGGTGCCGGCACTCACCCCGGGCCAATCTGCTTTTCGAGGTCCGGTTGCTTCTCCGAGGCCAACCTACTTTGGAA
>CAXTMD010000234.1:3250-7425 GCA_964245035.1 uncultured Chthoniobacterales bacterium
GGGCGTGTGGAGAGGATTCTGGAGCGTGCCGTCCGTCCCGGCCGGTCGGCCGCTCGTGCGTTGATCGCTGGCGGCCGTCGCCAGCGCGCCGACGCTCTGTCGTCCGCCGGCGCCGCCGGGCCGGGTCGTTTGCAGGCGCGCGACGAGATCCTGCGGGGAAAGGTGCCGCGCGGGGCCGAAAACCAGCGTCGTGCGGCCCGCCGCGGCTTCGACCGTTTCCTCGACCACCGGGGCGTTCATCGCCGCCCAGTCGGCGTTCCGGCTGCAGGTGATGTTGAGCACGCAGCCCAGCCCAGCCCCGGCGCACGCCGGGCCGGCCGAGGATTCCTCGACCACGATGCTGCCGGACCACTGCAACGCCGACAGCGCGGCCAGGTAACTGGCTGCCAGACCCACCGGCGGGACATCGCCGGGCACCTGGTCAACGGGCGTGCTGTAGAACGGCAGCGCCGCGTCCGTGGCCGTCAGGTTGACCGAGCGGCCGAACGGTCCGTGGGTCGCGCCGTCGCTCGTCGCGTACGTGAACTGGTAATCCATCGTGTGCTGCTGGGCCTGGACCGCATAACGGCTGATCATCCACGGGGTGATCGCTCCCTGCACGAGTTCGTTGCCCAGGTCGGGGTTGTGCGCGACCGCGCGCGTGCGGGTCGCCGACGACGGGTCGGGCTCCACCGCGGCCGGATCGGTCAGGCGGCGGGTGCACGCGGTGATGTCGAGCCGCGTGACGGTGCCATCGCCGAGCAGTGTGGTCAGCGCCGGGTCCTTGAGCTTGAGGTAGTCGAGCAGACCGGGGTCATCGACGCCGACAGGGACCGGCCGCACCACCAGGCTCTGGCTGACCGTCGTCGCGAGGCCGCCGCGCAACGGGATCGTCAGCACCACCGCGCCGAACTCCGCTCCCGTGGCCCCGGCCGGCGCGGCGTCGGTGACGGCGTCGGTGTACGCCTGCCCGTCGTCGGCCCCGACCGTCTCGTAGTGGATGACCACCGCCGGCGCGTGGAGTTCATCGTGCCGGGTGAGATCGCCGATCCGCACCGCCGGTGCGCCGAAGGGCAGCGCCACCGCTGCGAGGTCACCGCGCGCCCGGACGTGGAACGTGGGCACGGGCGCGGTCGAGTAGTCGAACCACGCCACCGCGTCCGGGTGCCAGCGCAGGAGCTTGCGGACGACCTCCGCGCACGTCACGTCGCTGACCTGATCGAGCGGGACGGCGAACCCGTCGAGGATCGTCCCGCGCTGAAACGGCGCGCCCGCGGCGACCGCGTAGTCGAGCACGTCGGCGAGGACCTGCCCGCTCGTGCGCGCGCCGCCGTCGGGTCCTTGCCCGAGGACCAGCCGGCTTGAGAGCGCCGTCGCCGCGCCACCCCGGACGGTCCAGGGCTGCTGGTAGACGAGGTGTTCGAGGTGCCACCACGGGCCGCCGAGTTCGTAGGTGTGGCGGTGCGCGCGGCCGTCGGCGTGGGCCGGGGTGCGCGTCACGCGGCCGACGAACCATGTCGCGCCCTCGCGCAGGATCTTGAGGACCGTGCCGTGGGAGTAGAGCGGCGGCGCGTCCACGTCGCGTGCCGACACGGTGAAGGTCACGGTGTCCAGCGCCGCGCTGGCGCGCCGACGCACGAGATCCGCCACGCCGAGCGCGGTGGCATCGAGCCAGGGACCCGCGGGCGGACCGATTTGCCAGGAGGAAGTCGTCACGGGATTTCAGGCGCGGTTGGCCAGTTGGCTCTGGAGGTGGCGCACGTCGGCTTCGAGCCGTTCGATCCGCTCGCGGAGCGCCGCGAGCGCGGCGATCCACGCCGGGTGTTCCGGACCGTCCGGAGTGCTGCCGGTGAGCGGGTCGGGACCGTGCACGAAGCCGTGCGTGGGAGGAGGGTTCACGGCGTGGGCAGGGGGTTGCCGGTGGCGGGATCGAGTTTGTAGGCTGCGATCCAGGCCATCACCCAATCTTGGGCGAGCCACTTGTCGGTGCGGCCAATGATCTTGTTGGCCTTGATGATCGTGGCGAGCATCAGCGCGCCCTCCTGCTGCACCTGGGCGTTGAAGGCATCGCCGAAGCCCGCGACCACGTCGGCCTGGCTGAGGTGGTACGGGTTAGCGGTGACGATGTTGGAAAGTTGGTCGAAGCCACGCTCCAGGATGCCGATGTACTGGACCTGCGCCTGGGTCATCTGGGTTTTGCTCTGCGCCTGGGCTTGTTCGTGGGTCAGCACGGTGGGTTGCCCGTACGGGGACAGCGGTGCGTTCTGGGCGTGGAGCGAGGTGCCGGCGGCCGTCAGCATGGCCGCGAAGGCGAGGGTTCCGAGTCTGGTTTTCATGGATGTTGGTTTTCGGAGGGGATCACTGCGTGATGAAGCCGTAAGCGGCCACGTCGGCCTTGAGCGCGTTGAAGCCGGCGATCACCGAGGCGAGGTCGGTGGCATCGGCGATGGCGGGGGGCGGCGCGGCGACCGCGTTTGCGCCCCAGACCGAGAGGCCGTTGGGGACATAGGTCACGCCGCCCGCGTCCACGATCAGGCCCGCCGGGCCGTAGAGGCTGCCGGCAACGAAGCGGTTGCCGTAGAAATCCGCGACCGGATTCCCGCCGCTGTCGAGGAGATTGCCCTGGAGATCGGTCAGCGCGCCGGCGTTCGTGTAGTACAACCGACCGTCCGCGTCCATGACGAGCAGTTGGCCGTTGGCGACGTAAAGTCCGCTCGTCAGCAGCCCGGCGCGGGCGTTCACCAAGCCGGCCGCCTCCAAGGTGCCCGGCAGCGACAGCGCGCCGGAGCCATCCCGCTGGTACTGCGGCACGCCGGCGGGCAGGCGGTCGGGGTCGAGCGTGCCGGTCCAGTGTGGCGACGAGAGGCTCACGTCGGCTGTCGGCTGGTTGGCCGCGTCGATCAGCACCTGTCGCAGGGCAGGCGTCGAGCCGAGGGCAACGGCGGCGACGATCAGCAGCCAGGGAGCGGCGAGGGCGGCGCGCAGGCCGGGCGAGAGTTGTTTCCAGGTGGTCATGCTTGGGTCAGCGTTTGCGCGTCCACACGCGCGGGTTGGTGGTGGGGTCGAAGTCGTCGGGTCGTTGGTGAAGCGGATCGTTGGCATCGGTGCCGGCGGCGAGCACCCAATCCTGGAGTTCGCCCGTGGCGGCGGTCAGCACGGTGCGCAACGCGGGCACAGCCAGCGCGGCGGTCGCCAATCTTTCCAGGGAACCCGGCGCGCCGTCGCCGACACTGGTCACGTTCGTGGCCAGGCCGACGCTGCCGGCCGGTGCGTAGCGGGCATCGGCTTCGGCCTTGCTCCAGCTCGTGTAGTCGGGGACCGTCGGTGCGGCGGCGTGGAAGATGCCGTAGTCCTTCAGCCGCGCCGTCGCGCAATAAGCCAACGGCACGTCGCCCGCGTTCGCCGTGGCCACGCCAATGGCGATGAACAGCGGCCCCTCGGCGAGGTTGGTGTCAGTTGGCGTCAGTGAAAACGTGAAGTGCGCCGCCGTGCCGGCCGACCATTGCGCGAACGTCAGGCCGGGATCGAAACTGTCCGCCGCGACGGCCTGCTCGAACAGCACCGTGCCCGCCGCCGACCCGGCGCGGACGATGCAATGCGCTGAGACGATGTTGCCCAGGTCGGTCAGCAGGTTCGTGGCAACGCTGGGATCGTCGAGAAAGATCGCGCAGGAAACCAACACCGAGCCCGCGCGCGGGATGACCGGCGCTTGGCCGCCGAGCGCGTTGGTAAAATCGGCGCGGCTCGCCTGGTTGCAGGCGACGCGGATGAGGGTGCCTCCGAGTTGCATGGTTCAAAGATGGGTCAGGATGCGGAAGAAGGGAGCCGCGTGGTGAAACCGCCGCCTACCACCCGGTAGGCGTGCGTCGTGGTCGCGCCGCGGAACGCGTATTGCGTGACGACGGCCACCGCGCCGGGCAGGTACAGTTCGCCGCGGTCCGTGCGGTAGGTGAACAGGCCCTGCAAAGGGAACTGCGTCTCGTGGCGTGCGCAGAAGTCCGCCGCGTCTTCGGCCGAAGGGTGGGTGCGTTCCACGGTGAAAGTGAGCGTGGTCTTCTTGTTGCCGCGCAGTTGGAAGGCCACGTCGGCCGCGCCAACGGCGGCGATTTCCTGCACGGACGATTCCGGCAAGCCGCGAAGGTTTTGCGCGGTCTCCTCGGGTGCGCCGCGGCTGAGCGTGACCTGGCCGATGGTGA
>CAXTMD010000235.1:0-1100 GCA_964245035.1 uncultured Chthoniobacterales bacterium
TCTTGATCCACACCATCGCCGTGCACCTGACCGAGGAAGAGGCCGGGGTGGACCCCGGCACCGGGGCACCGGTGCCAAACTTGGGGCGCACCAGCGAAGCGGCGGCCATCGCTGCCGGGTCTAGCAGGTAGGATTTGCTGCCGACCCGCATGGTGGTTGGGTTCTGGACTTCTGTGCAGGCTGTTCGCCTCTCGGGCGACAGCCAGCGGTCCGCCACCTCGCGGCCTGACCCAAACGCAACACGTTTTGCACCACCGGCAGCGGCCTCCTCGCAGCAGGCAGGATTGTGCCCGCCAGCGCAGCGGCCACCAGCTCGCCGCTGGCTCAGTTGTTCGTGCCACCGGTTTGGGTGCGCCGTTTGCGGCGTAGCCAGAGCTGGACTTCCAGCACGGCAGCACAGAAATCATCGCCCGCTTTGTCCGGTTCGTGGTGGGAGCCGGGCACCCGTGCGATGAGGGTGGGCACCCGCGTGAGCGCGTCGGCCAACAAACCCACCAGCCGGTGCAGTTCGCCGTTCTCCACTGCCAGTTGCCAAACGTGCTCAGTCAGCGCCTCCACGTCTTCTTCGGTTCGCTGGAGCATCTCCTGCAACCTGGCAACGTCTCCCTCGGCCATGCACCTATCATGCCGTGCCCGACCCATCCAAGGCAATGAAAATAGCTACGGTGCGGTGCCAGTTCTTCCTGCCTCGCGACTCGACGGCCTAGGACGTCACCCGGACACGGACGGCAAGCCCTGAGGGGGTGAGCGCAAGCGCCGCCAAGTGGCGGGATAGTTCAGGACGGGAGGTAGTGCTTCAAACGTGGGAGCACAGAAATCGCTCCCTGATCATCCTTCACGGTCGCCCGCGCCTGGGCGTGACGGCGCGACCAAGTGCCAGCCAACCAAGACGGGCTCAAGCACCCCTACCCCGATCAAGATGCCGGTCAGCCGGGCGAGCGCCGGCCGGATCTCGGCGTGAGTGCCGCTATCCTGTACCAGGGCCACCAGCACGCCCAGCACGAATTGTGTGCCTGTGTAGCCGAGCGCATGCGGACCGTTTTCGATGTGACGGCCGAGCACGACGCCGAGCACCGTCCCGACGAGCAGCCAAGATGTAC
>CAXTMD010000235.1:1110-4098 GCA_964245035.1 uncultured Chthoniobacterales bacterium
CGAGACCGCTTGCGCCGATGCTGGTCACCGGCACAAGCATCGCCGCCAGGATGCGCACCGCACCTTGCGCGAGCTTGGGCACCGCAAAGCAAAACCAGAGCACCGGCAGCATCGCCAAAGCGAGGGCAGCTTGGCCGGCGTGGCGGGCGGCGTGCGGGTGCCAACCCAGCCGTCTGACCGTCGGCACCCGCGCGCCCGGCCAGCGCCGCCGCAGGGTCAGCGCCGAGAGCGCGCTCACGAGGACACACGCCGCGGTACCTGCGCCGACCTCCAGGATGCGGGTCGCGGCAAAGGTGTCGATCGCTCGGGTGGGATGCTCCAGCTGATCAAACAAGATCAACTCGAACGTCAGCCCGACGAACAGCCAAGCGTAGGCGCGGTGATGAGTCAGCGCCCCGTAAAGCGCCAAACCACCGACGGCCGCCGTTGCCAGCATGCAAGCGACCGGGAACGGACGGACCCAGGGAACAATCCCCAGCGCCAGCCCCGCGCCGAGCACCGTGCCGGCGACCCGCAGGGCACCGCGAAGCAGGCTGTCGGCCACGTGTCCGCGCATGACCATGTAGCCCGAGAACGCCGCCCACGAAATATTCTTGGCCCCGGTGGCGTGCGCCAAGGCAATGGCCAAGAGCACGGAGAGCGCACACTCCAGTTCGTCCACCCACCGAGCAAAGCGTTGCGCTTGGCGAACAGGAGCCACCATCAAAGCAGAGATAGCATCGGAACCGAACGGATGCTTGCCGAAGGTTGGGAGCTTATCGAGAGGACCGATGCTTCCGACGGGAAACAAAGTCGAGAGAACGGGCTCAGGAAATTCTGGTCACCACAACCTTCTCCCCATGCACGGTATAATCGCAGCAGCCTGGGATCCCGAACGGCCACGCAGTTCGCTGCGGCAGGTCTTTCCGAAACTTGCCGTGCATCGTTGTCGCTTGGGAGGTGCTGAGTCAGGCATCAAAGAAACGCCGATTTTTCGCCTCCGGACACTTTGTGGCAACTGCCGCCCTGGTTGCGGCGCGTATTAGCCATCCGAGTCGCTCAATCGGGGGAAAGAGCGGCTTGCCAGTTCGTTGCCGGGTCTGAGACGGCAGCGCGCTGGCTCTCCTGGTTGAACCTTGCTGGGTTGCCAGCCGTGGGTCGAGCCGACAAAATGGCCGAGCCCCGGCAGGGGCGGAAGAAAACCCGCATGGTCCTCCCCGAACGCCTGCGTCTTTTCTTCCGCCCCTGCTGGGCTCGGCGGTAAACGTGTATTCCCTACGGCTGGCGTCGTGGGCGATGGGCTTGCGCCCCTGCCGGGGCTACGGAACCTGACACGCAAACGAAAAACGCTGTAAGCGGCGCAGCACACCACTGAGACGAACCGCGAACGCTGGTGAGCGACCAGTCAAAAAAGAACGGCAACCGTCGAAGTCTCGACATGCCTTGAGCCGTTTTCCACGGTGACCTCAAAACGGTTCGTTCAAGGCACCAGGTAGTACGCGGCTTGATGATCGGGCTGTTGCGACGCCACCCCCACCGAATTCTTCTGGTCCAGCAGTCGATAGGCGTGCCGCACCGCCCGGAGCGTGGCCGAATATTGCTGGTCCTCCTCCGGATAGATGCGGTCGGCGGGTAGCCATTGTTCAAAATGCAAGTTGTGGAAGATCCGTGTCAGGTCGTCCCGGACACCGGCTAGGAGCACCGTGAGACCGCGGTGAGCCGCTTCCCGCAGGAAGTGTTCGAGGTGCTCGACCGCCACCACGTCCGGGTTGCGCGTGCGCCGCAACCGCAGCACGAGGAACTGGGCCTTTGTCTCGGACGTTTCCTGCTGGAGTCTGCCCAACGCTTTTGCCAGTTCAGGCGCGGCCCCAAAGAACAGTTCACCTTCCAAGTCGTAGATCAACACGCCATCCGAACGCTCGTCGCCGGACTGCCGCTCACGCACTACCCTCTCCCGGGTCACCACCAACTCGCGCACGGACAGCCGCGCCGCGCGGGGTACGAACATCAGGATGGACAAGCCTACGCCGATGAGGATCGACTCATCGACGCTGATAAAGACCGCCGCAAACGCGGTCACCAGCACGAGCCCGGCGTCAAAACGCGACGCACGGACCGCGTAGCCGAGCCGTCGCCAGTCGATGAGCCGGGCGGCGGTGATGAAGAGCAGGCCCGCCAACGCGGACTTTGGAATGAAGCGCGCGTAAGGACCGAAGATCAGCACAACCACCGCCACCATCACGCCGGAATAGATGCCGGACATCCGCGTGATCGCGCCGGATTGGTAGTTGATGGACGAGCGCGTCAGCGAGCCCGAGCCGGGCAGGCTCTGGAAGAAGCCGCCGACCAAGTTCGAGATGCCTTCGGCCAAACATTGCCGGTTGTAATCCAACGGCTGCCGGGTGTAGGTGGCGATGGACTTGGCCACCGCCAAGGCTTCGAGCAACCCGAGGAAAGAGATCGCCATGGCGCTGCCCAGCAGCTTCGGGAACCAGGCCCAGTGGATCTGCGCGATGTGAAAGGTCGGCAGCGCCGCGGGCACCTTGCCGACTACGGCCACGAGCGATTTGCCGTCCGCCGTCGGGATGGACCACCCGCAAGCAGCCGCCAGACCGGCGGCGGCAAGCAGCGCCAGGAGCATGTCCATCTGCGGCAACCGGTAGCGGTTGATCACTCGGCGCAGCAGCAACACGGCGACAACCGTGCCCGCACCGAGGCCGACCGCATGGAGGTTGAACGGCCCGCCCTTGGTCAGTGTTTCCCAAAGCTGCACCAAGGGCGATTGATCCCCGCTGCCCTTCTTGGCCGCACCGAGGAAGTTGCCCACTTGGCCGACCGCGACGAGCACACCCGCCCCCGCCATGAAGCCCAGGATCACCGACTCGGAGACGTAGCGCGTCAGGTCCCCCAGGCGGAACACCGCGATGAAGATCTGGATCGTGCCGACGATGACCGCCAGGAGGAACATCGCCTGGTAGGCGTCGGCCGCCGCGTCGAAGGGCGCGAGTG
>CAXTMD010000235.1:4108-7424 GCA_964245035.1 uncultured Chthoniobacterales bacterium
GATCGCGTTGGTCGGCCCGTTGATGAGGTGCGAGGAGGAGCCGAAGATCGAGGCAATGATCGTCACGATGATCGCCGAGTACAGGCCAAAGCGCGGATCGACGCCCGCGATGAGCGCGTAGGCCATCGCCTGCGGAATGGCGATGGCGGCGACCGTGGCCCCCGCCACCAGGTCGCGGCGCAGCACGTCGGCCGTGTAACCCGAGTAAATCCTGTAGGAGGGGACGTTCATGGAGCTTTGGCCGGACGGGTCTGGCTGAAGATGCCGTTCTCGCCGAAGAATTTCGTCTGCGCATCGTCCCAGTCCTTGGCAACGAGTGTGACCGGAAAAAGCTGGAGGTCCGGCAGCCGGTCACGGTGCCGGCTCAGGATGGCTTCGTTGCTGGGCCGGTAGCCGTCCTTGGCAAAAAGTTCCTGCGCCTCGTCGGTGAACAGGTACTCCAGGTAAGCTTTGGCCGCGGCGCCAGACCCGTGTTTGTCCACGTTCGCATCGACCCAGGCGACGCTCGGCTCCGCGCGGATGCTCACGGGCGGGTAAACCACTTCCAGTTCACCGCCGGAGCCCTGCGCCTCGCGGATGGCCTCGTTCTCCCAGGTCAGATGCACGTCGCCCTCCTTGGCCAGCGCGAAGGTCGTGGTGGCATCACGCGCTCCCTGCTCCAGCCCGGCAGCGTGTTGGTAGAGCTGCCGCAGGAACTCGCGGGCCTCGTCCTCGCCGCCGCCGCGCGAGACGACCGCGCCCCACGCCGCCAGCACGCTGAGCTTCCCGTTACCCGAGGTCAACGGATCGGGCGTGATGACCGTCACTCCCGGCTGGATGAGGTCAGGCCAATCGTGGATGTGCTTGGGATTGGTCTTGCGGACGACGAAGACAATCGTGGATGAATAAGGCTGTGCGTCGTGCGGCAGACGCTGCCGCCAATCCCTGGCAACCAGCCCTTTCCTGGCCAACCCTTCGATGTCCGAGGGCAGCGCCAGCGTCACCACGTCGGCAGCAAGCCCGTCGCCAACGGCATGTGCCTGCTTGGAGGAGCCGCCGTGCGATTGCTTGATCTGGAGTGGCCGACCGTATGCCTGGAGGAACTTCGGGTTGAGTGTCGCGTAAAGCTCACGTGTCGGGTCATAGGAGACGTTGAGCAGCCGCGGCCCCTTGTCGGGATCGTAGTTGCCGTAAGCCAGCAACCCCCCGGCGCATAGAACCAAGCTGACGGCGAAGATGTTCAGCCAGCGAGTGCTCATGGTAGGAGTGGTTCGCCGCGATGGGTGAACGCCCGGGTGAGGATGGATTCGATCAAGCCACCTTGGACGAGAGCCTGGGGCAGCTTGGCCGGTTGCCGTTCGCGGCCGTCCGAATGGCGGCCGAGCCCGAGGTTGGTCGGGGCGTGAATGAAGTCGAGTGGTTGCATCGTCGAATGAGTAGATGGTCCGCTATTGTTAACCCGTTCGTTGGTCGAGTACCCGGGCGAGCAACTGCTCGCGGAATGCGAGGAACCGACGGTCGCTGCGCGGGCGCGGGCGCGGCAGATCCACGGCCACGTCGGCCACGAAACGTCCACCCAGCATGACCAACACGCGGTCGGCCAAAACGATGGCTTCCTCCACGTCGTGGGTGATGAGCAACGCGCCGAAGCGCTTTTCCAGCCAGAGGTTTTCAATGAGTGCCTGCATGTCCAGGCGCGTCAACGCATCCAGCGCGCCGAGCGGTTCGTCCAGGAGGAGCAGCGGCGCGTGGCTGGCGAGCGCGCGGGCCAAGGCAACACGTTGGCGCTGCCCACCGCTCAGCGCCGCCGGCCACTCGTCCGCGCGGTCCAGCAGACCGACCCTGGAGAGGGCCTGCCGCGCCGCGTGTTCGCGGTCGGGCGGCGGCGTGGCGAGCAGAACGTTTTGCAGGGTCGTCTTCCAGGGCAACAAGCAGGCGTCCTGGAACATGAGCCTCGCGGCGGAGTTCAAACCCGTCAGGTGCTGGCCGGCCAGAGCGAGATCTCCCCCCGAAGCCCGCTCCAGGCCGGCCAGCACGCGCAGCAGCGTGGTTTTGCCACAGCCGCTGCGCCCGACGATGGCGACGATTTCTCCTAGCCCCAGATCAAGATCGATCCCGGCGAGCACCGTCCGCCCGTCAAACTGTTTGAAAACGTTGCGCGCCCGCAACAGCGGGGTCCGTTGGACGGAGGCACCGGCTGCCAAGGAGTCAATGAGCAACGGTGGCGGCGCGGCGAGAAGAGTGCTCATGGATCAAAGAATCAAGCCGGGCAATACGCCGGGTTCCAGCGCAGGAGAGAACGTTCGAGCCACCGTGCGAGCGTGTCGGCAAGCTTGCCCAGCAGCGCGTAGAGCACGATCCCCAGCAGGACCACGTCCACCTGCATGAAGTCGCGTGCGTTCATCGTCATGAAGCCGATGCCGTCGTCGCTGGCGATGGTCTCGGCGACGATCAGCGTCAGCCACATCACGCCCAGCGCGTAGCGCAGGCCGACGAGGATGCTCGGCAACGCCCCCGGCAGGACGACGTGGCGGAACAATCCCCAACGACCCAGCCCGTAGACGCGGCCCATCTCCAGGAGCTTCGGATCCACGGAACGGACGCCGTGCACCGTGTTGATGTACAAAGGAAAGAGCACGCCCAACACGATGAGGAACTGCTTGGCCTCTTCTCCGATGCCGAACCAGAGGATCACCAGCGGGATGAGCGCGAGGTGCGGCACGTTGCGCAGCATCTGGACGGAGGAGTCGAAGAGCCGGTCGGCCCATGAGGACAGCCCGTTGAGAAAACCCAGCGCCAGCCCGAGGCTGCCGCCGATGGATAGGCCGAGGAGAGCGCGCTTGGTGCTCTCCCAGAGGTGGAGCGGCAGTTCGTGGCTGCGGGTCAGCCGCCAACCGGCGGCGCACACCGCAGAAGGAGCGGGGATCTTCTGGCTGGAAACGACTCCGTCCGCCACTGCCCACTGCCAACCGGCAACGAGCAGCAGCGGCACGATCCAGGGGAGCAAACCCCTGCCTAACCAGCGGAGAAAGTTCATGACTTGGTGATTGCTGCTGCCGTCGGCGCGGCGGTGCCGTTGCTGGATGGGGCCTGCCGTCCGGAGGGCGCGAGTTCGTTGGCCATCATCTCCCCGGCGTGGGTGGGGCGCAGGGGCGCCGCGCCAGAGTCCGCGTGGTCGTGGGAGAGCGACAGGCGCGGGAAGAGCAGTTCGGCCGCGCGGTAAGCCTCCTCCAGGTGCGGGTAGCCCGACAAGATGAAGGTCTCGATGCCCACGGCCGCGTACTCCTGCATGCGCGCGGCCACGGCAAGGCGGACCGCAGCCGCGCGGCGCTGGAAG
>CAXTMD010000236.1:0-7413 GCA_964245035.1 uncultured Chthoniobacterales bacterium
ACAGCCTCGAAGCCCTCAAGAGCCTGCAATCCGAAGGCGACGACGGGTTCCTCAAGGAGATGATCGAGCTTTTCATCGCCGACACGCCGGCCCGCTTCGCCGACATGGACGCCGCCCTGGAGCAGGGGCAGCAGCAGGATTTCGTGCGCGCCGTGCACAGCATCAAGGGCGCGAGTGCCAACTTCGGCGCGGACGACCTGCACAACATGTGCGCGGAGATCGAAGGGATAGGCCGCGCGGGCAAGATGCACGAGACCGGCGCGAAGTTTGTGGCGTTGCGCGAGGAGTTCGAGCGCGTGCGCGCGGCGCTGCTGGCGGAGGTGGCCTGAGCCGGTGGCACACACGAGTCGCGGCGCCGCACAAAACCATAGACACGCGGCTGATGAAGGACGTAACGCAGCGCAGCAGCCCGCTTTATCGGGAGTCACCAGGCAAAGGCAGCGTAAAGTCAGGCCAGATCAGCTTGCCGAGTTGACTGATGGCTCCGGCGACGTTGCCGGAAGGGTCTTGCGCGGACTCCGACGTGTCCAACAAGCTCCCTGCGGCCATGCCGTACCACCGGCGGCTTGGCTTTTCGGCGGTGGCCTCTCTGACGAAGCGTTCGAAGCTGTCCGCCGTCTCCTCCCGTTTGTCCGGGGATAGCTTCGCAAGCAGTGCCTGTGCCTCACCTTGCAGCCGTTCCAGCAACTCCTTGCGCTCGCCTGGGGCTTGTTGTCGGATGATGTCCGTGCAGCTCGCCAGCGTTCGGCCGACTTGCCCGCCGTCATCTGCCAGCTGGATGCCGCGGTCATCGTTGGTCGATCCGTCCCGTTTGGGGGGATCGCCCTTCGCGTTGATGATTGTCACACCCGGCTGCGGGGTGAACTTCGCCGCCACCCGCTCAGGGCGAAACCCCTCCGGGCGGCGCTCCTGCTTTTTCTGCGCCTGCCGTTCGGCAATGATCCGCTCCAGTTCCTTCTGCGCCTGGTTGAAGCCCTGTTTGCGGCTGGGGTGCTGGCAAACCGCCTTGCCGTCCGGCTTCACGACTTGGTAGGCCGACAGATCCAGGCCACCCAGGCTGATGTCGTCCACCAGAATCAGGAAGAAAATGAAACCGCGGCCGTTTTCGCACAGCTTTTCCAGCGCGGCTTTGATCTCCACCTTTTCGATGAACTCCGAGGCGAGGAAGGCGGTGGTTAACAACCCCACGAACACGTCGGTCCGCTCCAAACTCTCCATGATCTCCTCCCGCCAGCGCATCCCTGGTTCGATCAGGCCGTCATGCCACGTCGTGATCAACTGCTTCTTCTTCATCACCGTCAGGTTGTTCTGGAAGATGTCCTTCGTCTTGCGGTCCTCGTGCGAATAGCTCAAGAACGCGTTCAACGGCACCCGTGCCGGATCGCGCGCTTCGGCCTCGGTCGTCAGGTTCAACAGAACCGTCGGCTGGATGGATACCTGTACCTCGCTCGTTTTGATCGCCACGGGCTGTTTTTGCAACTCGGCCGCTTCGAGGTCGGACATCCGCCGGTACACCCCCGGCAGTCCGGCCAGTTCCAGTTCCGCGTACGGCTTCGGGTCGGGCACGTCCGCGTTGATGCGCTCCAGGTTGCCCTGGACAATCTCCAGCAGCCGCAGCCGCTCGCCCTCCGGGCCAAACGCCGTGACCTCGACGTGGTTGCGCTTCTCGCCGCGCCGCACCAGCGCCTTGGCCGCACCGTCACGCAGCACGACACCATTGCGCCAGCGCGGCTGCCCCTCGCTCAGAGGGTTGGTCAGCACGATGAAGCGTGGGATCACTCCCTCCGGCAACGGATCGTACACGTAGCGCATCCGCACGCCGCCCGGTTCCTGCCATTCTGGGCCGACCCCCTCGGGTTGGAACGGGTTCAACGCTCCCGGCACCAGCCACGCCTTGGGCGGCTCGTTGCCGCCTGGCGGTTCCTCGACCGGGAAACACATCTCGAAGCGCTCCATCAGTCGCAGCAGGAAGCGCACGGTCTTCATCGTCTCGTCCGGCAGGGTCTCGCACGCGTCGGCGAGCGGAAGGATGCCGTCGCTGCCCGGGCGGTCCTTGCAGCGCAGCAGCCGGTACACCGCATCCGTCACCCAGTGTGGGCTCAGGACCGACGTGTCCCGCAGGCGCGGCTCGTCCACGAAGTGCAGGACCGCGCCGAGTTTGTGCAGGAGCCGGGCGAGTGATTCCTGCCGGGGGGCGTCGTGCTCGCCGTGACGGGCGCAAACCTTGCGGAAGGCGTCGAGCGTCATGTACGGGCTGGCCTGACCCTCGCCGGCGCAATCCCGCATGATGTCCAGCCAGCGTGTCGGCACCTCCAGCCGCGGCGGCTCGTTGGCGTCCAGTTCGCCGACCACGCGGCCCAAGGTAGCGCGGAGGTCTTCGCAGCCCACGCGTGTCTCGCAATTCGTCCGCAGAAAGGCGCGCACAGCCGGGAAATGCTCCTGCAACGTGCGCCGGTCCACGTCGTAGCCACCCTGGCGGGCGTCCTGGCGGTTGAGCGCCACGATCACCGGAGCGTCCTTGGCGTAACGCCGCAGCAGGCCGAGCCAGTATTCGGCGTCGCGCGTTTCGGTGTCTGAACGCGGGTCGAGCACCAGCACGTACACGCAACCTTCCGTGAGGAAGAACTGGTGCAACGCGTGGGTGACCTCCTGCCCCGCGAAGTCCCACAACCGCACGGTGACCCCGCTGCCGCCGCAGGAGAGCGGGAAGGTGTCCAGCGCGATGCCCGGCGTTTCTTTTTCATAGGCGTTGTGCGGCTGGTTGAGCAGGAACCGCCGCAGGCTGGTCTTCCCGGCTCCACCGCGGCCGACGAGCATCACCTTGACTTCGCCGATCGGCTGCAAGGTTCCGGCTGCGGCCGCTCGACGCTGGCCGAAGTAGAAGTTCAGGATGTCCGCAGGGCGGGCGAGAGGCTTGCGCGCTTTTTCGTCCGGCGAAAGTGCCTCGCCTAAGGTTGGCCCAAGCACGGAGGCCGGGATGGCAAGCTCGGGGTTGCGGTGGAGCAGAAGCCTAGTGAGGGCGGAGAGTTTGCCAAACTCGACTGGCAGACTCGTGAGGCTGTTGTCGGTGATGTAAAGGTCGGTCAGGGCCGACAGTCGGCCGATCTCGGGCGGCAGGCTCGTGAGTTGGTTGCCGGAAAGGTAAAGCCCGGTCAGAGCGGAGAGTTGGCCGATCTCAGGCGGCAGGCTGGTGAGTTGGTTTTTGCCGAGATCGAGCCCGGTCAAGGCGGAGAGTTGGCCGATCTCGGGCGGCAGCCTCGTGAGGCTGAGTCCGCTCAAATCGAGCGCGACCTCCGCTCTGCCGTTCCGTCGGTATTCCTCGATCCGCCGAGAGGCTTCGTCGTAAGCGGCTTGTTCTGCGGGAGGTATCGGCGGCTGTGGCATGAGGGCAGATTACCCGTCCGCGAGTTGGGCGACAAGCGTCGGGCTCTCGTCCGCGCGTCGGGCAACGGCGTTTTCAAGCAGGAAGGTTTCTGCGCTGGATGGTTCGACCCGGCAGTCAGATGGTGTGACCTTGTCGCCAAGTGACCTCGCGCAACCGCCGTGCAGCAGGACTTGGAGACGGTGTGACCCGCCACCAAGATGCCCCCGCCGGAGCTAATCCGCTCGCGCGCGCGCCCCAGGCGCCCCCGCGCCCGCCCCCTTGCCGCTGAGCATCGTCTTGGCCAGGGCCGTGGCTGAATCTCCCTGGCCGCCGAGCATCCGCGCGATCTCCTTCACCCGCGCCTTCGTCTTGACCTCGGCCAAGCGCGAATACGTGCGCTCGTCGGTGAACTCCTTCGACACCACATAATGCGCCTTCGCCAGCGCGGCGACCTGGGGCAGGTGCGTGATGCAGAGCACTTGGTGGCGTCCGCCGAGCGAACGCATCTTCGCCGCCACCGCGTGCGCGATCTCGCCGCCGACGTTAGCGTCGATCTCGTCGAACACCAGCAGCGGCACCGCATCCTGATCGGCCAAGGCGCTCTTGACCGCAAGCATCACCCGGCTGATCTCGCCGCTCGATGCGATGGAACGCAGCGGCTTCGCGGGTTCACCTGGGTTGGGGGCAAACAAAAACTCGACCGTTTCCAATCCGCTCGAACGCGGCGAGAACACAAACTCGATGGTCTCCAGCCCCGTCGCGCTCGGCGAGTCCAACTGCAACAGGTGGATCTCGAACTCGCTTTTCTTGAAACCGAGGTCGCGCAACTGGTCGCGAACGGCTTCGGAGAGCTTTGGGCCCGCCGCCATCCGCAACGCGCTGAGTCGGCGGCCGACCTTGAGCAGTTCGGCCTGCGCTGCGTCGATGTCGGCTTGCAGCCGTTCCATCTCCGCGCCGCGGTGCTCGATCTTTTGCAGGCGCGCGGCACTCTGTTCGCCGAACTCGATGACCTGCTCGATCGTGGGCCCGTACTTGCGCTTAAGCGATTGCAAAAGATGCACGCGCTCCTCCATCTCGGCGAGTTGGGCGGGATCGAGGTCGAGCCGTTCGGCGTAGCTGACGAGCCCGCGCGCGAGTTCTTCCAGTTCCACCACCGCGGAGTTGTGCGCTTCGGCCATCGCCGCCGCGCCGGGGTCGATTTTTTCGAGTTCGCGCAGCAGCCGCGCCGTGTCGGAGAGCCGGCTGAGGATTGACGGCTCGCTCTCGCTGAGTTCCTGCGCGACGCCGGTGGCCAGTTCGATCAGCCGGCGGCTGTTGGCGGCGCGGGCGTAGCGGGCCTGGAGTTCCTCCTCCTCGTCGGCGCGCAGGGCGGCGCTGCCGATCTCGTCGGCCTTGTGTTTGAGCAGGGCGAGTTCGCGCTCCAGCGCGGCCTCGTTGGAAGACAGGCTGGCGTGCTCCTCGCGCAGGCGGCCCACGCGGCTCCAGATTTCCTCGTACTCGCGCCGGGTGCCCTCCGCGCGGCTGAAAGCGTCGAGCAGGTCGAGCTGCCGCTCGGCGCTGAGCAGCGACTGGTGATCGTGCGGACCGTGCAGGTCCACGAGCAGGTCGCCCAGTTGCTTGAGCACGGCGAGGGTCGTCGGCGAACCGTTGACGAACTGCCGGTTGCCGCCGGCCTGCGTGAAGGTGCGCTTGACGATCAGAGCCCCGTCCACGCAGCCTTCGAGGCCGTGTTCGTCGAGTTGGGCGTCGAGCGCGCCGCAGTCGTGCACGTCGAACGCCGCCTCCACCGTACAAGACTCCGCGCCGGTGCGGATGAGGCTCTTGTCGGCGCGCTCGCCGAGCAGGAGCTTGAGCGCGCCGAGGATCACGGACTTGCCCGCGCCGGTTTCCCCGGTGACGGCGACGAAGCCCGGAGCCAGCTGCCAGTCGAGTTCTTCGACGAGCGCCAGATTTTTGATGCGCAGCGAGGAGAGCGTTGCCAGCACGGGGCAGCAGTGTAAGCTGCCGGGCGCGTTTTCTCAACCCGTCCGGGCGTGAAAACGCACTCGGGCTTCCCCATGGCAGACTTCCAAATCACGTTTCTCGGCACGGGCACCAGCCAGGGCGTGCCGATGATCGCGTGCGACTGCCCGGTGTGCTCGTCCCCGGACCCGCGCGACAAGCGCACCCGCTCGTCGCTGTTCATCCAGACGCCGGAGGCGGCCTTCGCCGTGGACACGGGGCCGGACTTCCGCACGCAATGCCTGCGCGAACGCCTCCGCCACCTCGACGCCGTCGTCTACACGCACGCGCACACCGACCACATCATGGGGTTCGACGACCTGCGGCGCTTCTGCGACCTGAAGCCGGACCACACGATGCCGATCTACGCCTCGCCTGAGACGCTGACCGACCTCCAGCGCGTGTTTCGGTTCGCGTTTGACGGCACCGCGCGGTTCCCCGGCTACATCTTGCCCGAGCCGCACCCGGTGACCGGGCCGTTCCGCCTCGGCGAAACCGAGGTCACCCCGCTGCCGGTCCCGCACGGGTCGATTCGCGTCAACGGCTACCTGTTCGCGCGCGGAGGCCGGAAGCTCTTTGCCTACTTGAGCGACTGCAAGGCCGTGCCCGCGCCGGTGCGCGAGATCATCGCGGAGGTGGACGTGCTTTGCCTGGACGCGTTGCGTCACCGCCCGCACCCGACCCACATGAGCCTGGACGAGGCGCTGGAAGTCTCCGCCGCCGTCCGGCCGCGGCGCACGTACCTGACCCATCTTTGCCACGACCTCGGCCATGCGGAGACCGAGAAAGTTCTCCCGAGCGGCGTCCACGTGGCCTACGATGGGCTGAAGGTCGCGCTATGACCTGGCAGAGCGAGAGCTACCGCGAGGCTCGGCGGCAGCACAGGCGGCGGCGCGCCGCGCGGCGTTGGGTGCTCGCCGGTTTGCTCGGCGTCGGGCTGCTTGCGCTGGCCGGCCGGTGCGTCTCGCAGCGGATCCGCGACACGCAGCGCGGCACGGTTGCACGCAACGTGGTCGACCACCCGGCCGACGCGGCGGTGGTCGTCTACAACGACAACGATCCGCTTTCCCACGAATTGGCCGACTTTTACGCGGGCAAACGCGGGATCCCACCGGAGCGCGTGGTCGGGCTCAAATGCTCCACCGACGAGGAGATCAGCCGCGAGGAATACGACGCGCACATCGCGGGGCCGCTGCGGCGAATTTTTGACGAACGCGGCTGGTGGAAACGCACCGCCGACCAACCCGGCGCGGAGCCGTCGAGCACCGTGACGGACAACGCGATCTGTTTCCTGGCGCTCATGCGCGGGGTCCCGTTGCGCATCAAGCAAACCGGCAGCTACGCGGGCGACTTTTGCAACCAAGCTTCGCCGCTCAAGGACGCCAACGGCGCGTGCGTGGACTCCGAGCTGGCCGTGCTCGGGTTGTTCACGCGGTCGATCTCGGGGATCGTGCCCAACCCTTATTATCGTTCCTACAGCCACTTCGCGGAAGCGCGCCGGCCGCCAGGCATGATGCTCGCGGCGCGCCTGGACGGACCGACGGTTTCCATCGTCCGGCGCATGATCGAGGACTCGGTCGCGGTGGAGCAAACCGGGTTGTGGGGGAGGTGCTACCTCGACGGCCGCGGGATGGCACCCGGCTCGGGTCCGCTCGCCGAAGGGGACGAGTGGATCGCCAAACTCAACGACGAGATAGTGCCGTACACGCTGCCAACGGTGGACGACAACCAGCCGGCAATGTTTTCGACGCCTTTCCCGATGAACGAGGCGGCGATGTACTTCGGTTGGTACAGCGAGCAGCCGGCGGGGCCGTTCACGCGGGCGGCCTTTCACTTCGAGCGCGGCGCGGTGGCCTGCCACATCCACTCGTTCAGCGCGACGAGCGTGCGCGACCCGCTCCATTGGTGGGTGGGGCCGCTGCTCGACAAGGGGGCGGACGCC
This sequence comes from uncultured Chthoniobacterales bacterium, assembly GCA_964245035.1. GTDB lineage: Bacteria > Verrucomicrobiota > Verrucomicrobiia > Chthoniobacterales > SZAS-18 > CAHJWO01. Next base: position 7,308 of record CAXTMD010000236.1, read on the forward strand.
GTGCTGGGCAACGTGTACGAACCCTATCTGGCGCTGTGCACGCACCTGGACCTGTTCGGGGAACGCCTCTTTGACGGGTTCACGCTGGCCGAGAGCGCGTACGCCG
>CAXTMD010000237.1:0-2299 GCA_964245035.1 uncultured Chthoniobacterales bacterium
GCACTGGCGATGCTGCTGCCGCTGGTTCTCCCGCTTGCCGCCCAGGCCCAATCCCCCGACGCGGCGGCCACCCCGCTCGCCGTCGCCCCGGAGGCCACTCCGGCCCCCGCGATCCCGGCGGCCAACGCCACGCCGCCGGTGACGCCAGGGATGGTGGAGTTGTCCTTCGACTACTCCCAGGGCGTCATCCTCCTCGACGTGGACTACGGGGGTTCGCGCCCGGCCAAGGTCGCGCTCGACACCGGCGACGCCGACTCCCTGCTCGACATCGAGGCCGCCCGCGCCATGGGTCTGCCCTTGGACATGAAGGACCTCAAGGCTGGCGGCAGCGGCGAGGGTGCGGTGACTTTTTACCAGATTAACCCGCCGCGGGCGCGGCTGGGCGCGGCGGAGTTCGACGGCCGGGGCCTCATCGTGATGCCGGTCGCCCAGAACCTCCTGAATGACTCCGGCATCCGCTGCGAGGGCACGCTCGGCTACGACTTCTTCAAGGACCGGGTGGTGCAGATCGACTACCCCGCGCGCAAGGTGCGTCTGTACGCCGCCGCGCCCCGGGGCGATCCCCGCGGGGCGACCGAGGGCGCGGACCTGCCGATCCAGTGGCGGCAGTACCACGAGGGCAGCCCGCAACTCATCACCACGGACGGGTTCCACCTCGGCGACCACGCGGTGGCGGCGCAGATCGACACGTGCTTTGCCCACACGATGATCCTGTTCACCACCAAGCTGCCGTGGCTGGCCAGTTCGCCCACGCGCGAGTTGGAGCCGGTGCGCTACGAGGACGCGACGCTCCAGCCCGCCAACGTGCTGATGCCGGTCTCGCTGGGCAACCTGAGCTTCAAGACCAACCCGATTGCGTACCTGGCGCCGGCGGACGCGCGCGTGCCCGACACCGACATCGCGGCGGTGATCGGCAACCGGTTCTTCGAGTTCGGGGTGCTCACGCTCGATTTCCGCACCGCCCGGCTGTCGGCGGAGTGGAAAGCGGCGCCGGCCCAGTGACGCGCTACGCCTCCTGCCGCGCGACGAACACGCCGGCCAGCACGAGAACCATCCCGAGCACCTGCACCCACCCCACCGACTCGCCTAGGAGCGTGGCGGCGGCGAGGGTTGCGGTCACCGGCTGGACCAGCAGCGTGACCGACGCCACCGGGGCGGGGAGCTTGGCCAAGGCAAAAGCGATGAGCGTCTGCCCGCCGACGTGCGAGACCATCGCCAGCCCCGCCACCGCCGCCCAACCGTGCGGGGTGTGCGGCCAGAACGACTCGCCCGAGAATGCTGCCACCGGCAGCAGCGCCAGGGCAGTGAGCAGTGCCGTGCGCGCCATGACGGTCACCGTAGGAAAACGGCCGCGCAGGTTTTTGATCGAGAGCAGGTAACCCGCGTAGAACACCGCCGTCGCGAGTCCGAGCCCGTCGCCGAACAGCGCCCGGGAGTCCAGCCGGAAGTCGCGTCCGATCAGCAACCCCATCCCGGCCATCGCGACGAGCATCGCCAGCCCGAAGCGCCGGGTGACGCGGTGCCGGTGCGCCAGCCAGGCGTAGAGCACCACGAAGACCGGCGCGAAGTTGGCCAGGAGGGTGGAGTTGGCGACCGACGTGAAGCGGATGGAGAAGTGCCACACGGCCAAGTCGGCGGCGAAGAACAGCCCGGCCGACAGCATCATCCACCCGCCGGTCCAGAGTCCGTTGGGGGCGGCGTCGCCGGGCGGGGTCGCGGGACGATCCTTGGGCGCGAGGGCGGCGATCAGCCAGAGCACCGGCACGGCGAGCACCACCCGCCACACGGCCGTGGACACCGGCCCGACCTCGCTCTGGCGCACGAAGATCGGCGCGAACCCGATGGCCACCGCGCCGCCCACCAAGGCAAGGAAGCTGCCGCCGAGCAGGCGCGGGGGCGGGGACAGGGTCGGAGTGAGAGCCGGGTCGGCGGGCGTCTGGAGCGTGGACATGGGTGCAGCGACTACGGAAGCTTTTTCGGTTGTTTGTGCAATCTCCTTCAGCCCTGGCAGAGGTGTAAGAACTTAGCCCACGGCACAAGCCGTGGGAAAATACGCAGAATGGACAGCCCCAACAGGGGCGTAAGAAAACCCGCTTGGTCCGTGCCTGGCAGCCAACGTTCTTTCTTACGCCCCGCCGGGGCTACAAAGCGCCAAACTTTCTCTGCCGGAGGAACAAATGTGATTGACGCCCACCGCTGGGTCCGCTGCAATCAGACTCGCAACGGGGCAAAATTTATTCCGGGACACCTTGATGATCACGAAAGCACTTCTTCTCTTTCTGGCGACGATGGGCAGCGC
>CAXTMD010000237.1:2309-7408 GCA_964245035.1 uncultured Chthoniobacterales bacterium
AGCGCGGGCTTTCTGTACCGCGGCCAGATCCAATCGTTGATCGTGCAAGCGGCCGCCAACCTCCGGCCGCCGGCGGTCTCCAGCCAGAACGTGGCTCCGCCGCCGGTCGTGGCCGCCCCGTCAGCCAACCCGGAACGCCTCGTCGCCGGCCAGTTTCACGCCACCCCCCTGGACGAACCGAGGATGCGCACCAACCGCCTGGAAAACACGGTTTCCACCGCCGGCGGACCGGTCATCTACCCTATTTACCGCACGGAAGTCGTCAAGCAGCAGGTCGTGGTGTCGCCGGTTCACGTGACGCAACCGCACGTCGTCGTGCAACAACACCAGCGGCAGCCCGCGAACCCACCGCATCAGGTCGTCCTGCGCAACGGCAACTGAGCGCCGCAGAGATCACTCCGCCGTGCTCTGCGCGAGTTCGGCGGCCTGCTCCCACTCGCGGGTCAAACGGGCGAGTTGATCGTCAACGGCGCGGAGTTCACGGTTGAGTTCCATCGGCCGGCCGGGCTGCTGGTAGGTGGCTTCCTCCTCCATCTCGGCGGTGATCGCCTTTTGGCGGGTTTCCAGGCCGGCGATCTCGCGCTCCAGTTTGCGCACGCGCTCCTCGCGCTCACGCTTCTCGCGGGAGACGGCGCTGCGTGCCTCGGCTTCGGCGCGCTTTTGTTCTTTGGACTTGCGCGCCGAGGGCGGCGCAACGGCGGCCGGGACGGCGGAGCGAACGACGGCCGGCGCGTTGCCGGCCACCAGCGCCTCGCGGCTGTCGGCAGCCCCACGCTTTTCCAGGTAATAGTCGTAGCCGCCCGCGTATGGCGTCAGCTTGCCGCTGTCGATGTGCAGGACCTTCTTGGCCAGCGAGCGGATGAAGTGCACGTCGTGCGAGATGAAGATGAGCGTGCCCTCGTACTGATCGAGTGCTCCGATGAGCGCGTCGATGCTCGCCATGTCCAGGTGCGTCGTCGGCTCGTCCATGAGCAGCAGGTTGGGTGGGTTCATCAGCAGCTTGACCAGCGCCAGGCGGCTTTTCTCGCCGCCGGAGAGCACCGCCACCGGCTTGAACACGTCGTCGCCACGAAATAAAAACGACCCGAGCACGGTACGCGCGGCCTGTTCGTTGATGGGGATCGGCGCGTCCTGCGCTTCCTGCAACACGGTGCGCTTGACGTCGAGCGTCTCCACGCGGTACTGCGCGAAGTAGCCTACCTTCACGCTGCTGCCGACCTCACGCTCGCCGGCCTGGAAGGGCAGGACGCCCGCGAGCAGCTTGATGAGCGTCGATTTGCCCGCGCCGTTGGGTCCGACGAGCACGATCCTTTCCCCCCGCTCGGCGGCGAAGTTCAGCCCGCGGTAAATCTGTTTCCCGTTGGGATAAGCCTGGTCGACGTCTTCGAGCGTGATCGTCTTCAGGCCGCTGCGCGCGGGCTGGGGAAAGCGGAATTTGACCGTCGCCGCCTCGGCCTCGGGGGCCTCGATCTTTTCCATGCGCGCGATTTGCTTGAGTTTGCTCTGCGCCTGGCTGGCGAGGCTGGCCTTGGCGCGGAAGCGGTCGGCGAAGCGCTGCAAACTCTCGATCTCGCGCTGCTGCGCCTTGTAGGCGGCGGTCTGCTGCTCGCGGCGGGCGGCCCGTTGTTCGAGGTAGCTGTCGTAGTTGCCGCGGTAGCGTTGCAGCCGGCCGTGGCTGATCTCGCAGGTCGTGCTGATAAGTTGGTTCAAGAACTCGCGGTCGTGCGAGATCATCAAGATCGCGCCCGGGTACCCCTTCAGGTAGGACTGGAACCAGCGCAGGGCTTCGAGGTCGAGGTGGTTGGTCGGCTCGTCGAGCATCAACAGGTCGGGCTCCTGCGTGAGCAGCCGGGCGAGGTGGGCGCGCATCACCCAGCCGCCGCTGAAGGTGCGCGCCGGCTTCTCGAAATCGGTTTCCTTGAAGGCCAGCCCGGCGAGGATGCGCTTGGCCTTGGGCTGGAGCGAAAGCGCGGCATATTCGTCGGCTTCGTGCGAGGTGGCGAGGGCCAGGACGCTCTCGTCGCCGGCCGGGGCGCTTTCCTGCGGCAGGAAGCCGAGCGTCGCGCCGCGTTCCAGGATCACCTGGCCCTCGTCGGGGCTGTTGTCTTTGAGAATGATGGAGAAAAGCGTCGATTTGCCCGCGCCGTTGGGGCCGACGAGGCCAATGCGCTCGCCGCGGTTGACTTGCAGCGAGGCGTCGCGGAAAAGGGTCCGGCCAGCGTAGGCTTTGGCGAGGTTGGAAAGGGTGAGCATGACAGGGCGTTCGGCCGGAACAAAAAGGCCCGTACATTGCCTGCAACCCGCGGCAGGCGCAAGCCGCCATCGTCCCGGGGCACGCTGCCCTGTGGACAACCAAAGCCGCGCTGGTCGCGGCAGGCAAAATGGTCGCGGCAGGGGAAACCTTCCGGCCATCCCTGCAGGGATGGCCGGAAGTTTTTGACTTATTTTGCAGGCGCGGCGGGCGTCGTGCCTGCATCCGCCTTCGGGGTCACCACGTCCGTCAGCCGTGCGGCCCACGTGTCGAAGTCCGGGTGGTCGGGGTGCGCCTTGAGCAGCGCCAGCATGTCGGCCACGGCGCGGTTCTGGTCGCCGAGCACCAGTTCATCCTCAGCCCGGTTCCAGAGCAGCGTCGGGCGACGGACCATGTTGAACTTGTTGACCGCCAAGCCGTTCGCCCGCTGGTCGATGCGCGTGGCTTCGGACTGGATCTTACCGTCCCAGTAGGTGAGCAGGCGCGGGTCCTTGTTCTTGCGCAGCTCGGGCAGGATCGTCTTCTGGAAGATGCCGTCCACGTTGAAGGGCTGGACCTCCCAGTCCGGCAGGCCGCTGATGAACGGCCCGATCTGGAAGTACGTCACGAACACGAGATCGTTGAACGATTTCTCGGTCAGCTTCAGCCCCCAGAACGCATCGTAGTTGGCGGCGACCTGGCTCGTGTAATCGTAGAGCGCCGGGAGCAGGTCCTTGGTCTTGGCTCCCATGCAGCGCTGCCAGGTGACGCTGAGATACACGAGTTCCAGCCGCAGGGCGTTGACGAACGCCTTGTCGCGCAGCAGGTCACCGTTTTGCTTGCGCCACTCCACCAGCTTCGCGGCGTCGTTGAACCCTTTGCTCTGGAACTCCACCGCCGCGGTGGCCTGTTCGTACGCCCGGGCCGGGTCCGCCATGGCTCCGCGGATCGCTTCGAGCACCTGGCCCTTTTCCCGGGCGATCAGGTCGGTCTGCTTGCCTTTGATTTCCTTGATGGCCGACAGCACCGCGGCGGCGTCGACCGGCGAGGCGGCAGGCTGCTGGGCGCGGACGAAGCCAGGGAGACCGCAGAGCACACCGGCCAGGAGCAGGGAAGCGGGGAGGGGACGCATGGCCGGGCATCCTATAGACAAACCCCCGGTCCAGGGGAACAAAAAACGCGCGCCGGTGAAGGCGCGCGTTCTTGCCTATCCTGATGCGCGGCGGCTCAGGTCGTCGGCATCGTGACGTTCTTTTCCTTGGTGATCGCGTCGTAGGTCGCCGCGTCGATCTTCAGGTGCGACATGACGAGTGCCTTCGGCGTGTGGGTGACCCACTGCGCCAGCGCCATGTCGGTGTAGTAGTCCGACTTAAAACACTCGATGAAAACGAGGTCTTCCGTGCCCGTGTTCTCGATGTAGTGCCCCTGGTTGCTCGGCACGTAGCCCACGTCGCCAGCGCGGAAATCCAGCGTGCGGGAGCGGTTGCTGGCGGCAAAACACTGCATCCGGCCCTGGCCCTTGACCCAGTAGTTCCATTCATCGGCGTTCGGGTGCCAGTGCAGCTCGCGGATGCCGCCGGGCTTGACCGTGACAATCGCGGAGGCCACTTCCGTGGACACCTTGAACTTGTTGGAATCCACGAGAATGACGCTGCCGCCCGCGTTCTGATGGTCGGGCTTCACGCCTTTGAGGTGGTAGGTGAAGGAGCGCTTGGAGTAGCCGATGGTGTCGGCTACCTGCTTGCGCTCGGCTTCGAGATCGCCGAACGGCGCGGCAAAGAAGATAAATTGCTCCTCTTTGGGCAGATCCTTGAGCGAGGCGACGGGCACGTTGAGGCTCTTGGCGATGATGTCCTTGGGCGTGCGCGCCACCCACTCGGAGATCAGGAACGTCTCGTACTCGGAGAACTTGCCGTCCGCGAACACGAGCAGGAACTCGCAGCCGTCGTTGTCGGGGTGCGCTTGGATCGAGTGCGGGATGCCGCTCGGGAAGAACCACAGGTCGCCCTCCTCGATGTCGTCCACGAAACCCCGGCCGTCGTAGTCGATGCAGGTCACGCGCGCCTTGCCGCTGGTCATGTAGGCCCACTCGCCCGACTCGTGCCAGTGGAGTTCGCGGCAGCCGTAGGGCTTGATCCGCATGTCCACGCCCGCGAGATCCTTGGCGATGGCGAGGTCCTTGATGGTGACCTGCCGCGCCCAGCCGGCTTCGGACACCTTCTTGTGCGAAAGGGCGAAGCTGTACCAGAACGGATCGACGTTGCCTTTGTCGGTCGTGGGCGGTTGGACGGCGTCCATCGCCAACGCGTCCGTCCTGGGATCGTGCGGCCCGAGGGAAGGAATCAGGCGGCCCTCTTCCTTGGGGGCGAGTTTGTTGGTGCCTTCGCCGCCTTCCTGGCCGCGGACCTGGTTGGCGGCGAGGATCATGGCGCCACTGGCGGCGAGGGTTTGTTTCAGGAGGTCACGGCGGGAGATCGGGTCCATGCGGATTTCGTGGTTAAAGGGTGGAACGAACAAGGGCAACGTTCGACCATCCCAGACGGTTGGCAACGGGTTCCGACGTGAAAAAACCCGGGCGTGCGGAGCCCCGCGCCCCTGTGTAGGTTGCGGGCGCATGAACGCAAACGCACGCTGGTCGCTCGCAGGCAAGAACGCGCTCGTCACGGGAGCAACCAAGGGGATCGGGCGCGCGGTGGCCGAGGAGTTCATGGAACTGGGCGCGCGGGTGTTCATCGTCGCGCGAGACGGCGGCGAGGTGGCGGCCCGCGTCGGCGAGTGGGCGGAGCGCGGCTGGACGGCGGCGGGCGCGTCGGCGGATATGTCCAACCCGGACGGACGCCAGAAAGCGGTCGACGCGGCGGCGAAAGCG
>CAXTMD010000238.1:0-3794 GCA_964245035.1 uncultured Chthoniobacterales bacterium
CCGGCGGCTGGAGGATCTCGACGATGATAGCGGCCACGTCGTCGCGCGTGATTTTGCCGTGGATATTTGCCAAGCCAAGTTGATCTTCTTCGTGCCTGGGTCTTGATCAGGACGGAAGGACGCATGGTGACCCGGTTCAAGCCGGTGAGCACCAGCTTCTTTTCGGCGACGTAGAGTTCGAAGTCCTCGACCACCTCTCCCCGCGCCCCGCCTGGGTGGAGGCAAAAGGAAATTCGCTGGAAACTCGCGATTTTGCCTGAAACACCGGCACGGAAAAACTGAGAGGAAGAAAAGGGACGAGCGTTGTTTGCCTATGGACCGTCCGTGGTCGGACGAGAACTTGGCTGGCAAGACATCAGGGTGTCACCCGCGAAGCCTTTCAAGGTGTCCGCCCGAATCAACTCACCAACCTCATTTCCATGAGTAACCCGGAAGAAATCCCGCAACCCATGCGAAATGGAGCCGGTGCTACCGATCCCGGCCCGCGCAATGTCGCAGCAGACCGTTGGAACCCGGACCTGATCCATCCGCCCGCCACCGATGCGGGCACTCTGCCCAACCTGAAGTGGCCCTACTCGCTCTCGCACAACCGGCTGGAGCCCGGTGGTTGGGCACGCCAGACGACCATGCGCGAACTGCCCGCCGCCACGGCGTTGGCGGGCGTCAACATGCGTCTGAATCCGGGTGCTGTGCGTGAACCGCACTGGCACAAGGAGGCCGAGTGGGCTTACATGCTCGTGGGCCGGGCGCGCATCACGGCCGTGGACCAAAACGGGCAGAGCTTCGCCGACGATGTCGGCGTCGGGGACCTCTGGTATTTTCCGCCCGGCATTCCGCATTCTATCCAAGGCTTGGCGGAGGGCTGCGAGTTCCTGCTGGTTTTCGACGACGGCAACTTCTCCGAGGACAGCACCTTCCTGGTGACCGACCTGCTGGCGCACCTGCCGCCGGAAGTGGTCGCCGCCAACCTTGGATTGTCCGTCGATGAACTCGCCCCATTGCCCAAGAAAGAACGCTATATCTTCCAGGCGGAACTGCCTCCGCTGCGTGTGGCCCAGGACCGGGTGGGCAGCCTGCAAGGCCACGTCACCCGCCCGTTTAGCCACCGCTTGATGGCGCAGGCACCTGTCCATTGCCCCGGCGGGACGGTGCGCGTCGCGGACCTGAACTCCTTCGCGGTTTCCGAACGCATCTCCGCAGCACTGGTCGAGGTGAACCCGGGCGGGATGCGGGAGGTGCACTGGCACCCGGACAGCGACGAGTGGCAGTACTACATCGCGGGCCAGGGGCGGATGACCGTGTTCGCCTCTAGCGGGACGGCGCGCACCTTCGACTACCAGGCGGGCGACGTGGGCTACGTGCCTTTGTCCATGCCTCACTACGTGCAGAATACCGGCACGGAGATCTTGCGCTTTCTGGAGGTCTTTGCCAGCGGCTACTACTCCGACGTGTCACTCAACCAGTGGCTGGCCTTGACCCCGCCCGAACTGGTCCAGCAGACCCTGCAACTGGATGCCCACGGCCTGCGCGGACTCAAAAAAATCAAGCAGCACGTTCTCTAACCAACTCACTCTAGCCAAAACCATGTCCAGCACCATCAAAGCCGCCACGCCAGAGAAGACCATAGCCAGCCCGCCCCCGGGATCGAAGGACCAGACGGCGGCCACCGCTGCCGGCGCTGCGCGTGTGCACGTGCGGCTGAGCCCGCGTAGCGACCTGGGCGATGCGGCCACGCGCGACGTGGCCGCCGCTCTCAACGGCTTGCTGGCTGACACCTTCGCCCTCTACCTGAAGACAAAAAATTTCCATTGGCACATGAGCGGTCCGCACTTCCGCGACTACCACTTGCTCCTCGACGAACAAGGCGCGCAGATCTTCGCCATGACCGACCCCATTGCCGAACGCGTGCGCAAGCTCGGCCGCAAAACCCTGCACTCGGTCGGCGAGATCGCCCGCACCCAGCGCGTGCTCGATAACGACGCTGACTACGTGGAGCCCGGGACGATGCTCGCCGAGTTGCGCGAGGACAATCAGCAACTTGCCGCCCGCATGCGCGCGGCCCACGCGGCCTGCGACGACGGAGGCGACGTGGCCAGCGCGAGCTTGCTGGAGAACTGGATCGACGAGACGGAGCGGCGCAATTGGTTCCTGTTCGAGGCCAGCCGCCACGGCAACCCCGACGGGCACTGAGGCCAACGGTTCTTTCACCTCTCACTCACGCCAACCACCTCCATCGCCGACCACCATATGCCACAGTCTCCTCCCGCTCTCCAAAGCCACTCGACGGGGATGGCTCTCCTTGACACGCCGGCTCTGAACCGCGGCACGGCTTTCACCGATGCCGAGCGCACGGCGCTCGGTCTGGACGGACTCCTGCCGCCGGTGGTCGAGACCCTCGACCAACAGGCGGTTCGGGCCTACGGAGCGTTCTCTCGCAAGGATGACGATCTGGAGCGGCACATCTTCTTACGTCAGCTCCAGGACGCCAACGAGACGCTTTTCTACCGGCTCCTGCTCGACCACGTTGAGGAAATGGCTCCCATCGTCTACACGCCGACCGTCGGCCAGGCGTGCCAGCAATTCTCCCACGTCTACCGGCGACCGCGCGGGCTGTTTATCCCCTATCCGCAACGCGACCAGATCGCGCAGATTCTGCGCAACCGCCCGCAGCGGGATGTGGCGGTGACGGTGGTCACCGACGGCGAGCGTATCCTCGGCCTGGGCGACCAGGGAGTCGGCGGGCTGGGCATCCCCATCGGCAAGCTTTCGCTCTACACGCTCATCGGCGGCATCCCGCCCGCGTACACGCTGCCCATGGTCCTGGACGTGGGCACCAACAACGAGGAGCGGCTCAAGGACCCGGAATATCTCGGCTGGCGACACGAGCGGATTACGGGCGACGCCTACTTCGACTTCGTGGATCAATTCGTGCAGGCGGTGAAGAAAGAGTTCCCCGAGACTTACCTCCTGCAATGGGAGGATTTCGCCACCAAACACGCCCGCCCGCTGCTGGAGCGTTACCGCGACCAGTTGCTCACCTTCAACGATGACATCCAGGGAACGGCAGCCGTCGTGCTCTCCTGCGTCCTCGCGGGGATGGGAGTGGCGGGCAAAAAGCTCGGCGAGCAGGACCTTGTCTTTCTCGGGGCAGGCTCGGCGGCCATCGGCGTCGCCGACTACCTGCTGGCGGCCATGAAGGACAACGGCCTCTCCGAGCCGGAGGCCCGGAGCAAATTCTTTTTCGTAGACAGCCAGGGTCTTCTCCACACCGGGCGGAGAGACCTCAGCCCCGAGCAGAAAGTCTATGCGCAGCCCGCCGAGCGGGTCGGACACTGGCCTAAAACCGGGCAAGTCCACACGGGCTTGGCCGACGTGATCAGCCAGACGAACCCCGGGGTGCTCATCGGTTTGTCCACGGTCCAGGGTGCGTTCACGGAGTCCATCGTCCGGGCCATGGCTCGCAAGGCGGAACGCCCGCTGATCTTCCCCCTCTCCAATCCCACCTCGCGCTCGGAGGCCATCGCCGAAGACTTGATCCGTTGGACGGACGGCAGGGCTTTGGTGGCCACCGGCTCGCCCTTCGCGCCGGTGGACTACGAGGGGCGAAAGATCACCATCGCGCAGTGCAACAACGTGTTCATCTTCCCGGCCGTGGGCCTGGGCTTGCGAGCCTCCCGGGCGCGTCGGGTGACCGACGCCATGATGATCGCCGCCGGTCGCCGGTTGGCCCGGCACTCGCCCGCGCTCAAAGACCAGACCGCCGCGCTGCTGCCGCCCTTGGCGGAGTTGAGGGA
>CAXTMD010000238.1:3894-7395 GCA_964245035.1 uncultured Chthoniobacterales bacterium
GGCATCGCCGACGCCGTGCGCCGCCGTCCCGACGACCTGCGGTGGATCTCCGTGCGCCACGAGGAGGTCGCGGCCTTCGCCGCCGGGGCCGAGGCGCACCTGACCGGCACCTTGGCGGTGTGCGCGGGAAGCTGCGGCCCGGGGAACACGCACCTCATCAATGGCCTCTACGACTGTCACCGCTCGCGCGTGCCGGTGCTGGCCCTCGCCGCTCATATTCCCAGCGCCGAGGTCGGCAGCAGCTACTTCCAGGAAACCCATCCCGAACTGATCTTCAAGGAATGTTCCTCGTACTGTGAGCTGGTCAGCCATCCCGCACAGATGCCGCGTGTCTTGGAGATCGCCATCCAGACGGCTATCGGGCAGAACGCCGTGAGTGTCGTGGTGATCCCCGGGGACGTGTCTTTGATGAAGGCGCAACACCAGCGCTCGCGTGTCGCCTTCCGCCGTGCGCGGCCGGTCATCCGGCCGAACGACGCGGAACTGGACGAACTCGCCCAGGCGCTCAACGAACACGAGAAAATCACCATCCTGGGCGGAGCGGGCTGCGCGGGCGCGCACGATGAACTCGTGGCGGTGGCCGAACGGTTGCAAGCACCGATTGTCCACGCGTTGCGCGGCAAGGAGTACATCGAGTACGACAATCCCTACGACGTGGGCATGAACGGTTTGTTGGGCATCCGCTCGGGCTTCGAGGCCATGGAACATTGCGATCTCCTGCTGATGCTGGGCACCGATTTTCCTTACCAGCAGTTCTACCCCACGGACGCCTATGTAGCGCAGGTGGACCTGCGCCCGGAGCAACTCGGCCGCCGGGCCCGACTCGACCTCGGGTTGGTCGGCGACGTGCGAGCCACGCTTGAGGCCCTGCTGCCGCGCTTGCGCCCGCGTGCGGACGACGGCGCTCACCTCAAGGCTTGCCAGAAGCAGTTTCGCAAGAGCCGCGAGGGTCTAGATGAACTCGCCGTGCCCGGGTCTGGCGACGGACCGCTCCACCCGCAGTACCTGGCGCGCTGTCTGAGTGATCTGGCCAGCGACGACGCCGTCTTCACGGTGGACGTGGGCACGCCGTCCATCTGGGCGGCGCGCTATCTGCGCATGAACGGCCGACGTCGTCTGGTGGGCAGTTGGGGCCACGGTTCGATGGCCGGCGCGTTGCCGCAGGCCATCGGCGCGCAGTTGGCGTTTCCGGGGCGGCAAGTGGTCACCATGTCGGGCGACGGCGGTTTTGCCATGCTCATGGGCGATCTGCTTTCGGTGGTGCAGCATCAATTGCCCATCAAAATGGTGATCTTCAACAACGGTGCTCTGGCCTTCGTGGAATTAGAGATGATGGCTGCCGGCGTGTTGGGCAACGGCACCGATTTAGTCAACCCGGACTTTGCCAAACTGGCGGAAGCGGTGGGCATCCGGGGCTGGCGCGTGGAGCGCCCGGGCGAACTCCAATCTACCGAGGGCCGAAGCCTTCGCGCATCCCGGTCCGGCGCTGGTGGACGTGCGTGTTCATCGGCACGAGCTTTCCTTGCCGCCTACCATCACGCTGGACCAGGCAACGGGCTTCAACCTCTACGCGATCAAAGCGATCTTCAGCGGACGAGGTGACGAAATCCTCGACATGGCAAAGACCAATTTGCGCCAGGTGTTCACTACGTTGGTTCCCGGCCAGGGTAGTACGCATTCGGGGTAAAGCAGCAAGCGTCGGCTCCCGGCACGCGTCGGCGAAATCAGGCAGCATAGGTGCCGAGCAAGTCGTGTACGCAAGTAATCGCCAGGGCACCGTCGCCGATGGCGAACGCCACCCGCTTGGTCGTGCCGCTGCGGCAGTCGCCGCTGGCGAACACGCCGGGCAGGCTGGTTTCCAGTTGCTCGGGTGGGCGTGGTTCCTGCCAGTGAGCGGCCTTGAGCATGTCGGGGCCGGTCAGCACGAAGCCTTTCTCGTCACGCACCACGTCGGGCGGCAGGAAGTCCGTGCGCGGCTTGGCTCCGATGAAGATGAAAAGACCTATCGTCTCCTCCCGGGTTTCCCGCCCCTGCTCGTCGCGCAGGCGCACGGCGGAGAGGTGGTCGGTGCCCTCGACCGCGACGACTTCCGTGTGGTAACGCACCTTGACCTGCGGGTTCGCCAGCACCCGGTCCGAAAGGTAGCTGGACATGCTCTTGCGCAGGTCGCCGCCGCGCACGACGAGCGTCACCTCGCGCGCGTATTGCGAGAGGAACATGGCGGCCTGGCCCGCCGAGTTGCCCGCGCCGACGATGTGGACCGGGCAGTGTTTGCAGAGCAGCGCCTCGACCGTCGTGGCGCTGTAGTACACGCCGGAGCCGTGCAGCTTGTCCAAGCCCGCCACGTCGAGTAAACGATACGAAACACCCGTGGCGACGATGACGGTCTTGGCGGTGACCACGTTCCCTTCGGTGGTCCGCACCCGGTGCAAGCCGTCTTCGCTTCTGCCGAACTCCTCGACACAGCAGGGGGCGGCGAACTCCGCGCCGAACTTGACGGCTTGCAGATAAGAGAGCTGGGCCAGGTCGCGGCCCGGGATGCCGTTGGGAAAGCCCGCGTAGTTCTCGATCTTCGAGCTGGACCCAGCCTGTCCGCCCGGCCCCACGCTGTCCAATACGAGCGTGGACAATCCTTCGGAGGCGGCGTACACCGCCGCACCCAACCCCGACGGCCCGCTGCCGAGCACGAGGACATCGTAGATCTTCCCAGGCAGACAGTGCCGCAAGCCGAGGTGGTCGGCCATTTGGATGAGACTCGGTGCCCGGAAAAGCAGTTTTCCCCCGCGGGCGACCACGGGAAACCGCACCGTGTCCTCCGTCTCGCCCAACTCGCGCAGCCGCTGTCGATTCGCCTCCTCGGCCGTGTTCATCCAGCGGTGCGGGACGCCGTTGCGGAACAGGAACTCCACCAGGGTCAGGGTAGGTTCATCATCTGTAGGGCCGTACACGCGCAGTCCGTCGAAAGCCGTTTGCAAGAGCAGTTCGCGCCGTCGCTGGAAAGCCCGCCAAAGCCGTGCGCCGAGTTCGGGCGCGCGCACGAACATTTCCCGGACGCTGTGGGGAGAAATGCGGATGGCCTCAACGGCTCCGACCGCCTCGCAAGACAAGGCGGCGGGCCGGCCGGTGAGCAGGTCGATGTCGCCGGTGAAGTGTCCGGCGTGGTAAGGATGCGCGTTGACGCGCTTCTCGTGGGAAACGTCCAACAGCATCGCGTCACCGTTGAGCAGAACAAAGCAATCCAGGGGTTGGTCGCCCGCCGCGAAAAGGGTCTGCCCGGCAGCGAAAGCGCAGCGTGCGCCGAAGTCTTCGCACCGCGCCAGATCCTCGGTCGAAAGAATGGGGAAGGCCACCGCGTCCATCAGCGGGTTCATCGGTGGTTGGATCAAGGTTTGTTCCATCGAAAGCGTCCGGTTCTACTTCAATCAAATCTACATTGCCTCTTTTGCGAAGATTATCCTGCATCAAACGAGGCGGGTCTTGGAATAAATGGTTCATCCATCT
>CAXTMD010000239.1:0-7393 GCA_964245035.1 uncultured Chthoniobacterales bacterium
GGACATCCCCATCGTCAGCGAGGCCGAGTCGCGCGCGATGAACCCCGACTACTACCTGGTGCTGCCGTGGCACTTCAAGGAGGAGTTCGTGCGCCGAGAAAAGGAAACGCTGGAGCGTGGCATCGGACTAATTTTCCCGCTGCCCAACATCGAGATCGTCCGGCGCTGAGAGCGTGAATCCGTCTCTCTCCAGTACCGCCCTGATCTTCGGCGCCAGCGGCCAGGACGCGTATTACCTCGCGCAACTCTGCGCCGCGCGCGGCATCCGGCCCGTCGGCGTGTCGCGCTCGGCGGGCGGTGACTGGCTGACCGGCAACGTGGCGCGGCGCGAGCAGGTCGAGTCCCTGGTCCGCGAGCACCGGCCCGGCTACATTTTCCACCTCGCCGCCAACTCCACCACCCGCCACGACGCGCTCTTCGAGAACCACGAGACGATCTCCACCGGCGCGCTCAACGTGCTCGAAGCCGCGCGCACGCTCGCGCCGGAGGCCCGCGTGTTCCTGTCGGGCAGCGGTTTGCAGTTCCGCAACGAGGGCCGGCCCCTCGCCGAGGACGCTCCCTTCGACGCCAGCAGCCCGTACGCGGTGGCGCGCATTCAATCCGTTTACGCCGCGCGCTACTACCGCCGGCTGGGCGTGCGTGCCTACGTCGGCTACCTTTTCCACCACGACAGCCCGCGCCGGGGGGCCAAACACGTCAGCCAGCTCATCGCGCAGGCGGCGCGGCGCATCGCCGACGGCAGCGGCGAGACCCTGGAATGGGGCGACGTGACCGTGCGCAAGGAATGGGCGTTCGCCGGAGACATCGCCGCCGGGATGCTTGCGCTCGTCGGCCAGGAGGATCTCTGGGAGGCGTGCATCGGCACGGGCGTGGCGCACTCCATCGAGGAGTGGCTGGAGGAGTGTTTCGGCCGGGTCGGCCTGCGCTGGCGCGACCACGTCCGGCTCAAGGAAGGTTTCCGGGCCGAGTACGGGCTGCTGGTCTCCGACCCGACGCGGCTGCGCGGTCTCGGCTGGTCCCCCGCCACCGACCTGCAACAACTGGCGGCGATGATGATGGCGGCCCCGGCCCGATGAACCCCACCCCTGCCGGCGAACGCATCCTGCTGGGCCACTGGGTCTCCAACGGCGACTGCCTGTTTGCCACGGCCGTCGCCCGCCAGATCAAGACCGATTTCCCCGGCTGCCACCTGACCTGGGCCGTCAGTTCGCGCTGCGGCCAGGTGCTGCGCGGCAACCCCTTCGTCGACGCGGTGGAGGAGATCGCCGTGCCCGCAGGCGGCGAACTCACCGACCACTGGGCCCGCGTCGAGGCGGCGTGGACGCTCTTCGAGCGCGAGACCCGGGCCAGGCAGGCGCGCGGCGAACTCCACCGGGTTTTCCTGACCCAGAGCGGGTTCCGCAACCTGCATCTCTATGACGGCACCGTGCGCGGGCTGGTGCTCGCCGGCTACGGACGCCCGGTCACCGTGCCGCTGGCGCCCGTGCTGCGGCTGGACGCGGCGGAGGCGGCGGCGGTCCGGGATTTTGTCGCGGAGCATCCGGCCATGACCCGCTGCCGGCACGTCGCCCTTTTCGAGTGCTCGCCCAAGAGCGGCCAGTCGTCGGTCAACCCGGAATTCGCGCTCGCCCTCGGCCGCCGGCTGCTGGCGGAGTTCGACGATCTCTGCCTCGTCCTTTCCTCCAACCTGCGCATCGAGTCGCCCGACCCGCGTTTGGTCGATGCCAGCCGTCTGAGTTTCCGGCAGAACGCGGAGCTGACCCGGCACTGCACGCTGCTGATCGGTTGCAGCAGCGGGTTGACGTGGCTGGGCACGTCGGAGGCCGCGCGGCCGCTGCCGACCGTGCAGATGATCAGCAGCCGCACGCATTTCCCCAACTCTCTCGCCGTCGACCGGGAGCGCCACGGTCAGTCGACCGACGGGATCATCGAACTCGTCGACACGGACCTCGCGCGCGCCGGCGACTGTCTGGGGGCGGTCTTCCGCGAGGGTTTCGCCGCCGCCCGCGCGCGGTTCCACCAGCGGATTTCGTTGACCGAGTCCTACGCCTACGTCGGCCGCACGCTGCTGGACCAGGGGAAGTACCGCCACGCGCTCGCGTACTTCCGGCGGGTCTTGCGCGTGGAAGGTCCGCGCCCCGGCCTGTGCCTGCGTTTCGCGCGCGTGGTGGCCGGCCACCTGCGCCGGCGCTGGACGGCGGCAGGGTCTCCGGCGCGCTGACGACGCCGATGTCCATGAGCGAGCCTTCCGAAGCCCGGGACGAGTCGGTCTGCGTGGCGCACCTCGTCTGGGCGCCGCTGGGTTTGCCGCCGTTTGAGAGGTTCCTCGCGTCTTACCGTGCCAACCCCGGCGGCGTACCGCACCGCCTGCTGGTGGTCTACAACGGCTTTGCGCCCGGCGCGGACCTGGGCGCCTACCGCCGCGCCTTGGCGGGCGTGGCCCACGACACCTTGATCCTGCCCGCCCCGGTGCAGGACATCCCGGCCTACTTCGCCGCGGCGGCCGAGGCGCGGGAGCGCTACGTGTGCTTTCTCAACTCCCACAGCGTGCTCCTGGACCCACTCTGGCTGGGCAAGCTGCTGGCTTGCCTGCGCCAGCCCCGCGTCGGGCTTGTCGGCGCCACCGGATCGTGGGGCAGCCTCCTATCGCTCCACACGTTGAGAAACCGGGGCCGCGGATTTTACCGGGGGCTCTTTGGCCGGTATGCCTCCGAGAGCCACCTGCCGTGGCGCCAGTTCCTGTGGCAGGTGCTGCGCGTGCTCAAGTGGCGGTTCCTCGGTCCGTCCCTCCCGGAATACGCGCGGCTCTTCGCCCCGTTTCCCTGCTATCATCTCCGGACGAACGCCTTCATGCTGGAGCGCGAGACCCTGCTCGGCCTCCGCCACGGGGAGATGCCCACCAAGTTCGAGGCGTACCTGTTCGAGAGCGGGCGCGACTCGCTCACCGCACAGATCCTCGCCGGCGGGCAATCCGCGCTCGTGGTGGGACGCGACGGGATCGGCTACGAAAAAGAGGACTGGAACCGCAGCGGCACGCTGTCGCAGCGGGAGCAGGAAAATCTGCTTGTCTCCGACAACCAAACGCGCGAGTACGAGCTTGGCAATGACCGGCGAAGATTGTTCCTCAACCGTTTTGCCTGGGGTCGTTCCGCGGAGACCGACCGGCGGCCGTAACGGCTCACCGTGGAGATGACCCCCTCCGCCCCTTCCCGGCACGAAGACATCTGTGTCGTCCATCTGGTCTGGAAACCTTTAGGGATCGAACCCCTCCGGAGTTTCCTGGCTTCCTACCGGGAACTCCCCGGCGGCGTACCGCACCGCCTGCTGGTGGTCTACAACGGCTTTGCGCCCGGCGCGGACCTGGGCGCCTACCGCCGCGCCTTGGCGGGCGTGGCCCACGACACCTTGATCCTGCCCGCCCCGGTGCAGGACATCCCGGCCTACTTCGCCGCGGCGGCCGAGGCGCGGGAGCGCTACGTGTGCTTTCTCAACTCCCACAGCGTGCTCCTGGACCCACTCTGGCTGGGCAAGCTGCTGGCTTGCCTGCGCCAGCCCCGCGTCGGGCTTGTCGGCGCCACCGGATCGTGGTCGAGCCTGCTCTCGTACACTCAGCTGACCCACCGCGACGCCGGCTTCTACCGTGGTCTCTTCAGCCCGTACGCTCCCGGCGAGGTCCTCCCGTGGTACGCGTATCTGCGGGCGGTGCCCCGGCTGCTCAAGCGGCGGATCTTCTCGTCGATCCGCGCCCACGAGGCCCGTTTCCTCCCCTTCCCCTGCCACCATCTGCGGACGAACACGTTCATGTTGGAGCGCGAGACCATGCTCGGTCTCCGGCGCGAGCCGATCCGCACGAAGTTCGACGCCTACGTCTTCGAGAGCGGCCTCGATTCCCTGACGGCCCAGATCCTCGGCCGGGGGCAGGCCGTCCTGGTGGTCGGTCGGGACGGGGTCGGCTACCCGATCGAGGATTGGTGCAAGAGCGATACCTTCTGGCACGGCGACCAGCAGAACCTGCTCGTCGCCGACAACCAAACGCGGAGGTACGAAAACGGCACCCCGGCGCGGCGGCAGTTCCTGCGTCGTTTCAGCTGGGGTCTGGCCGCGGAAGAGGCCGTCCCTTAAGGGGTGGGCAGGCGGGACCGCTCGCCGGCCGTCTTGGTCATTGACCCCCCTGCCGAGGTGCGGTAAAAGTTTGCCCGTGCCCTCGCCCGCCACGCCGCCGACTGCCGCCGCGCACGCCCAGGCGCGCGTGACGGTGCTCATGCCGGTGTACAACGCCGAGCGTTACCTCGATGCGTCGATCGGCAGCCTCCGGGCGCAGACGTTCGGCGACTGGGAACTGCTGGCCATCGACGACGGGTCCACCGACGCCAGCCTGCAAGTGCTCGAACGCCTCGCCGCCGACGACGGGCGCATCCACGTCCTGCGCAATCCGCAAAACATCGGCCTTTCGCGCACCCGCAACCGCGCCCTAGACGAAGCGCGCGGCGAACTCATCGCCTGGCTCGACGCGGACGACATCGCCCTGCCCACGCGCCTGGAGAAGCAGGTGCGCTTCCTCGACGACCACCGGGACTTCGGCATGGTGGGATCGTGGGTGGAGGAGATCGACTCGGACGGCTCCTCTAACGGCCGGCGTTGGATCCTCAACGCGCCGCCCGCCTGCGTGCCCGCCGCCATGCTTTTCCGCTGCTACTGCGCACAGAGCGCGATGGTCCTGCGCCGCTCGCAGGTTGGCGCCGAGCGTTACGACGAACTCTATCCCCCCAGCGAGGACTACGAGTTCAACGCCCGGCTGGCGCGCCGCCTGCCCATGTGGAATCTGCCGGAGGTCCTCTGCCTGTACCGCCGCCATGCCGCCAGCACGAGCACCGTGCAAAATCCCCGGGCTCTGGCGACGATGCGGCAGTTGGTCCGCGCGCAACTCGCCGACCTGGACATCGTGCCCACCGACGAGGAGATGCAGCGGCACACCGACCTGGCGATCCTCGCCCACCGCGGCCGCGTCAAACTGGACGAGGCGCAGGAGTGGCTCCGCCGGCTCCTGCACGCCAACGCCCGGCTACGGGCCTACGATCCGGTCGCGTTCGCGCGCGTCATGGTGACGCAGTGGCTCTACGTCTGCCAGGCCGCCGCCCTCCCGCCATTTGCGCGGCTGCGGGCCTTCTTCCGGGCGAAGCTGGTGCGCGACGCCCACCTGCCGCTCGGGCAATGGGTCGGCCTGCTGCTGGGAACCTTCCAGAAAGCCTGGCAAAGCTGGTGCGCCGCGTCGGCCGTTCCCCGGGAAAAGCCCCGCGCCGCGGAGCGTTCCCGGTTGGAGGGCACCCTCTCCCCCCCATGACTTCCGCCGTCAAATCCTTCCTGGTCCTGCTGCTGACGCTGCCGCTGCTGATCTACATCGGCAGCGAGATCGGCAGCGACGAATACCTCGCGCCGATCATCGTCGGCGTCCTGATGGTCCTTTGTCTGATCTTCGGCCTGTTCTTCCGCAGCCAGCGGGTGGAGTGCATCATTCTGCTGCTGCTGGTCGGCGGGTACATCATTGGCAACCGCGGTTTCGCGCAGATCTACCTCGTCCAGCCGCTTTTCGTCGGCGAGGTTGGCATGCTGGTCATCCTCGTGGCGATGGTCTTCCGGTTCGTCGTCTCCCGGGAGTTCATTGTCGCTCCCCATCTCATCACGCGGCTGGTCGGGTTCTACCTGTTCATGGCCGTCGTGCGGCTGTGCTTCGATTGGAGGGTCTACACGATCGACGCGGCGCGTGATTCGGCCATCGTGTACTACGCGGTGTTCTTTTTCATCGCCTACCAGCTTGGCCGGCACGCGGACATCGCCGATTTTCTGGACCGGGCGATCATCAAGACCTTTTTCGTGCTGGCGGTAGTGGCGGTCGTCGCGATCTTCGAGCCGGAATGGCTGGATCTGGTCACCATCCGGGGGTTGTCGCCGCTGTACCAGAAGCTGGACATCACCGCGACGTTTTGCAGCCTGGGAATCCTTTTCATCCTCATCCGCGCGGACCTAGTCCGCTCGCGTTGGGCCGGCCTCGCCGCCATCCTGATGCTGGTGGTCAGCATGTCGCTGACCGGCTCGCGGGCGGCGCTCGTCGCTCTGGGCGGGGCACTGACGTTGACCTGGGTGGCGGGCCGGCGCGGTTTCCTCGCTCTGCCCATGGTCTTCGGTGCCCTGGCGGTAGCCGCCGTGCTCGTCTTCGGCGCGGATTCGACGGGCCGTCTCGCCTCCACGCGCGATCAGTTGATCTCCATCGTGGACGTGTCGGGCAGCTACTCGTACCAGTCGGACCTCGGCGAGGAAAAGCAGGCTGATAACCGCTTCCGCCGTGCGCTGTGGGATTCCATCTACCGGCAGACCGTGCAGGACAACGCCTGGTTCCTGGGCAAGGGCTTCGGGTACAACTTCATCCCGGCCTTCGAGGACGAGTACCGCGCCGGCAGTTGGGACACGCTGCGCAGCGCGCACAATTATTATTATACCGTCTTCGGCCGGCTGGGCCTGCTCGGCTTCGGCACGTTCGTTGCCATCACCATCGTGATGGTCCAGTACAGCCTGCGCACCGCCCTGGCGTTGCGCCGCGGGGAACGGCACGATTCCCAATCCCTGGCGTATTGGTGCGGCGCCTGGGCGATCCTGATCTCGGGCAGCTTTGGCGTGGTGTTGGAAGGTCCGATGGGTGCCATTCCGTTCTGGAGTTTCATGGGTCTGGCCCTGGCGTCCGACGACCGGAAACGGATCGCCGCCAAGGCAGAGGAGACGGAAGCGTTGGTGTTCGAGACCCCGCGCGGACGGCCGATGCCCCGGCCGGCCCTGGCCCACTGAGGCGGCACCCGAGCGGGCGCTGCGTCTCCTCCCCGCCGCAAATCGCGGGTTGCATTTCCCGGCGGCTGTTGGCAGGGTGCGGCGCTTGAAACTTGCGCTGTCCGTCCTCTGCGAACACCCCTCGCGCAAGACCGGCCTGACCACCCTGTTCCACGAGTTCGTCTCCCACGCGCTGACGCTCTACCCGCAGATCGATTGGATCGTCTTCGCCGGTCCCGGACAGGAATGGAGCGTGGACTCGCCGCGGGTACAGGTGGTGCGCCGCTTCCCCGCCAACGACCGGCTGGCTGCGCGGCTTTTCGCCGACCATTTCCGCGTGCCCGCCGCCGCGCGGCGGCTGGGGGCGGCGGCGCTGCTGACGGTCGGCTTCGTGCCGCTGCGCAAGTCCCTGCCGACTGTGATGCACCTGTTCTCGCTCCAGCACCTGCGCGCTTCCAACCAGGTCGGCCTCGCCCGCGCGCTCTACCGCCGGCTGATCGTCAACCGCAGCGTGGACCGCGCCGACCGGATCATCGTCAACTCGCGCTTCGCCGCCGATCAGGTGCAGCGCGCGTAC
>CAXTMD010000240.1:0-7389 GCA_964245035.1 uncultured Chthoniobacterales bacterium
GCCCCAACCGGCCATGAGCGCGGCGGCCACGGTGTCTGCGGGAGGGTTGCCGGCCACGGCCGCGGCGGCCCCGCGTGCGATCAACCCCTGGTTTGTCGCGCTGGCGGTGGTGATCCCCACCTTCATGGAGGTGCTCGACACCACGATTGCCAACGTGGCCCTGCGCTACATCGCCGGGGGACTCTCGGCGGCGGTCACCGACAGCGAGTGGGTCATCACCAGCTACCTGGCCGCCAACGCCATCATCCTGCCGATCTCCGGCTTCCTCGGGGCGCGGCTGGGACGGCGGCGCTACTTCCTGCTCTCCATCGCGGTGTTCACGCTCGCCTCCGGGCTGTGCGGCGTGGCCACGAGCCTCGGCCAGTTGATCCTCTTCCGGGTCCTCCAGGGACTGGCCGGCGGCGGTTTGCAGCCGAGCAGCCAGGGCATCCTGCTGGACACCTTCCCACCGGAAAAACAAGGGGCGGCGCAGACGCTTTTCGGCATGGCCGCGCTCGTGGCCCCGATCCTCGGACCGACCCTGGGCGGCTACATCACCGACGAGTATTCCTGGCGCTGGATTTTTTACATCAACCTGCCCGTCGGCGCGCTGGCGTGGCTGTTGTGCAACTTCACGGTCCGCGATCCGGAGTACTTGGTGCGTCAGCGCAAGGAAGCCAAAGCCAACCCGGCGCGCTTCGACGCCGCCGGGTTGGGGCTACTTTCGGTCACGCTGATTTGCTGGGAAGTGCTCCTGAGCAAAGGTCAGGAATGGGACTGGCTGGGCGATCCCTTCGGCCGCGTGCAAACCCTCCTGGCCGGGCTGGTGCTGGGCGGCGGGTTCCTGTTCTGGTGGGAGAATCGCGTCAGTAACCCGGTCGTGGGTTTTCGTCCGCTGAAGGACCGCAACTTCGCCATCGCCTGCCTGATCATCTTCTGCGCCTACGGGGTGCTCTACGGTTCGAGCACGCTGCTGCCCGCGATGCTGGAATCGCTCTTTGGCTACGATGCCTTCCACGCGGGGTTGGTGTTGTCGCCGGCGGGGTTTTTCTCGATCACGGCGCTGATCATCGTCGGCCGCCTGCTGGGCCGCGGGCTCGACGCGCGCTGGCTCATCGTGGTGGGACTGATCATTCTCGGCGCCGGTAACTTCTGGCTTTCGAGACTGAACCTGGACATCGCGCCCGGACAGGTCATCTGGCCGCGCATCGTGCTGGTCACAGGATTGGGCCTGATCTTCGCGCCGCTCAACGTGGCCGCCTACCTGTACATGCCGCGCGAACTGCGCGGCGCGGCGGTGGGTTTGCTGGCGTTGCTGCGCAACGAAGGCGGCAGCGTGGGCGTGTCGGTCAGCCAGACGATCCAGGAACGCCGCGAGCTGTTCCACGGGCTGCGGTTGAACGAGGGACTGGACACCCTGAACCCGGCCCTCAACTCTTACCTGGGCCAGGCGCAGGTTCCTTTGCTCCAGGCCAACGGCGACCCGGTGGCGGCGGGGCAGATGGCGCTGCAATCGCTGGACAACCTGCGGGAACAACAAGCCTCCTCCCTGGCCTACTTCGACGCCTTCCTCCTCTTTGCCGTGCTGGGCGTCGGATTGTCCCTGCTGGTGTTTTTTATGCGCCGTTCCGTGGTGGAGAAAGGCGCGCACATCGCGGCGGAGTAAGCGGCCTCACCCCGGCTGCCCGGTCCGCCGGCGCTCGCGCAGGGCGGCCACCTTGTGGCGGTTGCCGCAGGTGGCCGGGCTGCACCAGCGGCGGCGGTGCGCCTTTGTGCGGTCGTAGAACCACAGGACGCAGTCTTCGGCTTCGCACTGCCGCACCAGGTCGATGGCCGGATCGGCCAGCAGTCCCGCCGCCGCCTCCGCCACCGGCGCGAGGATCTGCGCCGGGCTCCCGGCGCTCCACCGGCGTTCCACGGCCGCGCTGCCGTCCCGGTGGGGGGTTACCTGGAGAAAGCTCCTGGCTTCCCCCAGGAAGCCGTTGAGCGCCCGGGCGTCCACGCGCACGCCGCGCTTGCGCCGCTCCAGCGCCGCGCGCACGACATCGCGCAGCGTCCGCGCCGCTGTCAGCAGGGCGTCCGGCGGCAGGCAGGCCCGCGCGGCGTCGGCGGTTGGCTGGCCGGCCTGGTGCAGCCAGTCGGCAACGTCCTGGTCGCCCTGCCAAGCATCCGTCAGCCGGCCCGCCACCAGAAACTGTGTGTTCAGCAAATCGAGGGCGACGTGGTCGCCCACAAACACGCCCGGCGCGCGCCCGGCGGTGGTCGGAGACTTGGAGGATGCCGCATGCTTCACCGCCGGGAATCTACTCCAGGTGCCGCGTCCGCGGCAACCTGTCCGGGGGCCGGGTGTGTCCCGGAACCGGTGCGGCGGAAGTCAGCGGCCGCCGGCCGCGAGCAGTTCACGGATGGCCGCCGCGATTTCTTCGACGTGGGTTTCCAGAGCGAAGTGGCCCGTGTCGAGCAGCCGCACCGTGGCGGCAGGGTTGTCCTTGCGGAACGCCTCGGCTCCGGCCGGGATAAAAATGGGATCGTTTTTGCCCCAGATCGCCAGGGTGGGCGGTTGGAATCTGCGGAAGTACTCGTGAAACGCCGGGTAGAGGGCGACGTTGGTGCGGTAGTCCAGGAACAGGTCGAGCTGGATGTCCGCGTTGCCGGGCCGCTGGATCAGCGTCGTGTCCAGCCAGTAGCCCTCCGGGGCGACCGCCGCAGGGTCCGGAGTACCGGTGGTGTATTGTTCGCGGATGGCCTCCAATGTCAGGAGCGAGCGCACGGTATCGCGGTGTTGGGCCGTGGGCTCTTCCCAATAGGCCCGGATCGGTGCCCAGACGTCGCCCAACCCTTCTTCGTAGGCGTTGCCGTTCTGCGAGACGATTGCAGTCACCCGCTCGGGCCGGGTCAGAGCCAGGCGGAAGCCGACGGGCGCGCCGTAGTCGAAGACGTAGAGTGCGTAGCGATCCAGTTTTAGGGCCTCCGTGAACGCGAGGATCGTCTTTGCCAGATTCTCGAACGAGTAGTGGTAGCCCCGCGCGGCGGGCACTTCCGTGAAGCCGAAGCCCGGCAGGTCCGGTGCGATGACCCGGAAGCGGTCCGCCAAGCGCGGGATCAGTTCGCGGTACTGGAAGGACGAGGCGGGGAAACCGTGCAGCAGGAGGATCACCGGCGCGTCGGGTGCGCCGGCGGCACGGTAGAAGATTTCGACGCCGTCGGCCTGGAGGCGGTGGAGCGTGGTTGCGGGGATGGCAGAAGCTGTGTTCATCGGGAATGTGTAACTTTTTAAATACAATTTCAAAAGTTACAAAGCGCCCCGGATCTGTCAAGCGTGGCTCCCGCTGAACCAATTCGGTATGAGTCTGCTGGGCAGCTCAACCACATCGCCCCGCTGCTTTTTTAACCACCCAAGCTTGGATGTTTGACTCACGTCGATTTCCATGATGTTAGGACCTCGGCAGCGCGGGCCTTTTTTGTCTGTCATCCTGAAAACCGGTGTCTGCCGGTAGAGAACGGCCTGGTGAGGGCTACGTCGCAACATCCGCGTTTCTGGCGATGCGCACACAATCCGTGCCTTCGATCATCGCCAAACCAAAACTGCCCGCGCCGGACGGTTCCGTCGCTCCGCCGGCGGCCAACAAACTGCGGGCCAGACCAGCAACGTCCACGCGACGGTCTTCGTTGAATGTCACCGTAGTGCCATCCTGGGGGGTGTGCTCCTCTCCGGTCTTCAGATCCCGGTAGTTCTTGTATAACTTATCCGAACCGTCTTTCGCCACGAAACCGTGGTGCAGCGCCTCCGGTCGCAAAAACAAATCCACGCAGGATACCCGGCCGGCGGCACCGTCGAAAAGTCCGAGCATCACGCCGGGGGCAACCGCCTCCCAGCGGAGCGGGGTCAAGTTCCCCCCGGTCGGGTTGTCGTTGCCGGCAGGGCGCTGGCTCCAGCCCACGCATTGCAACTGCGGCCAGTAGCTTACCGCGGACGAACGCAGCAGCACGCCGCTCAGGGTGGCGGCCTGGACGGATCCGTCCGCGGGGACTGTGGCCGGTTTCGACTCGTCCACGCGGGCGACGCTGAGGGCTCCGTCGAGCAACGCGTCGATCCAAAGTGGGTCCACGCTGAAAAACCGGATGGACTCGGCCGGAAGCATGTCGCTGCGCGGCACCAGGTAGGAGAAGGGGACGTGCTTGAGCGAGCGCAGATCGTCCAGCCAGTCCGCCACGACCGGCGGCAGGCCGAGGCCGGCATCGCTGGCGTGGCTCCCGCCGGCCAGATGAAAAAGGGTCCGCTCGGACCCGGCGAGCAGACCCTGCTGCGCGCAACGCCGCTTCCACAGAAAGATCGCGGCCGCCACGCGTCGGTTGCGCAGGGTGAGCCAGCGGCCCAACTCCCAGGCGCCGGCGTAGGAAACGTCCAACATGCTCGTGCCCGCATCGTAGAGCAGGTACGCGTCGCCGTGCCGCGCACCGACCGGCGGATCGTACGGTGCCGCCCCACCGGTGGCAGACAGCCGCAGCCCTTGGGAAAAGGGACCGCGGTACCAGGAAACGCTTTTCTGCCCGTTGCGCAGGTGGTGCCGCAACGCCACGGCCCCGGCGGCGAGGATCGGCTCGGTCAGAGGATGATTGGCGCCGGGCACGCGGAAGGACAGATCGCCGGCGGGCGTCTGGTCGCCGCCGCTCCCCGCCGCTGCCGAAGCGTGGCCGTTGAGAGCCGTGAGGATCCCGACGAAACTGTGTTCGTGGCTCGTGCAGGCGAACCGCCAACTCCACAGCGGAACAAAGGTCGCCTTGCCGTCGCCCGCCAGATCGCTGAGGCTGCCGTCAGCACCGAGCTTTTTCTCCAGCGAGACGAGGTGCGCGACGCTGGAGCTTCCCGGCTTGGGCAGGCGGTTGGCGAGGATCACGGCCAACTCCGCGGCGTCCTGCCCGCCGGCGGCGTCCGTGCTGCGCTGGCGGACGTGCGCCAAATAGCGCAGATCGGCCGGGGAGGGGAAGATCTGCTGGAGCAGGCTCTTGCCGACCTGGATCACCCGCGCGGGGTCGTCCAGGGTCTGCCCGGGTTCCAGATCCTCCGCCGCGTAACCGAGGTTCCGCAGCGAGGTGGGTGTAGAGGGCTCCTGCATGTCGTCGGCCTGATCGAAGACCAGCAAAGCCAGCCAGGTCAGCTCGGTGCCGTCGACCTTCGCCGTGGAGCGTTCCCAGGGAAGGGTGCTGCGCTTGAGGGCCACGTGCGGCAGCACGTTTTCGTGGTCGCCGAGGCTGCCGTCCGGTGGGAACACGGAATCGACCTGCTGCGGGTCGAGCGCGAAGCGCGGACCGGCGATGTGAAAAGCCGTGTCGACGGACGGGAACTGGTTCCCCTGCACCGTCTGGCTGACGGAAATCTGGTAGGCTCCCGACAGCAGCGGCGGCTGGTGCGAGTCAATGAACTGCAAGGTGGTTGGCATGGCAAAAGCGATGGAAAACGCCCGTCAGGCCGTTGCGGCCGAGAAACGAACCCGCCGCGGCGTGGCGAGGAGCCCGTCGGTGTAGTCCGCGGCGAGAGTGCAGTCGCTGGCGTCGAAGCCCAGTTCCGCCAGCACGACGCTGCCTGGACCCATCAGTGCACCGCTGCCGCCGTCCGAGGCGCAACCCAACGCGCGGTCGCTGCACGGGGCGCCCACCGGGTAGCACTCAAATCCCAGAACCTTGGGATCAATCGTGGGCGCGGTGGGTTCGGGCGGCACTGCCGGCGCGGAAAGGACCAGGCCGGAGAGCAGACCGGACACCAGCTCGGGGCCACCGCCCGCCAGGCCGTGGGTGCCCCACAATGCCGAGGGCTGGCTTCTCGACACCGCTTGCAAACGCCAGTTGATGGGGTCCTGGCTGCCGCCTTGGTAAGTAATGGTGAGACCCAGCGTCGAGCCGGCCTGCGCCACGTCCATGGGCGCGATGCCGAACGCCGGCCCGGTGAGATCGTCGTGACCTGCGACCTGCGCCACGGGCACCCGCGTCTCGATGGCGATGGTCATCGTCTTCGCGTTGAGCACGCCGAGGTCCGTCGCGGTGCCGGCCCGCTCCAGGCCCTGCTGCACGGCGAGGGAGACCGGCTGCGCCGGCAGGAACCCGGCGCGGAACTCGTCCCAGGAGATGGCCTGCTTGGCCGTGTGCGCGGTGTCTCCGAAGGACACGGTAAAGCTCACCACCGACAAGTGCACGTTCGCCTCGCCCGCGAACTCCGGTCCCCACAGCGCGAGGTCGGCGCTGGCGTCCAGGGTAATGGTGTGCGAGCCGAAGAAGTCGTAGGTGTAGGACACGCCGATGTCCAGCGAGACCTCCGCCTCGTAGTGGTAGGGCTTCCAGGAGATGAAAAAGTCCGCGCTGGCGTTGAACCAAGCCTGGACGGAGCCGCTCTGCCAGGTCGCGTCGAGCTCACCGCCCGCCATGACGGCGGAGGGCACCAGCGCGCAGTAGAGGTTGCCCTGGATGTGCAGTTCCTCGCTGATCTGCCACGAGAGGCCGAGGCGCGGCACCTGCGGGTAGTGCGCCGGCGGCTTGTAGTGAGGATGGTAGCCGCCCAGCGTCAGCGCGAAGTCGCCCTCGTGCTCGCCCTTGAACCACGAGTAGAACGCGAAGCCGCCGGTGAGATGGGCATCGCGCGAGATGATGAACGAGGCAGCGGTCAACTGCGCGCTGACGCCCAGGAAACCCTCCGCCGGCAGGAACACGGCCTTGAGGGCGAGTTGCGCCTCCGCCAGCGATGTCACCGTCTCGCCCTCCACCGGGACCGGCAGGACGAGCGTGGACAACCCGAGCACGTCCACCTCCACGTGCTGGCCAAACTTGACCGTGAGCAGCGCGAAGGAGTCGAGCAGCTTGAAGGAGGTGAACTTGATCCCGACCGCAAAGAACTCCTCGCCCAAAAGCGGCGGGATCGAGGACTCCATCGTCGTCAGCGCGCCGACCGGGTCGTTGCTGCCCCCATTCACGGCGGCCGCGATCAGCGGAAAAGTCGCCACTTGGTCAATGGCCGGGCTGACGAGGTCGCGGTTGTAGCCGAAGCCCGCCGCCAGGCCGGTGACGAAAAAGAACGACGGGCCGCCCAACGGCGAATCCAGCACCGCGTAGATGAACATCGACGGATGGCCGTCGACCGTGGTGTACGCGCCGAGCGCCGACAGGGTGAACGCTTCCCCGCTGATGGTCGCCTCGCCCGCGTAGTCGTCGTCCTGGTGCAGGAAAGCGCCGCTGATGGTGATCGGCGGACGCTGCACGTCGAGCCCAAGTCCCTTGAGGTCGAAGGAAGGCGCGAAGTGGGTCAGCGGCGAGGAAACCGACAGCCCCATGAGCGACAAGGTGATCCCGGCCAGGCCCAGGCTGCCGTCCAGCAGGAAGCTCAACGCGCCGTCCTGGTAGGCCGCGCCCACGCGCTGGAGG
>CAXTMD010000241.1:0-7374 GCA_964245035.1 uncultured Chthoniobacterales bacterium
GCCAAAAAACTTTTCGACGCAAATATGGGGCGACTTTCGTCCGCTGTTCTGCGGGTGCATCCAAGGTCCGAACGTTCCTCGACGGACACGTGCGTCACAAAGCAACGTGTTCAGCCCGCCTTCTGCCGGTTTGTGTCCGAGTGCGTTAGGACAGCCTTCGCTCATGCTCTGCTTCGCTTCTCTGGCCTCGCGACTCCTCTACATCATCTCCGTTCCCATTTTGCCAGAATAATTTCCCCAAAGGCAGAGTTCGATGCTCGCCTTGACGGCGAGTCGAAGACGGTTAGCGTACGGCGCTTGCTCCATCCTGTGGCGAGCACGGCCACGCTTGTTCGGAGTCACCGCCGCTTGGCCTTGGTCGTCGTGCGTGTGGCGGGCGAGACGCTGCCTTGGAAAATGGTCCTGGGCTTGGCGCACGCGGTCAAGCGCACTGAGTTGCGCGTGCTTTACAAGCCACCTGAAGCCAGGGCGTTCATCAAGAGCATCAAGCAAGCCTGTCGCGCAGGCAGCTAAGGATCACCGTCACTCGCGGTAAATAGGATGAAAGCTTTGAGCGTAAGACCAGCCGGCACCAGGCTGGATGGCAGATCGTTGAAGGCGGGAATGCCTCATTGTGGCCGCTTTGCTCGCAGCCGCAGCCTCCATTATCTCTTTCCAGCGCAGCGGTAATTCTGCTTGCATGCAGGTTGTGCCCGGCACCGCAGGTGAAGTCCGTAACCGAGGGTGCCGAGGCACAGCAAACCTGCCAACCAAGTCGCGGGCTCCGGCACGCTGACAAGCGTCAAATCGATGTCGCCGCTACCGTCGTAGGCGAAGACACCACGGAATCCTGCGTTGGTGATCGTCCAGTTCGCCTCGCCGCCAGGGTCAGCGCTCAGGCCGGTGATGATGTTGTCGTAAAAGCCCGGCGTCGCCCCATAATTCAGGAACGTGAACGCTTGGTTGGTGGCGAAGCTCCAGGTGCCCGTGCCGCTACGCGCAAGAGTGGAGTGGGTTCCGCCGCCTCCCAGCGCGAGTTCGATGATCGAGCCTGAACCCAACGTCAGCGCGCTTTGCAGCGTGAGCGCGCCGCTGGCGGCCGTGCCGTTGCCGCCCAGCACGCCCGCTCCGCTGTTGACCGTCACCGGTCCGGCGACGAAGCCGGTGCCTCCCAGGAGAGTACCCGCGTTGTTGACCGTCACGCTGCCTGTCCCGGTGGCCGAACCGTTGGCAGCCGCGTTGCTCGCCAGCAGCGTGCCGGCGTTGATAATCGTGCTGCCGGTGTAGGTATTTGCCCCGGAGAGCGTCTGGGTGCCGCTGCCTTGCTTGATGAAGTAGCCGTTACCCGAGATCACTCCGGCGAAGGTCGTGCTGGAGGTGTTCCCTGTCGCCAACACGCCGGAGTTGATCACGCTGGTTCCAGCCACCCCCGTCAGCGAGCCGATCGTTTGGTTGGCCGTGTTGTTGAGGGTAGCTCCAGCGGTGGTCAGATTGACGGCCGTCGTCGTGGGAAGAGGACCGAGGTTGGCAACCAAGCTGACGTTGTCGAGGGCAGAACTACGGTCGCCACCAACAGAATTCACGCCGGAGAAAGTGATGGTGTGACTGCCGGGCGTGAGCAGCAGCGAACCCGAGAAGGTTTGGAACGCACTCGTGCTCAAATTGGCGGGAACCGACACCACCGTGGTGCCATCAATCGTCGCCGTAAAATCGTCCGCTCCGTAGGGCATGTTGTTGTTAGGGTTGGTCCCGTAGCGTCCCTCCGCGGCAAAAGAGAGGGTGTAAACTCCCAAGCTGTTCACCGTGACGGTCTGCGTGGCGCTGCCGGTCTGCTGAAGATATCCGGCCTGGGTTCCTTGCGGGGCAGGCGAGATGTACCATGGGCTGCCGTTGGCCGCGATCCCCGCGAGGCCATTGAAGGTCCAGGAGGTGCTGCTTGCCATGGAAGAATTGTAGTAGGTGAAACCGCCCGCCGTCTGCACGGGAGCCTCGAAACCCGCGTTGAGGATTGTCACCGATGTACCGGCACCGGTGCCGTTGAGAGTGAGCGTGCCGGCACTGATCGTCGTGCCGCCGGTGTAGGTGTTCACGGCGGACAGCGTCAGGGTGCCGGCGCCATTTTTGGTCAGGCCTCCATCCGTGGCGTTGTCCCCGTTGATTGCCGAGTGGGTGAGACTTTGCCCCATGCTCACGCTGAGTCCGTTGGTGTCGATGATGGCCCCGCCGTTGCGCACGTTGACCGTCGTGATGCCGCTGACCAGCGCCACGTTGTTCACGCTGGCTTGGAGGGTGCCGCCGTTAAAGTTGAAGGTGCTTGCACCGCTTCCACCAACAACGCCGCTGGTGGTCAACGTGCCCCCGTTGAGGTTGTACGTGCCGTTGGCGGTACTGGTCAGGCCAACATGGATCAGATTGCCGTTGGTGGTAAAGGTGCCTCCGCTCTGCGTGAACGTGCCCGTGCCGTTGACGCCGACGTAATCCGCGCCGGTGGACAAGCTGCTGCTGGTGCCACTCAAAGCGTACGTACCGACACCACTTGGATCATCTCCGATATAAAGCGGGTCGACGTTGGTGACGACGCTGCCCCCGCTCTGCGTGAACGTGCCCGTGCCGTCTTCTCCGATGAAGATCGCGCCCGAGGATAGGTTTCCCGTGCCACTGAGATTGTAGGCACCGTTGCCGTTGGTGTTGTAGCCGAGGACGAGGCTGTAATTAGTGCTAACGGTAAGCGTACCGATATTGTGGGTGATCGTGCCGGAGCCGTTGTAGCCGACATCGACGTACATGTAGGTGTCACCACCAGCCGGCACCGTGTAGGTAGACCCAGCATAGACCTCTCCCGAAAGTTTAGGATCAGAGCTGTCTACGACCAAGGTTTGTCCAGCAGCGCTTGGATGTGGGCCTATGTCCCAAGAGGAACCGTCAAAGCTGGAGCTGCCCGCACCGGCAGTTGCGGTGCTGCCAGCAGGAGCAGAAACCATGTTAGTGGAAGGCGCGATGGGCACAGAAGAAACCTTCCCATCCCCGCTGAATCTTGGCACGGCACCATCAAGCTGTAGGCTGGAGGCAGAAGGATAATCGACCAGCGTAAGACGGCCCGCTTTGCGCGCTGCGTCGCCCGCGAGGCCAGACAAAGTCGCCGTGCTTGACGCCGCCTGTTCCACGCTCCCGTTCTCAGCGTGACCGCCGAGGCGAGAACTCGCTGCACCGTTGAGGCAGCGCACGAACGTGAAACGCTCTGGCGACCAGATCTGGTAAGCGGGACGACTGACTTGGGCCAAACGCCACCGGTCGTTTGGGGCTGCTGTCAGGGAAAGACCTCGATTTACATAGCTGACGGTAAGGAAGGAGAAGCCGTCCGCCGACGTGTCATCCTGGAGGTTCGCAGCGGTACTGGCGTTCACCCGAGCAACAGCGCCGAGAACGATCCAGCCAAGGACAGCAACACAAAAGCCCGCACCAACAATACACGGGTAGGAGGTGGCGTGATGTGTTTTCATCGATTAGGCGTACCGCAGCAGAGCGGAGTTTAGTGATTTGAACCGAAGCGTGGCCAAGCGGAACCAGCCCTTTGTAGCGAAAATTTGCTCGACGTTGTATGCGCCATCGGCCCATCTGCCAAGCATTTACTTCAAAAACTTTGCGGCGCACGCCGGCTGTGTGGATGCCTGGATAGAAGTGGGTCGGTTGTTGTTGGCAAGCCGGTCAGTATGGACTCTGGCACGCTCCCCGCGATGCTCATCCATGTTGCGCATTCCGCGGCAAAGCTACGAAGGAGTTTTCCTGCTCACACTCCTGCCATTTTTCCGCAAAAAGAGGGGATTAATCACGCCGAGTGCTTCTTTGCCCCCTCACCAAGAAGAGACTTGCGTGACAGAACCGGCAAAGGCATCCTCTGCTGGCCGACCCTTTGGGGCTTCCTCTTTCCTTCCCGTCCGCAAGTACTCGCTTCCTATGACCCTCCAAGATCGTGCCGCCGGTGCCGTGATGGGCGCCTTCGTTGGCGAGGCGCTCGGTGTTGGCCCCCACTGGTACTACGACCTTGATGAGCTGCGGCGCGACTACGGGGACTGGATCACCGGCTATACCGGTCCCAAGCCCGACCGCTACCACGCCGGGCTCAGGGCGGGCCAGCTCTCGCAGGCGGGGCTCATCACCGAGATGCTCCTGCGCTCCGTGGTGGACCGGAGCGGCTACGACGAGGCTGATTTCTGCCGCCGCTTGGACGAGGAACTCTTTCCACAACTGGACGGCCAGCCAGCCAGCGGCCCCGGCGGCTACACCAGCCAATCCATCCGGGAAGCGTGGCGCTTGCGTGTGGAGCAACAAAAGCCGTGGGGACAAGTCGGCGGCCACGCGGACACGACCGAGGCAGCCGAGCGTACCTTGGTTCTCGCCGCGCGCTACGCCAAGAACCCCGCCAAGGTGGCAGAGAGCGTCAGCGCCAACTGCGTGCTCACCCAGGCCGACGAGGCCATCGTGGCCATGACGACGGCGTACGGCTGCGTGTTGGCCCTGCTCGTCGGCGGCGAGAAGCTGGATGCTTTGCTCTCTGACAAGCTCATGGAGTTGGTCAAGAAAGGGGCCTTGCCCTTCCACGCGGTGACCAGCAACCAGCGGCAGGCACCCCGAGCCGGAACTCCGGAAGCACGCCAGGCCGGCCACTTCTCCTCTCCGGACGCGCTGCTGACGCCCTCCTACATGGCCGAGGCGGCCCGGGACCCGGCCGTCCGCATCGAGCCGGCGTGGAAGGTGTCGGTGGTGTACGGGATGCCCTGCGCCATCTACCACCAACTGCCCGCCTGCTATTACTTGGCCGCCCGCTTTGCCGACGACTTCGAGGCGGCGGTGTTGCACGCGCTCAACGGCGGCGGTCAGAACCAGGCGCGCTGCCTGCTGACCGGCGCCTTGGTGGGTGCGCAGGTCGGCCTCGTTGGCATCCCGCCACGGTTTTTGGAAGGATTGGAGAACGCCGCCGGGCTGGTGGCACTCGCTACCAGGCTCGGTGAACAAGCGCAGCGGGAGCCGTAAACGTCCTTGGCAGATGCAGAGATCTCCGGCACGTCTGGCCGGTGCAGGTGGGTAGCCGTAAGGTGAACGTCGAACCTTGCCCTCAAATGGGCTGTGTGGGCGAAGCCAAGTAAGGAGTGCCCTTCCACGCCCCATCGACGCCAAAGTGTCGCCGCTACCGAAAGCCTCAACTGATACCTTCATTTCTGGCGTTGATCTGCCCCGGAGGACTCGCTGACTCACCCTGGTGTCTCCCTTGCCGGTGGCGACGTTTTCACCGTCCGCTGTCCCAAACGGCCACCAAAGAGCTTTTTGACACAATTATGGGGAGACTTTCGCTAGCAAATCTGAGGATGGTTGGTGTGCCCTTCCAAGCGCTTCCTTGTTCGGCAGCCAAGGCAAGCTGTTCGCTACGCATCGCTGAGAAATGGCAAGAGGCGGTGGAGTAACTCTGCGGTCCCATCAACCTCTCACCAACCCTCCTCGCGCAACGCTCAGCCAGACGCTGACACCACGGGTATCTAGTCAGAGAACCCGGCGTGGCGTCTGCTTAGAAAGCGTCGTGGCGAAACTACCCCTCTACTGACCAGACTGGCATCCCAGCCAAGGCTCGGGCTTTCTCGTCGTCATCCTGCATACCACATGTGGGTCGGCAACATGTCTCTTTCAAGCATGCTGCCGTGGCTCCCAGGGTGAGGCTGGTGGGGCAAAACAGCCACAGCTGCGCTGCACACTGCATCTATTGTTTCTTCTTTTCTCTTTTTCTTCGTTACAATAGGAAAACAGCCCCACCCTGAGGGCCCACGTCCATCACGCTGGCAGCTCTGTGATGGGTGCCTGGATAATCCAATGTGTCTGTCCACGTACGACGCGTTGACTCACCCGGCTGTTTGGGGACTTCGCCAGACGGCCCAGGTACATCCCGCAACTATTTGGCCCACGCAACAACTGCTGCGCCTCGTGGTGCAAATCATAGCTCTCCCGCTTCAAACGGCGTTCGAGCGCGATGGCGGGACCATCCCAATCCTCATTGTGGGCGCTGCGGAAGATGCAGTCATCGACGAGCGACAGCAGGCGTTGTTCAGGCTGAAGTTCACGCATCTTGGCCAGTAGCCTTGGATGGTGGTGCGTGCACACCCCCATGCGGTCGGCACGTAGCCTGTCCGGGATCTCCCAGTGTTCCAAGAAATCCAGAAACGCGGGCAGTTCGCCCGTGAGCGTTTTCCATAGCCGTTCTCTGGCTTCCCCTGTGTCGATGTTCGCCACCACCTCGTTCTCGTGGGCCTTGATGAGCATGAGCTTCTCGTACACGCCGTCCTCGTAAGGTGGCAGCACCATCAGGTCCTCGGGCTCTTCGTTCATCGACAGGGTGAGCGTCAGTTGACGCTCCCGGAGCGAAGGTGCCGTCTTGCTGGCGCTCTTGGGTGCTGCCGGGCCGCACTTTGTCGTCGTAGGCACAGACCAGCCCGAACAGCTCGCCGGCAGTGAGGTTGCGCCGCTCGGTCTGGCAGCGAATGGCGAACTCCAGCGCGTCGGCCTCGTTCTGGAAGCGGTGGACAAAGGCGGGCAAGCGGGTGACGCCCACCTCCTCGGCGGCTTTGCAGCGGGTGTGACCGTCTACCAGGATGAAGGAGTTGTCGCGCTCCCAAACGTGGACGGGGTGCGTCGGGTCGAACCCGTTTGCCGCCATCTGCGGTGAGGCGCAATGGAAATGCCAGTCCGTTGCACCGCGATCCCGCATTTGGACGATGTAGCGGATCTCGGTGTCGGTCGGGGCGGTGGGCGGCGTCATGGCGCGTCCTCCTTGGTTGTCGTAGGCTTGTAGAGCCAAAACCGACCCGCCTTGCGCCGGGTCACCAACCCCCATGCGCGGAGTGCTTCCAAGCGGTTATTGACGGCCGTGATGCCGATGACGCCGGTTTCTACTCTGTTCAGATGGTCGAAGACCGAAATCACATCGCAGTCACCGGGCTGAGATCGCAGAAAGTCGAGGGCATTGGAGAGGCCCATCGGCAAAATGGCGCGGCCAGTGCCTTGGCAATGCACGCAGGGAACGCGGTCTAAACTCACGCCACCCTCCCTTCTTTGGCGGCAACGCTCTCGGGAAATGACCGGCCGCACAGGCAGACGTACCGCTTGCCTTGGCGGGTGGTCAGTGCGCCGCACGACGGGCACCAGGCGGGGGCGGCAGGATCAGATGGTGCGGCAACGTCATTATCCGACCGCAAACGACCCCTTTTCCTCTGCGGGGGAGCGATTGGCGAACACCGCGTTCTGCCACTTTTTTGCTCGGGCCGAAAAACCGGGCTTAACCCGTTGGCGCTGAGGCATGCACCCGTGAAGACTCGAACTTCAAACCTTCTGATCCGTAGTCAGATGCTCTAT
>CAXTMD010000242.1:0-7303 GCA_964245035.1 uncultured Chthoniobacterales bacterium
CGGCGTTACAACGCGGATTACCTCGTCGAGCCGCAGGTGTACCTCAACGTCATCGCGTACGCGCAGCGCAAGTTCACGATTCTCGGGCAGGTGACGACGCCCGGCACCTACGTCATGCCCGGCGGCGAGCACCTCGGCTTGATGGAAGCCATCGGGATGGCCGGCGGCTTCACCCGCATCGCCGACAAGGGCGGGGTGATCGTCAAGCGCAACGATCACGGCACCGAGAAGACGCTCAAGGTCAACACCAAGAAGTTCACGACCTCGGACGGCAAGCAGTTCGAGCTGATGCCCGGCGACGTGGTCAGCGTCGGAGAGACCTGGTTGTGAACGGGTCCGGCCGCGAAAAATCGTGCTGGTGTGCGCGGGGCCGTTCCCGCTAGGCTGAGCGTTTCCCCGATTGAGCCCCGGTGCATGGCGTCCGCCTGCCGGCCGGCGTTCTTTGTCTCCCCTCCTCTCTCTATGGACAGCGACAGCGCCTTGCAGACTTCCGAGGAATCCCCCCACTCCACGCAGGGCGGGATTGATTGGCAGGCCTGTTTTCATGCCGTGCGCGAGCGGCTCTGGATCCTGATCCTGTGCGCCGTCCTTGGCGCGATTGCGTCGACGGCCTACCTGACCAACCAGCGTCAGCAATTCCAGGCGCGTTCGGTGCTGTTCATCGAGCAGGAGCAGGCGCGCGTGCTCGGCGACAAGGTGCAGGGCCTGCGGGAGGACCAGATCCTGAGCCTGGAGATGATCAACTCGGTCGTCGACCTGATCAGCTCCTACCAGTTCGCCCAACGCGTGGCGGCACGAACCAACCTGCAAAAAGACCCGCGCTTCCTGGCGGGCCTGGCGGAAAAGCCCGCGGGGGAATTTACGTCCGACGACGCCGCGGGTTACCTGGCCCAGTCCGTCGCGGCGCGCTACCGGCCGCGCACCCGGCTCATCGACATCTTCGTCACGCAGAGGAACGGGTCGCTGGCCACCGAGTTGGCCAACGCCTACGCCGACGAGTACCTGCGCTACGGCTTCGAGCGCCGCGCCGACGTGAACAACCAGGCCAAGCAGTTCCTGCTCGACGAGGCCGCCCGCTGGCAAAAGGAAGTGCTGCGCGCCGAGCAGGCCATGCAAAATTTCCGCGAGCGCGAGAACGCGCCGTCGCTGGAAAACATGGAGCAGAGCACCGAGGCGAAGGTGACGGAGATCAGCAGGAGCCTCAACGAACTCGAAAACCGCCTTGTGCAGCTCGACAGCGACCTGACGGCCGCCAGCGCCACGCCCAACGACACCGAGGCGCTCCTGCGCCTGCCCAGCGTGGCCTCCCAGCCGAAGGTCGTCGAAATCAACCAGACGCTCGCCGAGGCCGAACGCCAGTTCACCCTCCTCAAACAGACCTACCGCGCCAAGCATCCCACCTACATCGCGGCACAAACGCAGATCGATAGCCTGCGCCGCAACCGCACCCAACTCCTCCAGGACGTGGTCACGCTCCTGCGCGGCGAGCGCGACCGTTTCCAGGCGCAGTATGACGAACTGAAAAAATCGAAGGAAGGCCAGCAGGCGCAACTGCTCCGGGCCACGGCCAAGTCGGTCGATTACAACGACCTCAAGCGCACGCTCGACACCAACACCGCGATGTACAACAGCGTCAAAACCCGGCTGGCCGAGATCGACCTGACCAAGGGCATGACCGACTCCCAGGTGCAGGTGCGCGAGCACGCCGTCGGAAGCGGGTTCCCGCTGCGCGCGAGCGCGGTGAAGGTTTACCTCGTCGGCGTCCTAGGCGGCCTGGCGGCCGGCCTCGGCACCGCCCTGGGGCTGCACTTCCTGGACCGCTCGGTCAAAACCGTGGACCAGGCCGAGGAAATCGCCGGGCTGCCCGTGGTCAGCGCCATCCCGCGCAAGTCGCGCGGCAAGGCCCGCGTGCTGGACGTGGTCACCGACCGCGAGAGCGTCGTCGCCGAGGGTTTCCGATCCCTGCGCACGACCCTCGCCATGGCGTCGCACACCGACGAGCGGCGGTCGTTCATGTTCACCAGCGCGCAACCCGCCGAGGGCAAGACGTTTTGCAGCACGAACTTCGCCGCCACGCTCAGCCAGCAGGGTTTCAAGACGCTTCTGATCGACGCGGACCTGCGCCGACCGATGGTTTCACGGGTGTTCTTCAACGAGAACCGCCGTCCCGGGTTGACCGAGGTGCTCACCGACAAGGTGACCTTGCGCGACGCGGTGATCGCGACGGACGTGCCCGAACTGGCGGTGCTGACCGCCGGCGGCCGGATCGCCAATCCCGCCGAGGTGCTGGCCACGCCGCGGATGCGCGAATTGATCAAGGAAGCGCTGCTGACCTACGACCGGCTGGTGATCGACACCGCTCCGGCACTGGCCGTGAGCGACTCGCTGCTGCTCGCCCCGCACGTGGACGTGACCTGCCTGGTGCTGCGCTCCTTCAAGACGCCGCGCAAGACGTTCGCCCGCGCGCTCAAGGCGCTCGGCGACATCCAGTGCGAGCCGGCGGGTGTCGTGCTCAACTTCCTGCCGTCCGGGCTGGGCACGTACTACTACTATTCCGGCCGGTACTACGGCAGCTACGGCGAAAAGGGCGTGTACGGGACGTAAGCCCCCTCCCCGCCTCACGCCACTACCTTCAACGCCCGCCGCAACGCCCGCAGGCGCAGCGGCAGACGGCCGACCGGATAGCCGTCGACGTGAAAAGGCAGGTCGCTGCCCGCCGTGATGTTGATCTCGCTGGCCGTGAACGTATCGATCTTCGGACTGTGCGCGTAGCGCCGGCGGCTGATCGACCAGAAGTGCTTCAACAATTCGCTTTTGCTGAAGTCGCGAAAGAGCCGGATGTTGAACAACCCATCGTCCATCACGGCGTTTGGCGCCACGGTGAACCCGCTGCCGTAGTACCGCCCGTTTGCCACGATCAGCATGAACGCGGCGAAGTCCAAAGTGCGCTGGCGGTCGGCGGCGTAGGGAGAATCGGCTTTGGTCAGGTTATCCGACCCGGTGCTGCCCAGGTAAGCGTCGGAAAGCGGCAGGTCGAGTTCAAAGCGGATCTGCGCCGGCTGCGCCTGGTAGGTCAGTTTAGCCACCTGCCACAGACGCCGCCAGTTGCCGGACTTGATCTCCTCGCCCAACGGAAAAAGCTCCGCGTCGATCCCCACCCCCGCGGCCTCCAGGAAATAATGCTCGTCGTTGGCCACGCCGACGTCCACCCGGCGCACGCGCCCCCGCGCGAGCACCCGGCACGCCGCGGCCAGATCCTCCGGCAGGCGCAACGCGCGCGCGAAGTTGTTGTACGTGCCCATGGGCAGGATGCCCAGCGGGCAGTTCGTGCCGACCAGCCCCTTGGCGGTTGCGCCGACCGTGCCGTCGCCGCCGCTGGCGATCACCAGCGCGTACCCTGCCTCCGCCGCCCGCCGCGCCACGTCGCCGGGAGGCTCGTCGGGCTTGGTTTCGATGATCTCGGCCCAGATGCCCGCCGCGCGCAGGGCGGCCCAGATCGCGGCGACCTCCGCCTGATGGTCCCGCGCCTGGCCCGCCCCGGAGGCCGGGTTGACCAGCAGGCACGCGCGCCGCTGCGGACCGGTCAGCCCCTCCCGGCTGTCTTCCGGCAGCGGCTCCTCGGCGAGCGGACGATTGGCCATGACGGGGCGGGGACGGCCGCACTACCAGGCGTAGGAATAGCGCGCGAGCCGGCGTTCGAGTTCGTCGACCACGCGGCGCTCCTGCGCCTCGCCGCCGGGTGCCTGGAACGTCACGCTGAAGCGCAGGTGCGGCCCCGCGTCGTCCCACGGCACCGTGGAGACGAGGTGTTCCGAGATCAGCCACTGGGCGCACGCCTCGGCGTTGTCG
The DNA here is from genome assembly GCA_964245035.1 of uncultured Chthoniobacterales bacterium. GTDB lineage: Bacteria > Verrucomicrobiota > Verrucomicrobiia > Chthoniobacterales > SZAS-18 > CAHJWO01. Next base: position 3,850 of record CAXTMD010000242.1, read on the forward strand.
AAGGTCACCTCGCGGCCGTCCGCCCCGCGCGCGGACCGCGGCGCGGCCACGTACAAAAAGAAGCTGCCGCGCGGTTTCTCCGCCTGGAACCCGAGCCGGCGCAGGGCGGGCACGAGCAGGTCCATGCGGCGCGAGTACTTGGCGGCGATCTCGGCGGTGATCTCCGGATGGTCGAAGGCGTACGCCGTCGCGTTCTGGACCGCCAGGAACTGTCCCGAGTCCGTGTTGTCCTTGACCGCGCCGTAGGCCTTGACGAGCCGTTCGTTGCCGGCCACGAACCCGCAGCGCCAGCCGGTCATGTTGAAGTTTTTGCTCGCCGAGTGCAGCTCGACGCCGACCTCGACCGCGCCAGGCGTCGCGAGAAAGCTCAGCGGCTGGCCCTCGAACACCAGCGCCGCGTAGGCGAAATCATGGATCACGGCGATCCGGTGTTCGTGCGCGAAGGCGACCACCTTGGCAAAGAACTCCGGCGTGGCGCTGGCTCCCGTGGGGTTGTTGGGATAGTTGAGCACGAGCACCTTCGCGCGCGCGAGCACGTCGGCGGGGATCGCGTCGAGATCCGGCAGGAAGCGGTTCTGCGGCGTGAGCGGCAAATGGTGGACCTGCCCGCCGTAATAGCGTGCGTGCGTGCCGAACACCGGGTAGCCCGGCACCGTCATCAACGCCACGTCGCCCGGGTTGATGAGCGCCGCCGCGAGCATGCCCAGCGCCGGCTTGCTGCCGATGGAGTGGATGACCTGCGTGTCGGGATCGACCTCAACCCCGCAGACCGTCCGCAGGTAGCGGGCGGCAGCCTGCTTGAGCGGTTCGCCGCCGTTGTCGGAGTAGCCGCGGTTCTCCGGTTTGCGCGCCTCGGCGGCGAGGGAATCGACCACGGCCGGGAACGCCATTTCGTCGGGTTCGCCGACGCCGAGGTCGAAGAGTTCCTGCCCGGGGTTGGCGGCCTGGGCGGCGCGCTTGGCGCGCTTGATCTTCTCGAACTTGTAGATCGCGGTGTCCTTGCCGAAGCGGTTGCCGCCGATGCGCTCGGCGAAGAGTTCCTGGAGAAACGGTTCCTGGGTCATGGCTTTCCTGGTGAACGGATGGAAAAAAGCAGGATGCCACATCCCCGCCGGCTTGGCAGCCGGAATGTGCGCCGTCCGCCTAGAGCGGACGCTTGAGAAACGCCTCGAACGCCCCGCCGAAAAGCGACTCGGCGTCGCGGGCCACCTCCGCCTCGGTCACCGGCCAGCCCACGGCCGCCAGCGCGAGGTACTTGCCTTTGAGCACGTCGGCGACAACCTGGCGGGCGTGGCTCCAGCGGGAGACGAGTTGTTCGAGCACCCGTGCGTTGGAGTGGTGCGGCGTCATGCTGAAACCGAGCAGCTCGGTCCGCATGCGCGTGGTCTCCTCCATCAGCGAAGGCACCCCGGCCAGCCACGAAAACCCGAAGACGTGCAGGTTGCGAAACTTGCGGGCGAGGACGCAAAGCTCGAGTTGGTTTTCGCGCGCGAGGGCCGTCAGCAGGAACTTGTGCCGAGGGTACGCGGCAATCAGCCGCTCGTAGGCCGACAGGTCGGCGCGTGCGCCGGTGTCGCCAGCCTGCCGCAACGCGGGGTTGACCGCGCGCCGCACCCCGGGGATCAGCGCGAGCGGCCGCCCATGCTCCGCGCAGTGGGGCAGCACGATCTCGTCGATGATCCGCGCCGTCACGGACCCGGCGGAACAGTGGAAGTCCGGCGGCATCGCCGCCGCGAGGTACAGCGGCTGGATCCGGTGCGACCAATCGTCCAGAAACCGCCGCGTTTCGGCGACCGTCGCCGCACCGAGGTCGGCCTGCACCCTGTACCCCCATCCGGACATCCGCTGCGCGGCCGTTGGCCAATCGTGCAGCAGCGCGTCGATGCGCAGGGAAGTCGTGAACCGCCGGTCGGGCGTCACACCGCGCTCCCGCACGACGCGCTCGCGTTCGTCGAACGGAGAACTCGCCATGCAGATCGTGCGCACACCGGCGAGGTCCATCACGCGCAGCAGCAATCCCTCGACATGGTGCGACGCGTACCAGCGCCGGATCGCGGTCAGATCCTTGCCCGCCACTCCTGCGCCCAGCGCGTGCAAAGCCGTCAACACCCCCCGGCAGGCTTCCGACACCGGCGAGCGCCGCAGGAAGAGCGTGGTCCAAACCAGTTCGGCCTGCGAGGCGCGGTCGAGTTCCCAGAACTTCTCGAACGGCAGATCCCAGTGCCGAAACCCTTCCGCCACCAGCGAGTGGTGGGTGAGCAGTTCGTCCACGCCCCAGCGCAGCAGGCCGCCGAACGCCGGGGCGTACAGATGGGTATGGATGTCGTGGGCCGGCGTGTGCAGGATCACCCGCTCGACGAGGCTGGCGAGTTGGCCGGCGGCAGGTGTCATGGCAGCTCCAGGCCCGGTGGCATCAGGCACAGAGGTGCGCGGAGATGTACCGGTAGCTTTTCGCCACGGACTCGAAGGGATCGCCCGGGCAGGTGTCCTGCTCGACGATGAACCACTCGCAGCCGCTTTCCTCGGCGGCGGCGATGATTTTCTTCCAGCTCAGATTGCCCTCCCCGATCTCTGCAAACACCGGCTGGTGGTTGGTCTGCATGCGGTAATCCTTCATGTGCAGCAGCGGCAGCCGGTCGTCGAGCTTCTGGCACCATTCCACCGGGTCGCCGCCGCCGTACTGAATCCAATAGGTATCGATCTCGCCCTGCAAATAGGTGGCGTCGGTTTGTTCGTAGAGGTAGTCGAGGATTGTCTGGTCGCCGTGGCGGACCAGTTCGGTGGCGTGGTTGTGGTAGGTCAACACTTGGCCGGCCTCGTGCAGCACCTTGCCGGCGGCTTCGAGCCCCTCGGCCAAACGCTCGACCTGAGAAAAGTCGGCGAAGTCAATCCCGGCTGGGTGCGGGTAGGCCGTGTACTTGCAACCGAGCTTCTGGAGCCGCTCGACGACGGCCCGCGGCTCGGCGAGGATCTGCGCGGCGGGTTCGTGCGTCGCGCAAAGCCGGAGGCCTTCGCCGCCGAGGATCGTCAGGAGTTCGGACTCCGCGATGGGTCCCATGCCGCTGACCTGCACGGCCTGGTAGCCGATGGCGCGGACTTTTTTCAGGGTGGCGGCGATGTCCGCCGGCGTTTTGAGTTGGTCGCGCAGGGTATAGAGTTGGAGGGCGACTTGTTCGATTTTCATAGAGCGAAAGATCGGCGGACAGAGCGAGGCGGGAAGCGTGCGCCCTGCCTCTTGCGACGCTAGCGTGCAAACGACTGGCTGAAGTCAGCGGCAGGCACGGAGGTGGTGGTCGCGGGTTTGACGTGCGTGGAGTTCGCGATCAACTCGTGGAGCTTGGCCTCGTACGCCGCCGCGTCGAGCGGCAGTGTCACGGTTTCCTGTTGGAGCGCGGAGTAGATCATGGCGTTGGCGAGTTCGACGGAGTGGAGGCCCTCGGCGGCCGGGGCGAGC
>CAXTMD010000243.1:0-7302 GCA_964245035.1 uncultured Chthoniobacterales bacterium
TGCGCGCAGAGGCTCCCGCTTTTCCCCTGGCCAGCACGGCGCTCGCGCCGTTGCGGCGGGAGCCGGGTCGGTGTTCACGCCGAGTTCCGCAAAATACGGGGCGAGCACCTCGCGCCAGGCCGCCTCCCGCCCGGCATCGGGCGGTGGCGGCAGATGGCAGAAGAAGTTCACGTTGAAGGGCCGGGCAGTCTGCGCGCGGATGCTCGCCGCCTCCTGGCGCAACCCGTCGAGGCTGAGCATGGCAGCGGGCAGCGAGCCGAGTCCGCCCGCGTTGGAGACGGCGACCGCGAGCGTGCTGCCCTGCACGCCGGCCATCGGGGCTTGGATGATCGGCAGCTCGGTCTCGAACAACTCCGCAAAGGTCACGCGGACAGTTTATCCGAGCGCGTCCGCCCAGTCCACCGGGAGCCCTGGCGGCGGCGTTCGCTCCCGCGTCTTGACAGATGAGAAAAATTTAATGTCTTTCTCAAGCGAGCTTCATTTTCTCAACGCATGCTTCGGATACCGCAATGCGCATCCTTTTGGTTGAAGACGACGAGAAAGTATCGAGAGCCGTGTCCCGCGGGTTGGAAGCCGAACACCTTGCCGTCGACCGGGTAAACGACGGGTTGGACGCCCTCTACACCGTCAAAGCGAGCCAGTACGATCTAGTCATCCTCGACTTGATGCTGCCGGGCTTGAACGGCACGGAACTGCTCAAGCGCCTGCGGCAATTCAACACCGAGCTGCCCGTCCTCGTGCTGACGGCGCGCGATGCCGTCGCGGACAAGATCACCCACTTCGAGGCCGGCGCGGACGACTATCTCACCAAGCCCTTCGCCTTCGCCGAGCTGGCCGTGCGCGTGAAGGCGCTCCTGCGCCGCGGCCCGGTCACGCGCGCCAACGTCCTGCGCGTGGCCGATCTGGAGATCGACCGCATCCGCCACCAGGTCCGCCGCAACGGCACCCCCATCAAGCTGACCGCCAAGGAATATGCGCTGGTCGAATACCTCGCGGCCAACAGCGGACGCGTGCTCTCGCGCTCCATGATCGTCGAACACGTCTGGGACCAGAGCTTCGAGGGACTGACCAACATCGTGGACGTGTACGTGCGCCAGCTCCGCTCCAAGATCGATGACCCGTACAAGCAGCGCCTCATCCACACCGCGCGCGGCAGCGGGTACTACGTCAGCGAAAGGGAACTGTGAACGTGCGCTCGATCACCTTCCGGCTGGCCGCGTGGTGCGCGGGCGTCTCGCTGCTCGTGTGCGTGGCGTTCGGCTTCTACAGTTGGCTCGGGCTGCGGTACTTCCTTTTTTCCTCGCAGGCCACCACGCTGCAGCGGCGCGCCCGCCAGATCGCCGCCGTTGTGTCGGAGCACCTCGGCAGTGAGGGCGAGAAGTTTACCTTCGGCCTCATCGAGACCGCCTACGCGTCCGCCCAGAACGACCGGTTCGTGCGCGTCCGGCGCGAGGACGGCACCACGCTCTATGTTTCCGGCTGGCCGAGCGACGGCAGCTTCGATCCGCGCAAGGTCGTCGCCACCCCGCTGCGGCCCGGCCAGGAGCCGGACGGGCGCGTTGTCTTTCAAGGCAACCTCCTGCTCGTGCAGACCTGCGCGATGGTCAACGGCCAGTGCTACATCATCGACTGCGGCGCTTCCCGCCTGCCCAGCGCCGGTGTCCTGCGCGGGTTCCTGTTGATGCTCGGCGTCGCGCTGCCGTGGATGTTCGTCGTGGCCGTGGCAGGCGGCCGGTGGCTGGTGCGCCGCGCGCTGACCCCCGTGCGCCGGATCACCGACGCCTCGCGCGAGATCACGAGCTACAACCTGAGCCGCCGCCTGCCGGTGGCGCGCACGAACGACGAGATCGAACACCTCTCGGTGGTGCTCAACCAGATGATCGCGCGCATGGACGAAGCCTTCCAGCACTCCCGGCGCTTCGCCGCCGACGCCTCGCACGAACTGCGCACCCCGCTGACCATCCTGCGCGTGGAACTCGAAAGCATCTCCCGCGATGCTACCCTGGACGCCGCCACCCGCGAAAAGCTCGCCAGCGTTCTGGAGGAGACGGAGCGTCTGGCAAGCACCGTGGAAGGTCTGCTTGCCATCACCCGCCTCGACGCGGGCGAGGCGTTGGCGGACGTGAGCCGCTTTGATTTGGCGGAACTCGCCGCCTCCACGGCCGAGCAGATGGCCCTGCTGGCGGAGGAGAAGCGCATCACTCTGCGTCTCGACGCCCTGGAGCCAGTGGCGGTGACCGGCGACCGGTTCCGGCTCAAGCAAGTGGTCGTCAACCTGCTCGACAACGCCATCAAGTACACTCCGGAGGGCGGCGAAATCATCCTGGCGACGCACGCCCTGGATGGTCAGGCCACCCTGGAGGTTTGTGACAGCGGGCCGGGCATCCCAGCACCGGCTTTGGGGCAGGTTTTCAACCGGTTCTTCCGGGCGGACAGCGTGCGCACGCACAGCGTGAGTGGTACCGGGTTGGGTTTGTCCATCGTGCGCTCGATCTGTCTCGCGCACGGCGGCACGGTCGAGGCGGCCAACCGCATAGAGGGCGGTTGCCGCATCACCGTGCGCCTGCCGCTGGCGGCGCCGCTCAAGACCGGGGCGACCACGACCATCACGCCGGCACGCGAACCCGGGGAGCTTCTTCCCTCCGCGCTGGAGAGCATGCGCCACTGACGCCGAACCCTTCTCGTCCCATGAAAGCAAGAACCATCAAATTTGTTGCGGTCGGCGCGCTGTTAGCCACGTCAGGGTTGGTCTGCTGGCACCTGGCGGCAGGCCGGACTGCGGCGGGCGAACCGGGGGACGCCGGAGCCAACTCGCCGGTGGTCGCCGCCGCCGAGACCGAGCGCGGCGATCTGGCGACGCGCATCCGGCTCACGGCCGAGTTCCGGCCCTACCAACAGATCGACATCCACGCGAAGGTCGCCGGGTTCGTGCAGTCGATCCCGGTGGACATCGGTGACCGCGTGAAGACCGGCGACGTGATCGCCACGCTGGAGGTGCCCGAACTCCAAGAAGACTTGCGACAATCCACGGCCGCACTCGACGCCGCGCGGGCTGGCGTGAACCAGTCTGATGCCAACTACCAGGCGGCCCACGACGTTTTCATCCGCCTGGAACAGGTGGCCAAGGATCACCCCAAGCTCGTCGCAGCGCAGGAACTCGACGACTCCCGCGCGAAGGACCAGGCCGCCGCCGCCGCCCTGGCGAGCGCACGGCGGCACGTCGAGGAAGCCGCGGCGGCGCAGAGCCGCGAAACCGCCCTGGTGGCGTACTCGAAGATCACCGCCCCCTTTGACGGCGTGGTCACCCGACGCTACGCGGACATCGGCGCACTCATCCAGGCGGGCACCAGTTCCACCGCGCAAGGTACGGCGGTGGTCAGCCTGGCGCAGGAAAACGTTCTGCGGGTCATGTGCCCTGTGCCAGAGTCCGCGGTGGCTTCCGTGCGGGCGGGCAAGCCCGTGCAGATCGAGGTGTCCGGCCTGCACCGGACCCTGACGGGAACCATCACCCGTTTCAGCCGGCAACTCGACCCGCAAACGCGCACCATGGAAACGGAGGTGGACCTCCCCAACGACGATCTGAGCGTCACACCAGGGATGTACGGCTGGGCACAGCTGACGCTGGAAGAACGCAAGGACACCCTGAACCTGCCCGTGCAGGCGGTGTCGGTGGGCGCTCACCCGAGCGTGTATCTCATCAACGGGGACCACCAGCTCGAAGAACGTGCCGTCGCCCTCGGCCTGGAGACCGCCGGGCGCGTCGAGATCACGGACGGCCTGCGTTTGAACGACCTGGTCTTCGTCGGGGATCGCAAGCAATACCATCCGGGCATGCGGGTGCAGGCCAAAATGATGGATCTAAAAACCGGGGAGTCGCCGCAGGCCGGCGGCTGATCGTCCCGGCTTCTCCTCCCCTTTTCGCCGTACGGAAGTTTCGCGCGGGCGCGTCCACCTGGACCGCCCCTGAAATCAGGAAGCCGTTGTCTTTTCTCCCACCCCTGCTGCGTCATGTCGCGTTTCGCCATCAAGTATCCTTACTTCATCATCGTCGTCTGTTTGATGGTCTGCGTCGTCGGTGTCAGCGCGCTGGTGCGGCTGCCGGTCGACCTATTCCCCAACATCAAGATTCCGGTCGTAGTCGTCGCCACGTTCTACTCGGGCATGCCGCCCGAGCAGATCGAGAACGACATCACGAGCCGCTTCGAACGGTTCTTCACGCTGGCCAGCAGCGTGGACCATATCGAGAGCCGCTCGCTCCAGGGCGTGAGCCTCATCAAGGTGTACTTCCAGCCGGGCACCAACCCCGATTCGTCTGTGACCAGCATCTCCAACTTGGCGATGGCGAACCTGCGCCGCCTGCCACCGGGCACGCTGCCGCCGGTGGTGCTCAAGTTCGACGCTTCCAGCCTGCCCGTGTGTCTCATTACCCTCAAAGGGGAAAGTCTCAACGAGACGCAGCTGCGGGACCTGGGTCAGTTCTCCGTGCGCAACCAGGTCGCCAACGTCCCGGGTGCGTCGGTCCCCCAGCCTTTCGGCGGCAAGTACCGGCAGATCATGGTCTACGTCGATCCGCTCAAGCTGGAAGCCCACCAACTCAGTGTGATGGACGTGGTGCGCGCGGTCAACGAGAGCAACCTGATCCTGCCGGCGGGCGACGTGAAGATCGGTCCGTTCGACTACAATCTTTCCACCAACAGCCAGTTACCCACGATTGACCAAATCAACGCGCTGCCCCTCAAAACGGTGGGCGGGTCGCCGGTCACCGTGGCCGACGTGGGCGCGGCCAAAGACGGCGCGCAGATCCAGACCAACGAGGTTCGCATCGACGGTCAGAAATCCGTCTACCTGCCCGTGCTCAAGCAGGGCGGCGGCGCAAACACCATCGCCGTCGTCAACGGCATCAAGGGGGCGGTCGGCCGCTTGCTGGATGTGCCGAAGTCGCTCGTGACCAACGTTGTCTTCGATCAATCCGAGTTCGTGAAGACCGCCATCAAAAATCTCCTCCACGAGGGCGCCATCGGCCTCTGCCTGACCGGCTTGATGATCATGGTCTTCCTGGGCAACGTGCGCGCGACCGTGGCGGTCTTTTTGTCCATCCCGCTTTCCGCGCTGGCGACGTTCCTCTGCCTGTCCTTCGGCGATAACTCGATCAACTCGATGATCCTCGGCGGGTTGGCGCTGGCGTTCTCGCGGCTGATCGACAACAGCGTCGTGGTGCTGGAGAACATCTTCCGCCACCTCGAGATGGGCGAGCCGCCGGAGGTTGCCGCCGAACGCGGCGGCCAGGAGGTCGCGCTGCCGGTGCTAGCGGCGACGTTCGGCACGGTCGTCGTGTTCTTCCCGGTCACGTTCCTCTACGGCGTCAGCCAATTTCTTTTCACGGCGCTGGCGCTCTCGGTGGTGTTCTCGCTGTTCGCCTCCTACGTGGTGGCGATGACCGTGGTGCCTCTGTTCTGCGCCAAGCTGATTAAGGGCCATCATGACCACACCGCAGCGTGCCCGGTCGGTTGGGGAGCGCGGTTCAACGCTTGGTTCAATGACCGCTTCGGTCGTTTTCTCGACTGGTTCGACGGTGTCCAGAGGAGGACCCTGGATCGCCCCTGGTTAACGGTGCTCGGCATCCTGGGACTTTTCGCGGCGAGCCTGCTCGTCATGCCCTTCGTGGGGTTGGCATACTTTCCGCGCACCGATCCGGGACAGTTCGTCGTGACGGTGAAGGCTCCCACGGGCACGCGCCTCGAGATGACCGAGGGCGAAGTCGCCAAGGTCGAAGACCTCATCCGCCGCGTCGTGCCCAAGGACGAACTCGGCCTGGTTGTCTCCAACCTTGGCGTCACGGCGGATTTTTCCGCCATCTACACGAGCAACAGCGCCTCGCACACCGCCTTCGTGCAGGCCAGCCTCCAGGAAGGCCACCGGGTCGGCTCCTACGAATACATGGACCGCGTGCGCACGGCCATCCACCGGGAACTGCCCGAGCTGACCTGTTATTTCCAGTCGGGCGGGCTGGTGGACGCCGTGCTCAACCTCGGGTTACCCGCGCCCATCGACGTGCAGGTCAGCGGCTCAAACCTGGAGGACGCCTCCGCCACGGCGGCAGCCATCGCACGCCGCGCCGCCGCGCTGCCCGGCGTGAGCGACGTGCTCGTGCCGCAGGACGTGGACGCTCCGGCGCTCCGGCTCGACGTGGACCGCCTGCGCGTCGGGCAACTGGGCCTCAACGAAAAGGAGATTGTCGACAACGTCATCACCGCGCTCACGAGCAACGCCGTCATTGCCCCGAGCTTCTGGATTGACCCAAAAACGGGCAACGATTACCTGCTCACCGTGCAGTACCCGGAGGACACCATCAAGACCTTGACGGACCTGAAGGGCATCCCGCTGCGTTCGGCCGGCGGGCAGCGCACGGCGCTGCTGGACGCCGTGGCCAAGGTCAGCCGCGTTGGCACGCCCACGGAAGTCGATCATTACCAGTTGCACCGGGTCATCGACGTGTTCGTCGCACCGAAGGGCGAGGCGCTCGGCGGCGTCGCCAACCAGGTGGACCGCCTCATCGCCGAAGCCCATCCGCCCGACGGTGTGCGCGTGACGATGCGCGGCACGGTGCAGGCCATGCGCGCGTCGTTCCGGTCGTTCGGCCTCGGTCTCATCCTGGCGGTTGCGCTCGTCTACCTGATCCTAGTGGCGCAGTTCCGCTCGTTCGTGGACCCGTTCCTAATCCTGCTGGCCGTGCCGCCCGGGATCACCGGCGTGCTGTTGACCCTGAGCCTGTCGGGCACGACGCTCAACATCATGTCGCTGATGGGCATCGTGATGATGGTCGGCATCGTCACGAGCAACAGCATCCTCATCGTCGAGTTCACCCACCGTCTGATCGAGGATGGCATGCCTGTGCGCGAGGCCGTCGGCCACGCAGTGCGCGTGCGCTTGCGGCCGGTGCTGATGACCTCCCTGGCCACGCTCATCGGCCTGATCCCGATGGCCCTCAAGCTCGGTGAAGGCAGCGAATCCTACGCGCCGCTGGCCCGCGCGATCATCGGCGGGCTGGCGGTGTCGGTCGCGCTGACGGTCTTGATCGTCCCGGCGGCCTTCCTGCTCGTGCACGGCAGACACGCACAGCCCGCCGCCACGCCGCAGAATTACCCGGCGCCGGAACCTGCCGGCGTCGCCTGAACGAACCCGCCAGACCTCCCGACGATTTCCACCGGCATGTTTCGACTCCTCGTTTGCGGCTGCCTCTGCCTCCTGCCCGCCAGCCTCCGCGCACAGGAGGTCCACGGCCGATCCTCCGCTTTGCGGCAC
>CAXTMD010000244.1:0-7218 GCA_964245035.1 uncultured Chthoniobacterales bacterium
GGCGGGCACGCGGACGACGTACTGGTGGTAGATGTGGTGGCCCGGCACGAGGCCCGCGTAGGGTTCGGCGGGCAGCGTCACCTTTTGCAGCAGGCCGGCGCGGGTGAACGCCTCGCGGTAATCCCTCGCGCGCTCGCGCCGTTCGGCGGACCAGCGAGCGAGGTGCGGCAGCTTGACCGACAGGACCGCGGCCTGGAGCGCGTCGAGGCGGAAGTTGCCGCCGACGAAGTCGTGGTAGTACTGCTTTTCCATGCCGTGCATCCGCATCGCGCGCAGCCGGGCGGCGTGCTGGGGATCGCGCGCGACCGTCATGCCGCCGTCGCCGAAGCCGCCGAGGTTCTTCGACGGAAAGAAGCTGAACCAACCCATCTTGCCCATCGTGCCGGCCTGGGCGCGCACGGTGTGGTGGCCGTTGAAAAAAGGGTACTCCGCGCCGATGGCCTGCGAGGCGTCTTCCAGCAGGTCAAGGCCGTGCTCGTGGGCGAGGCGCACGAACGGGATCATGTCGGCGCACAGCCCGAAGAGGTGCACGGGCAAAATCGCGCGGATGCGCTGCCCGGTGCCGGGCACGCGGAGGGTGCCGTTGGGGTCGCGCCGGGCGACGTTTTCCAAGTAGTGCGCCGCCGCGTCGGCCGAGAGGTTGAACGTCGCCGGGTCGATGTCCACGAACACCGGCCGCGCGCCGACGCGCGACAGGCAGCCCGCCGTGGCGAAAAACGTGTAGGGCGTCGTGAGCACGGCGTCGCCGTGGCCGATGCCCAGGGTCATGAGCGCGGCGAGTTGCGCGTCGGTGCCGCTGCTCATGCCGACCGCGCAGCCCGCGCCGGTGAACGCGCGCACCGCTTCTTCAAACTTCTCGACGGCCGGGCCGAGGATAAACTGTTGGCTCGCGGCGACCTCACGCAGGACGGTTTCCATCTCCTCGCGAAGCGGGGCGTACTGGCGTTTGAGGTCGAGCAGAGGGACGGAAACGGACACGGGCGGAACTAAAAGGCAAAAGGCTCCCGGCTCAAGACCCAAGGTTTAGCGACACGAGCAAAAGAGATGTTTGTCCAGAGAACGTGGGGGCTACTGGCGCGGGAGTTGCTGGTTGCTAATGGAGGTGGCGGTGCGTACAATGCGCCGCTGCTTCCCGTATGCTCTCGAAAATCTTCTGGGTCTTGTTGACGGCGGTGTTCACCTTCCTGTTCATGGTGCTGTACGAGAACGGCACCACGGACTACGTGAACAACTGCGTGACGGAGTACCAGCAGGTCGTGACGTACTTCAGCGACAAGCCGCACAAGAAGCCGGACACCAGCGACAAGGTGCCTTGATTTGTGCCCTGTGGGCACGTTGCGTTGTGGCTTGCCGCCGCGTTGCGATGCAGCCCTCGGCTGCGTTGCGGTGGCGCTTCGCGCCGTTGCGGTGTCGCCTGCGGCGACGTTGCGAGGGCAAAACGTGGCCGGGTTTCTGGTTTCTGCCCAACGTGCGCTTTAGCGCACACCGCAACGTGGCGTCAGCCACACCGCAACCCGCAACGTCGCCGCAGGCGACACCGCAACGTGGCGGCAAGCCACTCCGCTAGTATGCCGCTTGCGGGCCTTTCAGATTCTTCTTGCCGATCCAGGGCATCAGGCCGCGCAGCTTCGCGCCGACCTTCTCGATGGGATGGTCCGCGCCGTCCTTGAGCAGCTTCGTGTAGTTCTTGCGGCCGGTCTTGTACTCGTTGATCCAGTTCTTGGCGAACTTGCCATTCTGGATCTCCTTGAGCACCTTGCCCATCTCCTTTTTGACCGCCTTGTTGATGATGCGCGGCCCCGTGACCACGTCGCCGTACTTGGCCGTTTCGGAAATCGAGAAACGCATCCCGGCGATGCCGGCCTCGTTCATGAGGTCCACGATGAGCTTGAGTTCGTGCAGACACTCGAAGTAAGCCATCTCGGGCTGGTAGCCCGCCTCGACCAGCGTCTCGTAGCCGGCCTGCACCAGCGCCGTGGCCCCTCCGCAGAGCACGGCTTGTTCGCCGAAGAGGTCGGTCTCCGTCTCCTCCTTGAACGTCGTCTCGATCACCCCGCCGCGCGTGCCGCCGATCCCCTTGGCCCAGGCCAAAGCGATCTTTTTGGCCTTGCGGCTGGGATTTTGGTAGACGGCAATCAGCGCCGGCACGCCCTTGCCCTCGACGTACTGCCGGCGCACGATGTGGCCCGGCCCCTTGGGTGCGACCATGATCACATCCACGTCTGCGGGCGGGACAATCGTTTTGAAGTGCACGGCGAACCCGTGGCTGAACAGCAGCGCCTTGCCCTTGGCGAGGTGCGGGGCCACGTCGGCCTCGTACACGTCGGCAATCTTCAGGTCCGGCACGGCCAGAAAGATCACGTCGGCCCGCTGGACCGCCTCGGCGGTGTCGTACACCTCCAGCCCTTTCTCCTGGACGACGGCGCGCGACGGGCTGCCGGGATACAGCCCGACAATGACCCGGACGCCGCTGTCCTTGAGGTTGAGCGCGTGGGCGTGGCCCTGGGAGCCGAAGCCGATCACCGCGCAGGTCTTATCGGCGAGGTTGGCGAGGTCGGCGTCTTTGTCGGTGTAGACTTTGGCAGGCATAGGGAAAAGCGGGTTTCTATTCTTTCTGGCGCGACATGGCGACCTTGCCGGTGCGCTTAAGGTCGCTGATGCCGAAGCCCTGCATCAGGTGGATGAACTTGTTGATCTTGCTCTCGTTGCCGCTGACCTCGATGAGGAAGTTGGTGTGCTGCACGTCCACGATCTTGGCGCGGAAGACCTCGCAGATCTGCATGACCTCCGAGCGCGAGTCGCGGTCGATCTTCACCCGCATGAGCACCAGTTCGCGGTCCACGAACTCGCCGTCGCGGAAGTCCTGGATGGAGATCACGTCCACCAGCTTGTTGAGCTGCTTGGTGACCTGTTCGAGCACGGCGTCGTCGCCGTGGACGACGAGGGTCATGTGCGAGGTGTGCGGGTCGAGGGTGGGGCCGGTGTTGAGCGTGTCGATGTTGAACCCGCGTCCGCTGAACATGCCGGCGATGCGCGCGAGCACGCCGAACTTGTTCTCGACCAGGACGGAAAGCGTGTGGCGCATGAAAGAAAAGGGGCGGGCAGCGTGCGGCGGAACGCGCGGTTCGTCAAACCCAAAAACATCGCTACATTGCGCAAGATGATTACTTTGGACATCCCGGCGGGGGAGTTTGCCGCCTACATCTTCGACTGCGACGGCACGCTGGCCGACACGATGCCGCTGCACTACCAGGCGTGGGTGCAAGCCGTTACGGAGCGGGGCTGCCACTTCCCCGAAGACCTCTTTTACTCGCTCGGCGGGGTGCCGGCGGAGGGCGTGGTCGATTATCTGAACGGACGTTTCGGCTGCTCGATGCCTGTCAAGGAAACCGCCGCCTACAAGGAATCGCTCTTCGCCAAACTCATCCCGCAGGTCAAGCCGATCACCCCGGTGATCGATTTCATGCAAGGCGTGTTGGGGAAGGCTCCCGTGGCCGTGGCGTCTGGCGGGATGAAAACGCTCGTGCTGGCCACGCTCGAAGCCCTCGGCATCCACGCGCACTTCGCGGCGGTGGTCACGTACGAGGACGTGGTTCACCCCAAGCCCGCGCCCGATACGTATCTCGAAGCCGCCCGGCTGATGGGCGTCGAGCCGGCCCGGTGCCTTGTCTTCGAGGACACGCCGCTGGGTATCCAGGCCGCGACGGCCGCCGGGATGCAGAGCGTGCTGGTGCCGAGCGGCCCGGTGGTGGCCCAGCCGATCTAGCGGCCGGTCCGCGGCGAAGCGGAGTAAAGCGGGTGCAGCGACGGAACGATCCGCCGCCGTTCGCGCCAGTACTCCAGCGCCATCCGGCAGCGCAGGCGGCACCGGCCCGCGAAATCCGCCGCTGCCAGCGCGTCCGCGTGCCGCACCGCGACGGCCTTCCGCAAGGCTTGCAGCTTGGCCGGCAGGTCCGGTGAACGTCTGTTTCTCAACGCTCCTCCGGCGACGAACGATAGCTTCATGTGCAGAACAGGCGCCAAGCTATTCGGGAACGACTACCTTCCGCGGGAACTCCGGGCAAAGTCGTGACCGCTCCAGTGAGCCAGAGGCGTCAAAAAAGCGCATGTTGCCCAGTTCGTCGCAGAGCCAGAACTCTTCCGCGCCTGCTTGCAGATAGAGGCTGCCCTTGTGCATCTGCTCTTCAAGCACGTTGGTGGGCGAAATGATCTCCACGCAAATCTCCGGTGCGACCGCGTAGGCAAACTCGTGCGGCGTGCGTCGACGGTGCTCGAAGGAAACCCAGGCCACGTCGGGGACCTTGACGTTTTCGGTCGTCTGGACGCCGATCTCGGGGAAGGCGAGACCGCCTTTCTTCAACGTGCGCAGCAGGTACTCGATCTCGCCTTGAAATTCGGAGTGACGGTTTCTGGCTGGACTCATCTCGATGTTGCCCCACTTGTTGAGTTCGATCTTGTAGGGCAGGTCCTGCAAGAGCGGGTCGGCGCACACTTCTTCCCAGGTCATACCGGCAGCTTACCGGGCGTGCACAAGGCGTACAAGTTTGTTCACTTCCCGTCCGCCGGATGGAACTCCTCGCCTCCGACGCGGAGGACGGCGGGCGCTTTCCCGGGGCGGTACATCGACGCGCCGTAGCATTCGCCCGGCGTTTTTTCCTTGGCGTAGCGCACGGCCTTGAGCGTGGCGTCCCAACGCTCGACGTAGGAGCAGTTGGCCGTGCGCTGGCCGTCGCCAAAAGGCACGTAGCGATTTTCCGTGAGCGTCAGAAACGCTTCCTCGCCCGGCAGCGGGTAGGGGACGGCCCCGTTGGGCGAGAGCCGTACGAGGCGTTTGCTGTCGAGCCCGAGCGCGAAGACCGTGTCACCGTCCGTGCTGCCGAGATGCAGCCCGAAGAACGCCAGCCGCAGCGGTCCCGCGAGCAGGAAACGCTGGTTTTTGTCGCTTCCGAGCGCCAGCAGGTTCGTCAGTCCCACGAAACCTGGCTGTTTGCCGAGCGTGACCGCTGCGCCGCTTTTCGGGTCGCGCAGGAGGTAGGACCGGCCGTGGCCCTCGCCGTCCGCGGCATCGTCCTCGTTGGCGGGGGAAACCTGCAGCACGAGTTCGGCGGAGCCGTCCGGCACGCGGAAGGTCGGCGGATCGCCCTTCGAGGAGTCGTTGCCGGTGAACAGCCGCTCGGCGTCAGGATCGTTGTCGAGGAGGCCGAAGCTGGGAGAATCCTTGGCGGCCGCGTACCAATCCGGCGCGGAGGGCAACTTCGTGAGATTGCCGCCACGCGGTTCGATGGAAAAATGGTTGGTGCTGCCGTCGTCGTTGCGGCGTGAGAAGATGACCGTCTCCCCGTCCGGCGAGAACAGCGGGGCGTAGTCCTGCCCAGTCTCGTCGGCCGTGAGTTGTCGCAGGAACTTGCCGTCGGCGCGGTAGAGATACAGGTGCGCGTGGCTCGTGCCGTTTTGCTGGAAATAACGCATCGCGACGACGATTTCGGAATCGGCCCGCACGCTGCCTGCGGCGAGCAGCAGCAGCCCGGTGAGAAAGAGGAAGTTGCGCATGCCAGCCAGGCTATTTTCCCGCGCGGGCCGAGTCGAGCCGGATCGCTTGGGGCTTGCCTCCCGCGGCACCCGGGGCTTTGATGGACCCTCATGGGAGTGCAACCCGACACCTGGATTCGCAAGATGGCGCTCGAACACGGCATGATCGAGCCGTTTGCCGACCGGCAGGTGCGCCGCCGCGAGGACCCGCCCGTCTCCTCACCGCCCGATGCCGCCGCCGCCCACGTGCCCGCCGCCGTGGCCCCCACCTCGCTGATCTCCTACGGACTGAGTTCCTACGGCTACGACCTGCGCGTCTCCAACGAGTTCAAGGTGTTCACCAACGTCTACAACACCGTCGTCGACCCCAAGCACTGGGACGAGAAAAGCTTTGTGGACATCACGGCGGACGTTTGCATCGTGCCGCCGAACTCCTTCGCGCTGGCGCGTTCGGTCGAGTACTTCCGCATCCCGCGCGACATCCTGACCGTGTGCCTGGGCAAGTCGACCTACGCCCGCTGCGGCATCATCGTCAACGTGACGCCCTTCGAGCCCGAGTGGGAGGGGCACGTGACGCTGGAGATTTCCAACACGACGCCGCTGCCGGCCAAGATCTACGCCAACGAGGGGCTGGCGCAGGTCCTCTTCCTCGCGGCGGAGAGCACCTGCGAGGTGTCGTACGCCGACCGGGCGGGCAAGTACATGAAGCAGCGCGGCATCACGGTGCCGCGCATGTGAGCGGGGGAGAGTTTTTGCGGCGAAAGCCCTGTCGGATTTTCGATCCTGCGCTACCGTAGGAGTTCCGCCGACATGAAACCCGATCTCTTCCGCCGCGGCTTGTGCGCGCTGCTGTCCGTGTTCGTTTTCCTGGTCCCTGCCGCCAGTCGTGCGGCCCTGCAGGAGGCCGACTTCAAGCAATGGGGCCTGGTCGCCGTGCAGGACGAGGGCCGCCGCAAGCCGCTCGACACCTTCGCTCACGACGCGCTCCTGCGCCTGACCGGCGGCTCGTTCATGGGCATGGATCTCTACAAGGACACCACCGGAAGGATTTGGTATCCGGACGACTTCCTGCTGTCAGTCCTCTCCGGCGGCGACCACGACTGGAAGAAGGAACCGCTGATCCTCGTCAACTACCGACCGCTGGTGCAGCGGCTGGGTTTAGATGCGACAGCCAAGCGGTTTTCCTACGAGCAGCTTTCCACTCTGTCCACCTTCACGGCGCTGGTGCAGCAAGTCCGCGCTCTGCGCGCCAAGGGGTCCGACGTGCAACTCACCCGCGAGCAGCAGTAAGCCGAAAACGTCTCCGGCCGGCTCGAACTCTTCGCCCGTTTGCTCAACCACGACTTGGCTATCATCCCGCCCCCCGGCGGCGCGGCGGCCGACGGCAAGGCGTGGCTCGGCGGCTCGCGCGCGGGCGACACGACGGTGGCATCCTACGGGGAAGAGAAGCTCGCTCCGGTCGCGCAAAGCTACAACGCCACGCTCGACGCCTACAAGTCGGGCGACGCCTTCCGGTTTGGCTCGCAGGCACGCGGTCTGCGCGAGGTGGTGCGTGCGCTCAACCCGGCGGTCTACCCGGGCGAGTCCGTCCTTTCCGACGAGTACCTGTACAACCACCTAGGCGCGTTCCCGTGGGCGTCGTTCCTCTATGGCGCGGCGGCGATCCTGCTGGCGGCCGGTGGCGTGGGG
>CAXTMD010000245.1:0-552 GCA_964245035.1 uncultured Chthoniobacterales bacterium
ATCTTCGTCAGGGTGAGGGTCCCGGAGGCGAGCGTGCCGGCGTAGAGAAACGCCAGGCTCTCGTAGATGCAGCGCGTGAACTGCCCGGGTGACTCGGGCACGGGTTGTTCCGTCTCCCGGCAAAACGCCGCGATTTCTGCCGGCATTTCATCGGGCCGGACGAAACGCGCATCGGCCGGGTCGATCAACGACCGAAAGGGTTCGCACTCGCCGGCCTGCCGGCTGAGTTCGGCGTAGTCGACGTGCCGTCCCCGTCCTTTCCACGTGCGCTGCGACTCCTGGAGCAGCCACAGCCCGCTGAGATTCTTGAGAAAGCGCGTGGTGCCGCCGAACCCGGCCTCGTTCGTGAAGTTGCTCGCGCGTACTTCGTCGTTGATCAGTGGTGCGGGCAGTTCGATGCCGAGCAGCGACCAGGTGCCGGAACTGATGAAGGCCCAATCCTCGCCCACCGCCGGCACCGCCGCGACGGCAGCGCCCGTGTCGTGCGAGCAGGTCGCCACGACTTCCATCGCCCCGACCTCGCTGCCGACCACGGATGACCGCAGCCGCCCG
>CAXTMD010000245.1:562-2529 GCA_964245035.1 uncultured Chthoniobacterales bacterium
CGTCCCGGACGGCACGATCTCCGGGAAGAGACCCGACGGGAAGCCGAAGCGCTCGACGAGGTCCCCCGACCAGTGGCGGGTGCGCGGGTTGTAGAGCTGCGTCGTGCTCGCCAAGCTTTCCTCGGACCTGCCGACACCGCACAACCGGAAGTTCAGGTAATCGGCGATGTTCAGGAAACCGGCCGCGCTTTCCAGCGCGGAGCGGTTTTGCTCCTGCTCGGCGATGAGTTGGTAGAGCGTGTTGATCGCCATGAACTGGATGCCCGTTTCGCGGAAGATCCGCGCCGGTCCCGGGTCCTGCATTGCCGCCGCGAAGGGCGCTTCGTTGCGCACGTCGCGATAGTGGTACGGCTGGCCGATGGGTTGGCCGTCCGCCTGGAACAACACGTAGTCGACCCCCCACGAATCCACGCTCACGCTCGCCGCCTTTTTGCCCGAGGCTGCGATCTTGCGGAGACCGATCTTCAGTTCCTCAAAAATCTGCGCGATGTCCCAGCGCAGGCTGCCGTCGCGCCGCACCGGTGCGCTCGCGAACCGGTGGGCGTCGTCGAGTGTCAGCCGCCCTTCGCGCAACGTCGCCAGCACCACGCGTCCGCTGCCCGCGCCGAGGTCGCAGGCGATGAAGTGTTGTTCGCTCATCGGCGTGCGGACAACACCTTGCTCTCGTAACCCTTTACCGTGTCGATCCACGCCCGGCCGCCGGGCACGTCGTGGCGGCGACAGTGTTCCTCCCACACCGCGCCGAACGGCAGCGTTTTCAACTCCTCCAGCAGCGCCAGGCGCGAGCCGTAGTCGCCCTCGAGTTCCAGCCGGCGCAGGGTCGGCGTTGGTTCTAGCAGGGCGACGAGCAGGCACTTCAAGGCCGCACGCGAGCCGATCACCCAGGCCATGAGGCGGTTGATGCTGGCGTCGAAGAAATCGAGGCCGATGTGCGTACGCCCCAAGAAACCGCCGCGCACGACCTCCTCCATCGTCGCCCGCGTGGGATCGTCGAAGAGCACGGCGTGGTCGCTGTCCCAGCGTACCCCGCGGCTGACGTGCAGCAGCAGTTCGGGCACAAACTGCAGCACGGAACTGATCTTGTCCGCGAGCGTTTCCGTCGGGTGGAAGTGGCCGGCGTCCAAGCAGAGCAGCTTGCGGCGCGTGACGGAGTAGCCCAGGTAAAACTCAAAAGACCCGGGCACGTACGCTTCCGAGGCGATGCCGAAGAGTTTTGATTCGACGGCGTCCAAGTGGTGGGCGGGATCAATCTCGTCCTTGAAGACCTCGTCGAGCGCCGACTCCAGCCGCTCGCGCGGGGCCTTGCGGTCGGCGGGCAGGTCTTTGGAGCCATCGGGAATCCAGACGTTGGTCACCGTCGGCGTGCCGAGTTGCCGACCCATCTCCGCGCCGATGCGGCGACAGGCGACACCGTGGTCGATCCAAAACTGACGCACGGTCGGGTCGAGGTGCGTCAGGGTCGCGCCGTCGTCGGCGAGCGGGTGCGAGAAGAAACTCGGGTTGAAGTCCAGCCCCAGCCCACGCTCCTTGGCCCAGTCGATCCACCCCTGGAAGTGCGCGGGCGTGATCTCGTCGCGCTCCACCTTTTTGCCGCCGAAGTCGCCGTAAATGGCGTGGAGATTGAGCCGATGCTTGCCCGGCAGCAGGGCGAAGACCTGGTCGAGGTCGGCGCGCAGTTCGGCGAGCGTGCGCGCCTTGCCGGGATAGTTGCCGGTGGCCTGGATGCCGCCGCCGCTCAACTCGGCCCCCTCGCGCTCGAAGCCGCCCACGTCGTCGCCCTGCCAGCAGTGGAGCGAGATCGGGATCGTGGCGAGTTGCCGGAGGGCGGCTTCGGTGTCCACGCCGAGGTCGGCGTAGGCTTGGCGGCTGGTTTGATAGGCAGAGTTGTCCATGGGGAATCGTCGGGGTTCGGACGAAAACGGCCGGGGGGAAAGACCGGTGGCGAGGGGGGCCACAAGGCAAAAATA
>CAXTMD010000245.1:2539-7215 GCA_964245035.1 uncultured Chthoniobacterales bacterium
GGGCGCGCCCCAACCCGCCCGGGGGCCCCCACCGGGGGCGCGGGCGGCCACATGTCAAAAATTTCTGTTCGTCTCCCTTGGCGGAAGGGCATAAATGATCTTTCCCATGTAAAAAATGCCCGCGACTCTCCCGGATCATCAGCGTTACTTCTTTCTGGCGAGACGTGTCGTGCGCACGTTAGTCATCCAAATCAATCTGGGGACGGCTCGGAGAGCCATCCCTACCTACTAGACGATGCCGCCAGCGCGCCGCAGCTTACGGAACAAAAACCGCCTTCGCGCCGGGCGTGGCCTCGTAGGTCATCGCTTCCTCGAACCGGTCGAGCCCGAACTCCTGCCCGACGCGCGTCTCAAACAACGGATCGTCGATGCAGGATTGCAGATCCCGCAAGGCCGCCGCGAGTCTTTGGGGGTCGCGCACCGTCGGAGTCTCGAAGTTGCTGAAGCGCCTGAGCGTCAGGTTCTGCCGCATGAACAGCACGGAAGGGATGGACACGGGTGCGGCTCCCGCCAGGAAGCCGTAGAAATAAACCGTCGTGTTCATGGGCAGCACCGGCACGATCCGGCTGACCAACTCGCCGCCGACGCCGTCGAAAACTGCCGTCGCGCCGGACTCCCGCGCCGAGTAGGCGAGTGCGTCCAGGAAACCTTCTTCCTGGCTGACGAGGACGCGCCCAACGCCGCGGCGTTGCAGTGCCGCCTTCGCCTCCGGCGTGCGCACGATCAGGATCGCAGGCACTCCCCGCCGACGCGCCAGCGCCGCCAGCGCCTGACCGGTCGCGGAGTTGCCCGCCGTGGCGATCACGCCCCGGTGTCCCTCGGCCGCGGCCTGTTCTAAAAACGCGTGAGCGGTGACGACGTTGACCAGCGAGCCGCTATACCGCTTGGCCTCGACGCCGCCGGGCAGCGGCAGGCAGGTCAGGTAGGGCACCTGTGCCCGTTCGCACCACAACCCGAGGAACGGCAACTCGCGTTGCAGCGACCGGTAGACCGCCACCGAGCGGCCTACCGCGTAATCGGCCGGTACGTCCGTGCCCACCGCGACCACTTTGCCCGCCGCCGATGCTCCCCACACGTCCTGACCACGCGCCGCGGGGTTGTTGCCGGCGGCCAGGGGCATCTTCAGGAAAGTTTTGTCGCCGTGGTTGACGGCGGCGGCCTCGATGTCGACGAGCAGGTAGCCGGGCGGCGGCTCGGTTGGGGCGGGGATGTCGCGCAGTTCCAGGTCGCGCTCGGCGGTGACGCAAAGGGCTTTCATGCCCGCACGTTACCACCAAACCTCACGGCGCGTCGGGGTCCACGAGCATGTAACCGGCCGAGCGCACGGTGCGGATGAAGCGCGGGTTCTTCGGATCGTCACCCAGCTTGCGCCGCAACGCCGATACCTGCACGTCAATCGCCCGGTCGAACACCTCGTACTCGCGCTCGCGGATCTCGGCCAGCAGGTGGTCACGCGTCTTGACCCGCCCCTTGGCCCTGGCGAGGGAGAGCAGGATATCGAACTCACCCGGCGTCAGCACGAGGGCCTGCCCGCCAAGCACGACCCGGCGCGCCTCGGGGCTGATGCGCAGGTCGGCGATGGCGATTTCCTTCGGCGGCGCGCTGCCGTCAGCTTGAGCGACACTGGCTGCGGCGGCCCGGCGTGTGATCGCGTGCAGGCGGGCCAGGAGCTGGCGGGTCGAACTGCCTTTGGGCAGGTAGTCGTCCGCGCCGAGTTCCAGACCCACGATCTGGTCGGCCTCGTCGCCGCGGGCCGTGAGCATGAGCACCGGCGCGCTGCTGACCTTGCGGATGCGCCGCAACGCCTCGAAGCCGTCGAAACCGGGCATCATCACGTCGAGGATGATCGCCTCCCACGGCTCCGCCGTTGCCCGGTCCACACCCGCCGGCCCCGTGTGGGCGGCGCTGACCGCGTAGCCGAAGGCGGCCAGATAGTCGGCGATCAGGGCGCAGAAATCGCGGTCGTCATCGATGATGAGCACCTTCGACTTCCCGTCGGCGGCAGGGTCTTGTCTGGTCGGGTTCATGGGGGTTGACGCAACGGTTCCATCTTAACAGGTCGCGCCCGCACGGAGGGTGACATTTACATCGCCGTTACAAAAAAGGCCGGTTTGCTCATCAGGTCTTTACACGGCGGTGGCAAGAGTGAGGGAAGCCACTCTTTTCCATGCTTCCAAAACGCTTCTCGCTCCACCTCGTTTCAGCCCGGATCGCGCCAGCGTCGTTTTGTGTGCTGTGCTTGCCGTCGCCGGAGAGTGCCGGTGCCCGCCGGCCGGCGCGCGCCGACGCAGAACGGCTCTGTCCGGCCTCCGGCAAAACGCCGGCTGCCCGTCCTTGCGGAAGGACCTCAGCAAAGGTACTCGCCTGCCGTTCACCACGGGTCCCACTTCCGGTGGTTCCCTGTTCAAGTCGTCGGCGAGCGGCACGTGTGCACCTTCCAGCGGGGTCCTTCGGCTCGTTGCACTCGCCTCAGGATGACAGAAGATTTGTGCGGATGCGTCTTGATGGATCACCATTTCATGGATGGTCGTTCGGCGCGGGGCGGGCTCCGATCTGCATCTTGTAGATCCACACCGGGTACTCGACCTTTTGCTTGCCGCCGGTGAAGCCGGGCGTGCGGTTTTGCTGCGTGGCGGGCATCCACAGGAAACCTTCGTCGTCGATCCACATCGCGTCCGACCACTGCAAACGCGGGTCAGCCACCAGCGTCGTGACCCCCCTGTCGGGCGTGACCTTGAGGATGCGTTCGGCGTTGGTGTCGCTGAAATACAGGTTGCCCGCCGCGTCGATGGCTGTGCCGCCACAGGTCGGCGCGTCCCACCAGGCTTCAACGTGTTTCGCCAGTTCCTCCGGCGGGAGCGACGCGTCGTCCAGCCAGCGCGTTTCCACCCGTGCCATCGGCCCGGGGCAGGGTTGGAAATACAGGAGCTTGCCGTCCGGGGAAACTTCCAACTGGTCGGCGTGCGAGACGCGGTCCTTGCCGTCCTTGTCCTTTTGCACGACGCCGTCGGCGTACATCGGCCGGCGCGCGGTCGTGGACGGATCGCCGTCGAGCACCCGGCGCGCCTTGCCGCTGGCGAGGTCGAGCACGATCAGGCCCGGCTCGCCCACGTCAGTGATGTACGCCGTGGAACCGTTGAAACGCACGTCGTCGATGTAGCTCTTGGGCTTGGCAGCTTCGGCCAAAGAATAGGTGCGCGTGATCGCGTTCGTCTTCAGGTCGATCTGAAAAATACGGCCGGCGCCGGGCACCGCCGGCTGGTTCGAGCCGGGCGAACCGGCGTCGATGAGGTAGAGGCTGCCGTCGGGACCGATCCGCAGGGCGTTGACGCACACGAACCCGTGCGCGATGTCCTGCCCCGGTTTCCAGGCGTTCCACTGCGCGTCCGGGTAGGGCACGTGCGTGCCGTCGGACTTGATTTCCTCCGCCTGCACGCCGGCCCCGTCCGCGCCGGGGTAGCAGACGAACACCCGGCCGTCGCGCGTCGTGGTAACGCCGTTCCAGACCCGCTGGCCCTGGTAAGCGGGGAGGAGGCGGTCATCCTGTTTTGCCGGCAGGTCGAAGGCGACGCGGCGGCTGCACCCGGAAAACACGGCGGCGCAGCCAACGAGGGCGAGCAGGGAACGGGAGATCATGTTAGTCTGACGGATTCGCCGCTCCGCCGGCGGTTAGCCCCCTAAAAAACAGCCCTCCCATGGTCGAACTGACGCCCACGCAGCCGCAGGTCCTGTCGGTCTACGAACTCACCCGCGCCGTGCGCGCCTGCCTGGAGGAAGGCATCGGCGAGGTGTGGGTCGAGGGTGAAATCTCCAACTACCGCAAGCAGTCGTCCGGGCACCAGTATTTCACGCTCAAGGACGACCGCAGCCAGCTCTCTTGCGTGTTCTTCCGCAACACCGCCGCGGCGAGCGGGTCCGGCGCGCTGGCGGACGGGATGCAGGTGCAGGTCTACGGCGACCTGACCGTCTACGAATCGCGCGGGCAGTACCAGCTCGTCGTTGGCCTCGTGCAGGCGCGCGGCGTCGGCGCGCTCCAGGCGCGGTTCGAGGCACTCAAGCGCAAACTGCACGCGGAAGGATTGTTCGATCCCGCGCGTAAACAGGACCTGCCCGCCTTCCCGCTGACGGTCGGGATCGTGACCTCGCCCACGGGGGCCGCGCTCCAGGACATGCTCAACATCCTGCGCCGCCGCGCGCCGTGGATGCGCGTGCTCGTGCATCCCGTGCGCGTGCAGGGTGCGGGCGCGTCGCTGGAGATCGTCAACGCCGTGCAGGAGTTCAACCGCTGGGCGCAGGACCCCGGCGAGCATCCCTCGAAGAAGGTGGATCTCCTCGTCGTCGCGCGCGGCGGCGGCTCCATTGAGGATCTGTGGGAATTTAACGAGGAAATCGTCGCCCGCGCCATCGCGGCGTCGGCGCTGCCGGTGGTGTCGGCCGTGGGGCACGAGATCGACTTCACCATCGCCGACTTTGCCGCCGATCTGCGCGCGCCGACGCCGAGCGCGGCGGCGGAGTTGATCGCGCCGGACACGGCGGCGTTGCGCGAACGGCTGGCAGCGGCGGCGGAGAGTTTCGCGCGGGAACTGCGCGACCGGGTCGAGCGTGCCCGCGAACGGGTGGATGCCCTGGCGACCGGGCCGTTGGTGAAGGAGCCGCAGCGGCGTCTGCTGGACGCG
>CAXTMD010000246.1:0-7201 GCA_964245035.1 uncultured Chthoniobacterales bacterium
GATCCAGACCTCGCTCTACGCGGCTTCGAAGGTCGCCGGAGAGAACATGATCCAGGCGTACTGCGAAGGGTACAAATTCGAGGGGTACATCTTCCGGTTCGTGTCGATCCTCGGCGAACGCTACACGCACGGGCACGTCTTCGACTTCTACAAGCAACTCCTGGAGCACCCCGACCACCTGCGCGTGCTCGGCGACGGCACCCAGCGCAAGAGCTACCTGTACGTGCAGGATTGCCTGGACGCGATGCTTCACGTCACCCGCGCCGGCACCGCCCGCGAGGCTAAACACCGCGTGCAGGTCTACAACCTCGGCACGGAGGAATATTGCCAAGTCAAGGACTCGATCCGCTGGATCAGCGAACACCTTGGCATCCAGCCCGAACTCCGCTTCACCGGCGGCGAACGCGGCTGGGTGGGCGACAACCCGTTCATCTTCCTCGACACGAAGAAGGTGCGCGCGACCGGCTGGGCGTCGCAACTCACGATTCAACAAGGCATCATCCGCACGCTCGCCTGGTTGCAGAAAAATCAGTGGGTGCTCGAATCTCGCGCCTAGCCCGCCATGAACGTCGTCGTCCTTGGTTTGTGGCACCTTGGCTGCGTGACAGCAGCCTGTTGCGCGGAGCATTTCAACGTCGTTGGCCTGGACTTCGAAGCCGCCAACGTCGCGGCGCTGCAATCCGGCAAGGCCCCGCTTTTCGAACCCGGCCTGGACGATGCTTTGCGTATAGGGATCGACGCGGGACGCTTGCGTTTCGCCGAGGGGGCGGACCCGGCGGCGCTCGGCGCAGCGGACGTGTTGTGGGTTTGCTACGACACACCGGTCGACGACAACGACGTGGCCGACACCGGCTACGTCGTGGAACGCCTCGCGCGCTGCCTGCCGGCGCTGCGGCCGGGAGCGGTCGTGCTCCTCTCCTCGCAGGTGCCGGCGGGGATGTGTGCGGTGCTTGAACGCCGCCACCCGGGCGTCCCTTTTGCGTACAGCCCGGAGAACCTGCGCCTCGGCAAGGCGCTCGACATCTTCCGGCATCCCGAACGCATCATCGCCGGGGTCCGCACGCCCGAGGCCCGTACGGCGCTGAAGCCTCTTTTCGCCCCCTTCTGCCAGGAGGTGATCTGGATGCGGACCGAGTCTGCCGAAATGACCAAGCACGGCATCAACGCCTGGCTGGCACTCTCCGTAACTTTCGCCAACGAACTCGCCCGCTTGTGCGAAGCCGTCGGCGCGGACGCCCGCGAGGTCGAGCGCGGCCTGCGCAGCGAACCCCGCATCGGCCAGAAGGCGTACATCCGTCCCGGGGCGTCGTTCGCCGGCGGTACGCTCGCGCGCGACGTGGTGGCGTTGACGACCATCGCCCGCGAGCACGAAGATCCGGCCGCGCTTTTCCCCGCGATCCTCGCCGGCAACAACGCCCACAAGGACTGGGCGCTCCGCCGCCTCGAACAAATTCTGCCTTCCCTGCGCGGCGCGACTGTCGCCGTGCTCGGCCTGACCTACAAGCCCGGCACGGACACCCTGCGCCGCAGCGGGGCCGTCGAACTCGCCGCCAAGCTCCTCGCGGCCGGCGCGATCGTGCGTTGTTACGATCCCGTCGTACCCGGCCTCCCGCCCGAACTCGCCGGCGCGACGCTCACCGCCTCTCTCGCCGACGCCGTGCGCGGCGCCGACGCCGCCGTGGTGGCCACCGAATGGCCGCAGATCAAGGAAGCCGACTGGCCGGCGCTCGTGCCGACGATGCGGCGGCGTGTCGTCGTGGACGCGAACGGCTTTCTCGGACTGCGCCCGGAGCAGATTCCCGGCGTCGAGTATCTTTGCGTCGGCACCCCTTCCCTCCCATGAAACTCGCCGGCCGCAACGCCATCGTCACCGGAGGCAGCCAGGGGCTCGGGCGCGCCATCGCCGAAGCCTTCGTGCGCGAGGGCGCGAACGTCCTGCTCTGCGCCCGTGACGCCGCGCTGGCCTACGCCACGGCCGACGCCCTGCGCACGCATCTCGTCCGTGATGGGCAACTCGTGCTGGCGGAGGGCTGCGACGTGTCCGCGCCGGAGCAGGTCGACAAATTGTTCGAGTCCGCCGACAGCGTCTTTCGCACGCTGCACATCCTCGTCAACAACGCCGGCGTCTACGGCCCCAAGGGTCCAACGGACGAGGTGGACTTCGACGAATGGCGGCGCTGCGTGGACGTCAATCTCTACGGCACGTTGTTGCCCTGCCGCGCGGCGGCGCGCCGGTTCAAGGCGGCGCGTTACGGCAAGATCGTCAACCTGAGCGGCGGCGGCGCGACCAACCCGATGCCGAACATCAGCGCCTACGCCGCGTCCAAGGCCGCCGTCGTGCGGCTGACCGAGACGCTCGCCCTGGAACTCCAGCCCTTCGCCACCGACGTGAACGCCGTCGCCCCCGGCGCGCTGAACACCCGGCTGCTCGACGAGGTGCTGGCGGCCGGGCCGGAGGCGGTGGGAGCGGATTTTCATGCCCGCTCGCTCAAGCAGTCGCGCGAGGGCGGCGTACCGCTGTCGCTCGGGGCGGACCTGTGTGTGTACCTCGCCAGCGCGGAGAGCGACGGGATCACGGGCAAGCTCATCAGCGCGAAGTGGGACCCGTGGCAGCGTCTCCACGAGTACAAGACCGAACTCGGCTCAGGCGACATCTACGCGTTGCGCCGCATCACGCCCGAGGACCGCGGCAAGACCTGGCCGCTCGACTGAACCGATGATGGCTCACCCGACCACCAGACCGTTGCGTTTCGCGATCATTGGTTGCGGCCTGATCGGACGCAAACGCCTCGCCAGCCTCGCGCCGGGTCAGTTCCACCTCGCCTTCGATCTGGACCGCGCGCGGGCGGAGGCGTTGGTGAAGACGGCCGGGTGCGGCTCGGTCGGCGCGAACCTGCACGACACGATCTCCTCGCCCGAGGTGGACGCCGTCATCATCTCCACTTTGAACGGTTCCCTGGCCGAGATCGCCATGACGGCCGTCGCGTGCGACAAGCACGTCCTCATCGAAAAACCCGCCGCGACCTCGCTCGGGCAGCTCAGCCGGCTGATGACGTTGGCCGAGCGATCCCCCTCCCTAGTGCGGGTCGGTTACAACCACCGCTACCACCCCGCGCTGCAAAAGGCGCGCGAACTCGTGGACGCCGGCGCGGTCGGCCCGCTGATGTTCATCCGCGCGCGCTACGGCCACGGTGGCCGGGTGGGCTACGACCGTGAATGGCGTGCGGTCCCGAAGCTTTCCGGCGGGGGGGAACTCATCGACCAGGGGGTGCACCTCATCGACCTCGCCGGTTGGTTCTTGGGCGAGTTCCCGACGGTGGAGGGACACGCCGCGACGTTCTACTGGGACATGCCGGTGGATGACAACGCGTTCCTGAGCCTGCGCACCGCCGCCGGGCAGACCGCGTGGCTCCAGGTGTCGTGCTCGGAGTGGAAAAACCTGTTTTCCTTCGAGATCTACGGCCGCACGGGCAAGCTCGCCATCGACGGACTCGGCGGCAGCTACGGCGTCGAGCGGCTGAGTTATTACCGGATGCTGCCCGAGATGGGTCCGCCCGAGACGACGATCTGGGAATACCCGCGCGGCGACGATTCTTGGCGGCTGGAGATGGAGGATTTCATCGAGGACATCCGGCTGGGCCGCACCCCGTCGCCGGGACTCAAAGAGGCGCACGCCGCGCTGGAGATCGTCGAGAAAATCTACCGCGCCAGCGGCTACGTCGTGCCCGGCCTGCAACCCTGATTTTTCCGTTCCATGATCATCACGCGCTCCCCCCTCCGCATTTCGCTCGGCGGCGGCGGCACCGACCTGCCGAGCTACTACCAGGAACACACCGGGTTCCTCATCGCCGCGGCCATCGACAAGTACGTCTACATCACCCTGCATCAGACGTTCGTGCCCGAGGGCATCCTGAAGTATTCGCGGCTGGAGCGCGTGGCTTCCACGGACCAGGTGGAGCATCCCATCATCCGCGAGGCGCTGCGGGTGACGGACGTGGACGTGCGCGCGCTGGAAATTTCCTCGATGGCCGACATCCCGGCCGGCACGGGCCTCGGCTCGTCGGGCTCCTTCACCACGGCGCTCCTGCAAGCTCTCCACGCGCACAAGAAAAGCCTCGTCCACCCGGCCGAACTCGCCGAACAGGCGTGCTACATCGAACTGGACCGGCTCAAAGAACCCATCGGCAAGCAAGACCAGTACATCGCGGCGTTCGGGGGCATCACGTGTTTTCGCTTCCTGCCCGACGGCAAGGTGGAAGCGTGGCCGCTGAAAATCAGCGAGGAGACCCTCTTCAACCTGGAGGACAACCTCCTGCTCTTCTTCACGGGCTACTCGCGCTCGGCCTCCAAAATTCTCAAGGAACAGGACGACAAGAGCAAGGCCGCCGACAAGGGCATGGTGGAAAACCTCCACTTTGTCAAGGACCTCGGCGTCCAGAGCCAGGCGGCGCTCGAAGGCGGCAGCCTGGAGGAGTTCGCCCGGCTGATGGACGTGCATTGGCAGCGCAAGAAAGAACGTTCTGGCGGCATGAGCAACCCGCAGATCAACGAGTGGTACGACCTCGCGATGGCCAACGGCGCGCTCGGCGGCAAGCTCATCGGCGCGGGCGGCGGCGGCTTCCTGATGTTTTACGCGGCCGACAAAGCGCGGCTGCGTCACGCGATGCGCGGGGCCGGGCTGAAGGAAGTGCGCTTCCGGTTCGACTTCGAAGGCACCCGGACGGTGATCTGACGCGCGGACGCGCAGGAGATCCACGATGAACAAACTCGCCAACTTTGTACGGAAAACCCTTCGCCGGACCGGTTTCGACGTGGTGCGCCACCGCTCGCTCAACGCTCCCTTGACCCACTACGGGATCAACCTGATTCTCGACGTTGGGGCCAACGAGGGTCAGTACGGCCGGGAACTGCGTGACCTCGGCTACACCGGCCGGATTGTCTCCTTCGAGCCGCAGCGCGCGCCGTTTGCGGTCCTGGCCGACCGCGCCCGGCGCGACGGGAAATGGGAAGCCGTCAACATCGGCCTGGGCAGCACGGACGAAGAAAAGGAGATCAACGTCTACCAGGACTCCCGGCTGAGTTCGGTGCTCACCTTCCAGCAGAGCTACGGGATTTTCGCCGCCGCGCAGGTCGGCACGGAGACCATCCGCATCCAGACCCTGGATGGCATCCTGGACCAGTACGTGCGGCCGGGAGACAAGATCTTGCTCAAAATCGACACGCAAGGCTTCGAGAAGCCGGTACTCGCTGGCGCGGAGCGGTCGCTGCCGCGTCTGAGCGGCGTCCAGGTAGAGCTAGCCATCACGCCGCTGTACGCCGAACAGCCCTCTCTGGAGGAGATGATGACGTACCTGCGGGGCAAGGGTTTCGTGTTGTGGAAGATCATCGGCGGGGGACCCATCATCCGCGCCACCGGTCAGGAACTGGAGGTCGACGGCCTCTTCGTGCGCGATCCGGCCGCTCAGGCGTGACAAGACTCTGGTGCGCGCTCACGGTATGGACGAACCCGAACCCCACCCCGCTCCGCTCGCCGACTGGACGGTCGCCTTGCTGGCGGGCGGACTGGCCACGCGCCTGCGACCGATCACCGAGACCATCCCCAAAAGTCTCGTGACCGTGGCGGGCGAACCGTTCCTGGCCCACCAGCTCCGCCTCCTGCACGCGCAGGGGTTTCGCCGGGCCGTGCTGTGCGTCGGCCACCTCGGCGAGGCCATCCAACGGGAGGTCGGCGACGGGGGGGCGTTCGGGATGCGCCTGGAGTATTCCTTCGACGGTCCCAAGCTGCTCGGCACCGGCGGGGCGATCCAGCGGGCGCTGCCCCTGCTGGGCGAGGCGTTCGTGGTGCTTTACGGCGACAGTTATTTGCCGATGGACTACGCGGCGGCGGTCGGGACTTTCGTTGCCAGCGGCAAGCCCGGGTTGATGACCGTCTTTTACAACCAGGGCCAGTGGGACACGAGCAACGTGGTGTTTGCCGATGGCACGATCCGGCGCTACGACAAAAAAGAACTGACGCCGGACATGCAGCACATCGACTACGGCCTGGGCATCCTGCGTGCGGAGGCGTTGGCGGCGTATCCGCAGGACGAGGCGTTTGACCTAGCGGAGGTGTACCGCGACCTGTCGCGCGCGGGCCAATTGGCCGGCTACGAGGTGCGGCACCGGTTCTACGAGATCGGCTCCCCCAAGGGGCTTGCGGAGCTTGATACACTGCTGCGCACACCGGAATCCGTTCCCGCGCCCGGGAAGGTGACGTGAGATCGAAACCGCGACGTTTTCCCCAACCCATTTTGCCATGAGTTCAGACTATTCCACCCAGCACCTCCGCGAGACCGCCGAGGTTGTCTCCCAACTCGACCCCGCACTCTGCGAACGTGCCGTCGACCTGCTCGCGCAGGTTCGCGAGCGCGGCGGACGGTTGTTCATCCTCGGCGTCGGCGGCAGCGCGGCCAACGCCTCGCACGCGGTCAACGACTTCCGCAAGATCGCCGGCTTGGAGTGCTACGCGCCCACCGACAACGTCTCCGAACTGACCGCCCGCACCAACGACGAGGGCTGGGAAGGCGTCTTTGCCGAATGGCTCAAGGGTAGCCGGCTCAACCAGAAGGATGCGCTCCTCGTGCTCTCCGTCGGCGGCGGCAACCTCGAAAAAAACGTCAGCCCCAATCTCGTGCGCGCCGTGCAACTCGCCAAGGAACGCAACGCGAGCATCGTCGGCATCGTCGGGCGCGACGGCGGCTACACCGCGCAGGTCGCCGACGTGGCGATCATCATCGCCACGGTGAACCCCGAGAACACCACGCCGCACGCCGAGGCGTTCCAGGCCGTGGTGTGGCACCTGTTCGTCTCGCATCCCAAGCTGAAGGTCGCGCAGACCAAGTGGGAGAGTACCCGGTGAGCCGCCGTGCCGTCTTCCTCGACCGCGACGGTGTCCTCAACCGGCCCGTCGTGCGCGACGGTCTCCCCTATCCGCCGGACACGGTGGAGCAATTCGATCTTTACGAGGATGTGCCGGAGGGCTGCCGACAATTGAAAGCCGCAGGGTTCATGCTGGTCGTTGCCACCAACCAGCCCGACGTGGGCCGCGGCACGCAGAGCCAGGAACAGGTCGAAGCCATCCACGCGGTGATGTGCGTCGCCCTGCCCGAGATCGACCGGGTGGAAGTCTCCTACGACGCCGGCGGCAGCGGCACCCCGGCTC
>CAXTMD010000247.1:0-7166 GCA_964245035.1 uncultured Chthoniobacterales bacterium
CCGCGGAGGAGCAGCGTGGGGGTGTTGTTGAGCGTGACGTTCGAGGTACCGGTGGGGGCCGCCGTCAGGAAGAGCGTGCCAGCGTTGACCGTCGTCACTCCCGTGTAGGTCGCGTTGGAGCCGTTGAGGTCGAGTTGGCCGACGCCCGCCTTGACCAAGCCGCCCGCGCCGAAGATCGACGAGCCGATCTGGAGGTGGCCGGTGCCGGTGTTGTTTTGCTGGATGATCAGGTCGGCCGAGGAACCGGTCGTCAGCCCGCCGCCGTTGATGCGCGCATATTTCTGCCCGAGGCTGGGCGTGACGAGGATCCCGCCGCTGGAGATCGTCAGGTTGTTGAACCCGTTGACGTTGACCGTGCTGTCGTTTTGGCCTTCGTTGAAGCGCAGTGAATTGATGGTGATGGAATTGGTGGCAGAACCGTCGTAGCCGTTGCCGTCGTCGGTCACGTCCTTGCCGTTGACGTTGCCGTTCCAGCCAGCGACGTAATCATAGGTCGTGTAGCCGCTGTATTGGACGATGCTGCCACCGCTGCTGGAAGCCCAGTCGGAACTGCCGAAGGTGGCGTAGCCGCCCAGGATGCCGGTCGTGCCGCTGGCGCTGCTCGTGTTGTTGAGGTTGCCCGTGCTCGTCGTGATCGTGCCGGGGCCGTTGAACGCCACCGTGCCGCCCGCGTTGCGGGTGATCGCGCCGAGGGCGAGCGTGTCGGTCGAGACAGCGCTGTTGATCCCCGCTGCGCCCGAATTGATGGTCGTGCTGGCGAAAGTCTGGGTGTTGGTGCCCGTGCGGGTGTAGTTGAACGTGCTGCCGCCCATGACCAATGCGCTGCTCGGACTGATGGAACCGCTCGCCGTGGAGCCGCCCAGGTCGAGCGTGCCGGCATTGATGGTCGTGGAACCCGTGTAGGTGTTTGCGCCCGAGAGCGTCAGCGTGCCGCTGCCGTTTTTGGTCAGGCCACCGTCGGTGGCAGCGTCACCGCCGAGGGTGGAATGCGCCAGGCTGGCAGCAAGGGTGACGTTGTTGGCCTGGGTGTCGATGACCGCCCCGCCGTTGCGCACGTTGGCCGTGACCGAAGCCGCGATGGAGAGACCAGTGCCGGTCGCCTGCAGGGTGCCGCCGTTGAAGTTGAAGACGCTGCCCTTGGTGAAGCCTGCCGTGGCGGTGGCGAAGGTGCCGGGCGCGATGGCGGAGTTGGTGGAAAACGTGCCGCCGTTAAGGTTGATCGTCCCGGAGCCGCTGCCAGCGTTGCCCAGGCGGATGTTGCCCGCGGTGGCGCCAGTGGAGATCGATCCGGCATTGATCGTGAGCACCCCGACGCCGTTGGCGTTGTCACTGGATCCGTCGCCGATGTTGATGGTGTTGGTCGTCGTCAACGCACCGCTGCCGGAAACCGTGACCGTGCCGACGTCCGTCGCGTTGGCGGTCGTCGTGTTGCCGAGAAACAGCGTGGCGGCGGTGGCGAAGGTGCCGGCCGAGACGCTCAGCGTGCCGTTGGATCCGTCGCCGATCCCCGTGGAAGTGCCGCCAGCTGGGAGGCTGACCGCACCGGCGGAATTAAGCGTGCCGCTACCGTTGATGGTAAGCTTGTAAGCCGTAAACGACGGACCGCTGTAGTTCACTTGGCCGCCACCGGCGACCGTCAAGCCATAGTTGCTATTGTAACCCACCGTGCCGCTGACAGCGAGCGTGCTGCCCGCGCCTGTGGTCCAAGTTTGATTGTTGCCGAGCGTGAAGTTTTGTTTGATGGCGGTCGTGCCGCTGGTCAGCGCGCTGGCATCGATCCCGCTCACGCCGAGCGTGAACGGGAGCGTGCTGGCAGCCAAGGTGTAGCCAGTGGTGTTGAAAACCATCCCGCCGTCGCTGATTGCGCTCCCCAATGTCACCGTGCCCGCCGTCCCGCCAAAGGTGGCGATGTTGCCAGTGGTGCTGCCGGGCCAGGATACGTGAGCTAAGCCGCTGCCCTGATCAAAGTTGGCAATTCCCGTGCTCCAGGAGCCCGAGCCACCCTGGCTGATGCCATCACCGTTTGCAGTGATGCTCTTCGTACCGCCATCCCAGTAATAGGTGTTGGCGGCGCGCGCAGCGGAAACAGAACCAAAAGCCAAAAACATGGCGGCCTGCCACACGCGGGCGGTACGGCGACTGACAAGGCGAGATAGAAAACGACGGGAGCTCTGAACTTTCATGGGTTCTGGGGGACCCGGAAACGTACGGGCTGCAAACTGGGGAAAGGGAGAGAAACTACTGGCTAGTTTGTGCGCGCGCAGTAGATACCCGACCTCTCAGTACGTCAACAAAATCCTACAAACCCTGAGGCCGGATCAGAACGCGCTCGGCACCGCGTCGGCCACAGGCGGAAAAGCGACCAACCGCTTCTCGAAACAGGCTGCTTCCGGATTGCCAACGTAGCGGCCGTAGTTCGCCGTGCGCTGGTAGCCGCTCGCCGCGTACAGCGCCAGCGCCTCGGGCTGGCGCGCGCCGGTTTCCAGGATGATGCGGGCGTAGCCGTGTTCCTTCGCCACTGCCTCCAGCTTGGCCAGGATGCGGCGGGAGACCCCGCGCCGCCGGAAGGCCGGTGCGACGTACATGCGCTTGACCTCGACCGTCGTCGCGTCGATGCGCCGCAACGCCCCGCAGCCGACCGGCTCGCCGTTCCACCGCGCCACCACCAAGCCCGCGCGCGGGTCGGTAGCCTCGTCCATCGTGAACGGACTCGGTGGGCGGCCGTAGCGCCGGCCCAGTTCGGCGCAAAGGTCTCCGACGAGCCCGGCGACCACCGCGGAATGCGGGTCAGCGCGTTCGACGGTGAGCCCCTGGTCGATGGGGTCGTTCATCGTTTGCTCAACAGCCACCGGGTTTGTGCCAGCACCGCGCTGGCCTGCAACGTGCCGCGCGGACCGACGCGCGTCGGCAGGCCGCCGGCGCGTTCGGTGTGTAGCGTCCACGAATTGCAAGTGTTGCCGATCCAGTACCGGCCGCGCGCGGCGTAGAAGCGGCTCCGGAAGCCGTACAACCCCGGACCCAGCCCCAGCGCCCGCCCGGCCGCGTCGCGCTCGAACGTCGCGCCCAGCGCCCGGTTGAGTGCGCCGAGTTCCGCATCCGTGCACGGCACCCGCACCAGGGCGGCCGGTCGGTACGCGCTCGCCGGGGCTTCGCGCAGGCCCACGACGTGCAGGACGGTCCGTCCGGGCACCAGCACCGCTCCGACCGCCACCGCCAGGCCCGGGTGCTTTGCCATGTAGAACTTGCGGTCACCCCAGCCCAGTTCCAGCCACGCGCAGCCTGCAAAGTCGCGGTCTGCCACCCCCGCCGGCCACGCGCCGGACCTCACGGCCGCCGCCCGCGGCACGACGATCCCGGTGTGCCAACCCTGGCCGCAAACGTAAAACTCCGCCGCCCACGTGCTTGACACGGCGGCTACCGTCCAGACCAGCGCGAGGACCGCCGCCTTCATCCCGCCCAGTGAAGCGCAAAACGCTGCCCGGGAGCAAGCCGCATCCGCCGGTTGCCGGGCCGACGATTCAGCCGGCGTCTTATGGAACAAGTCTGCCCCGGCCTGACCCGCGTGCCCACGGTGTTCGTCAACGCGTACTTTATCGGCGAGCCCGACGGCCGGTGGGCCGTGGTGGACACGGGCCTGCCCGGATTTGCTGGGACGATCATCGAGAAGGCCGAGCGCCGCTTCGGGACCCGTTCGCGGCCGGAAGCCATTTTCCTGACCCACGGGCACTTCGACCACGCCGGCAACGCCCAGGCGCTGGCGGACTACTGGGGCGTGCCGGTCTACGCGCACCGGTTAGAAATGCCTTATCTCGCCGGCCGATCCGACTACCCGCCGCCTGATCCGACGGTGGGCGGAGCCATCGCGACGATGTCGCGCGCCATGCCCCACGGCGGGCGCGATCTCGGCACGCGGCTGCGCGCGCTGCCAACCGACGCCACCCCGGCCGCCGCCGTGCACGAAGCCGGCGATCTGCCGTGGATGGACGGTTGGCGCTGGTTCCACACCCCGGGGCATTCTCCGGGGCACGTCGCGTTCTACCACCGCGAAGGACGCACCCTGCTCGCGGGCGACGCCGTGGCGACCGTGGACATGGATTCCTACGCCGCGCTCGCCACCCAGCGACAGGAGATCGCCACCGGCGGCGCGCCGTTCATCTGCGACTGGCAGCAGTACGCCCGCTCGCTCTGGCAACTCGCAGACCTGGAGCCGGCCGTGCTGGCCTGCGGGCACGGGATCCCGATCAAGGGCGCGGAGGCCGCGGGCGATCTGGGGATATTTGCCCGGCAGTTCACGCCGCCCAAGCATGGGCGCTACGTCCGGGAGCCGGCGCAGACAGGCGAGCGCGGGGTGGAAGCCCTGCCGTCCAAACCGGGCGATCCGTTGCCGTACCTGTTGGGAGCGGCGCTGATCGGCGCGATCGTGGCGACTGCGCTCCTGTCACGCCGCGAACGATCCTGACACGAAAAAAGCC
Organism: uncultured Chthoniobacterales bacterium; assembly: GCA_964245035.1. Lineage (GTDB taxonomy): Bacteria > Verrucomicrobiota > Verrucomicrobiia > Chthoniobacterales > SZAS-18 > CAHJWO01. Next base: position 4,473 of record CAXTMD010000247.1, read on the forward strand.
TCCGCGTTTCTGCGGAGGCTTTCGTTGGGAGCGGGTGAACGTCCCGGCTTATTCGTCGTTGCGCGGCTCGTGGTCCTCGAGGTGCGCGCGCAGCATCCAAGCCAGCTTCTCGTGTTGCTCCATGAGGCCGGTCAGGAAGTCGGCCGTGCCGGTATCCTCGTAGTCATCATCACACTTGTCGATGTCTTCGCGCAAGCCCTTGATGATCGTCTGGTGATCCTGCACCAAGGCGGCGATCATCCCATCGGACGGAGGACGGACACCGGGTTGCTCCTTCAGTTCGGCCCGGTCGATGAACTCCTGCATCGTGCCGATGGAGAAACCACCGAGGCTACGGATGCGCTCGGCGACCTCGTCAGAGGCTTCACCGAGTTCCTTGTATTGCTCCTCCAAGAAGAGGTGCAGCGTGTGGAAGCGCGGACCGGTGAGATTCCAATGGAAATTGCGCGTCTTGCTGTAGACGACGCTCAAGTTGGCGAGGACGCCTTGCAGCAAGTCGATGACCGCTTTCCGGTTGCCTTCCTCGATTCCGATATCGATGACTCGGGTGGATTTATCGAAGGAGGGAGCAAGCTTGTCTAGTTTGTCGACGGCCAGAACAGCGCCTTTCTTTTGATCGTGCATAAGTGAAAATGGTGTGTCCTAGATATTCGTCTCCGCACCGTCTGGCGGACGCATTTTCAGGCCTCGATCTTGGCGATGCGCGCCGCGTGCCGACCACCCTCAAAGGGCGTCTCCAGCCACACGCGCACGATCTCCAGCGCCGTGGCGAGATCCACCATGCGCTCGCCGATGGAAAGGCAGTTGGCGTCGTTGTGCGCGCGGCCCAAGCGGGCGGTGTCGACGTTCCAGCACAGCGCGCAGCGGATGCCGCTGACGTGGTTGGCGACGATGGCCTCGCCGTTGCCCGAGCCGCCGAGCACGATGGCGCGTTCGGCCTCGCCGGCAGGCACCGCCTTGGCGGCCGGGCCGACGAAGTCCGGGTAGTCGTCGCCCGCCTCGTAGGTGAACGCCCCTTTGTCGACCACCTCGTGCCCGGCCTTTTCGAGATACTGCTTGATGGCTTCCTTGTACTGGAAGCCGGCGTGGTCGGAGCCGATGGCGATTTTCATGAGGTGCGGAGTGTGGGTTCGATGCGTTTGTAAAAGCCTCGCGCAAAGTCCGCCCAGCCGCAAAGGGAAGAAAAAGGAAGAAGGTAGGAGAAGACGGCAAATCCGCCGCTGGCCTCCCCGCTTTCTCTTTCTTTGCGGCTGGGCGGACTTTGCGCGAGGCTTCCGCCCGCATGCCCGCTGATTTCGCCCCCTACCGCCAGTTGCGTGAGCGCGCGCACGAACTCTCCCTTTTGCACAGCACCGCGGCGCTGCTTGCCTGGGACCAGCAGACGTTCATGCCGCCCAGGGCGCTGGACTTTCGCGCGCAGCAGTTGAGCTACTTCAGCGGCCGGGCGCACCGGCTGTTCACGGCCCCGGAAGTCGGCGACTGGATCGCGGCCTGCGAGGACGCCGGGAGCGCGTCGGCCGGCGACGCGGAGACCGCCGCCAACGTCCGCGGCTGGCGGCACGACTACGACCGCGCCACGAAGATCCCCGCCGAACTGGTCGAAGAGTACGAACGCGCCAAGGCCGTCGCCAACGCCGCCTGGGTCGAGGCGCGGCGGCGGTCGGACTTCGCCGGCTTCGCGCCGCACCTGGAGCACGTCTTCACGCTGACGCGCCGCCTCGCCGATTTGTGGGGTTACACGGACGACCCCTACGACGCTCTGCTGGAGGGCTTCGAGCCCGGCGCGCGGGCGGCGGAACTGGAAAAGCTGTTCGCCACGTTGCGGCCGGCGGTCGTGGAACTGCTCGGCCCGGCGACGGAGCGGTCCGCGCGCGTGCCGGCCGATCTGCTCGCGGGCCACTACCCCGAGACGCAGCAGGCCGCCTTCAACCGCGAGGTCGCCGCAGCGCTCGGGTTCGACTTCGCGGCCGGGAACATCAGCACGACGGCGCACCCGTTTTGCAACGGACTGGCGCCCGGCGACACCCGGCTGACCACACGCTACGACAAGGGCAACTTCCTCGTGTCACTCTACGGCGTGATGCACGAGGCCGGCCACGGGATGTACGAGCAGGGGCTGCCCAAGGAGGCGTTCGGCACGCCGGCGGGCACGTACGTGTCGCTGGGCATCCACGAGTCGCAGAGCCGGCTGTGGGAGAACCAGGTCGGCCGCGCCCGGGAGTTCTGGGAGCACTGGCTGCCCCGGGCGGCGCATCATTTCCCGCACTTGGCGGCACGCACGCCGGAGGAGATGTTCGCCGCCGTCAACCGGGTGCAGCCGTCGTTCATCCGCGTGGAGGCGGACCAAGTGACATACGATCTGCACATCATCCTGCGCTTCGGATTGGAGAGAAGAATCCTCGCCGGCGAGCTGGCGATCCGCGACGTGCCGGCTGCGTGGAACGAGGAGTTCGAAAAGAGTTTCGGGCTCCAGGTGCCCGACGACTCGCACGGCTGCCTGCAAGACATCCACTGGAGCGAGGGGCTCATCGGATATTTCCCGACTTACACCTTGGGCAACCTCACCGCCGCCCAGCTCTACCGGCGCGCGCTGGCCGACGTGCCCGGCCTGCCGGCCGAACTCGCCGCCGGCCGCTACGGCGGCCTGCGCGGCTGGCGGCGGGAGAAGGTCCACGCGCAGGGCCGCCGCCTGCT
>CAXTMD010000248.1:0-7154 GCA_964245035.1 uncultured Chthoniobacterales bacterium
ACTTCCGGCTGGGCGGCGGCACGCTCAAGGGCGTCAGCAAACCGGGCTGGATCGTCTGGAGCCGGGTGTACGTGGAGGATGGGGCGCTGAAGTTTGACACCGGGTTGGGCAAGGTCGTCGAACTGCCCGAGGCCGAGACGGAGGAACGCTGGCGGCTGACGACCCCGCAGTGGCCGATCATGCACGCTGTCCTGCCGGGCATCACGCGCGACCAGATGATGGGCCGCCACAAGGCCAACCACCTCCAGGTCGTTTACGCGCCCGATAAGGAGAGCGCCAAACGTGGGCTGTTTGCTAAGGCAGCAGCGATGAAGGAACTAGGGCTGGAGTGCTGCGTGTGCGGGAAGGTGTGACCAACGCCCCTTGCACCGCAAACGGAACTTCTGCACCCCGGAGGGTGGGGGACCATAGCCGGGGTGTGCGTGCCGACGTCTTGTCGGACCACTAAAAAGCGCGCGTGCTGCGTGCCGCGCTGAACCATAGCCGGGTGTGCGTGCCGACGTCTTGACGGACGTGGCGTCGCTGGGAAAGCACCCCGGAGGGGTGGAGGAAAGTAGCCGGGGATTCTAAACCCCCCGGAACCGCAGATAAAAGAGGATGCACCCCGGCAGGGGTGCAGGAAACCGGCGGTCTCTGGCCGGACGCCCCTTGCCCTCGGCTCGCCTTCTGCACCCCTGCCGGGGTGCACTGCCTACGACGATGGTACCGGGGGTTCAGAACTCCCGGCTACTTTCCTCCACCCCTCCGGGGTGCGGAAGCCGCCGCAGTTTCGCTCTGCCGGTGGTCCTTAACGATCCGGCAGCGCAGCGCGAGTCCCCTCGTCCTCGTCCTCGCCGCCTTCCCCTTCCTCGTCCTCGCCGAGTTCCTCCTCGATGCTGCGCCGCCAGCTCAGCGACAGCCACGGCCGCAGGAAGCCGTACATCAGGTAGCTCAGGAAAATGACCGCCGGCATCCACTGGTAAAAGAGCACTGTCAGGACCATCAACCCGAAAATGACCAGCAACGCGGGCATCGTGCGCTGCGTGCGCCAGTTGATCGCCTTGAAGCTCGGATACCGGTACTGGCTGAACATCATGTAGGACAAAAACAACAGCAGCGGCGGCAGCGCGTATTTCCACGTCCCCAGCGTCCGCCGGTCCGCGTCGAACCACAGCAGCAGCTCGGTCAGCGATGCGATCACCCCCGCCGCCGCCGGGATCGGGATGCCCTTGAACGGCTTGCCCTTCTCCGCCGGGGACGCCTGCGCGCCGTGGTCCGCGTCGGAGGCGGCGGCGATGCAGTTGAAGCGCGCCAGTCGCAGCGCGCCGCACGCCAGGTACAAGAACGCGATCAGGAGCCCCGGCCGCGGGAACTCGTAGAGCACGATCTTGTACACGAGCAGCGCCGGCGCGACCCCGAAGCTGACGATGTCCGCCAGCGAGTCGAACTCCCGCCCGAACGGGCTGTCCGTGCCGCCGAGCCGCGCCACCCGGCCGTCGAGCACGTCGAAGACGCACGCCCCCAAAATGAACCAGATCGCGGCGTGGAACTGGTCGATGGCCCCCGAACTCCACACCCCGTCGCCCAACTGGCCCGCGGGCACGCCGCTGAGCGTGCCCGTGATGATCTTGAGCGTCGCCGCGAACCCGCAGAACAGGTTGCCCGCCGTCATCAGGTTGGGCAGCAGGTAGATCTTCGGATCGTACGGGTCCGGCGGGCGGCGGGGAAGGAAGGCCGGCGGTTTCATCGGTTCACGTCGGAGGGCATTGTGCGGCCAAGCGCACGCGGGCGCAATCCCGGCTTCGTTTTCGCAGCCGGGCAGGGGTTTGTGGCACACGTCTGGCTCCTTTGTGGCCCGTGCTCTCGAAGATCTTCCTCGCGCTGCGTGCGCTCCGCTACATCCGTCTCGTCGTGGTGCTGGTCGCCGCGCTGAGCGGAGCTGCCTACAGCAACCGCTCGTCAATCTCCAAGCTGCTGCCGACGTCCGGCAGCTCGAACAAGCCGCCGTTGCGCGACGTGCTGCCGGGACGCTGGAAAGGCGAGTACAAGGGGCACAACTTCATGATCACCTTCGGCCGGCACTCGGAGGTGAGCATGGTGATGGACGTGCCCCTGGACCTGCGCGCGCGCATCGGAGTCGACCAACTCTGGTTCGGCGGCAACTACCACGTGGAAAACGACCAGGTCGTCAACTGCCAGTGGACTGACGGCCGCTGGGCCGAAATGCTCGCGCAGATGGGCGGCATGCCGCTGCACCAGGTCGGCGTCAAAAGCTACGACGAAAACGAGATGACCGACGCCGAGGACACCAAGTGGAAGTGCATCGGCCACGCCCCGGCGGGCAAGAGCGGCGAGGCCGTGGACATCGCCGACCAGGCCCCGGCGATCAGCGACGCTCCGCGGGCCAAGGGGGCTGGCGCGCCTGTTTCCTCAAAGACCCTTTACGATCAGCAGCAGAAGCTGACCGTGCTCTACAGTCAGTTGGAGATCCGGCGCAAAAAATTGAATCCGAAGGACAAGAACGCCGTGGCCGCGTTCAACAAGGCCGCGGAGCAGTATTCGCGCGAGGTCGCCGCGTTCAACGCCGGCAACCGCGCCACCGCTACGCCGCCAGCGCCTTCGTCGTCTCCGTCGGCACCGCCGCCGGTCGCAGCCGCGCGATGATCGTCTGGCCGCTGTACACGCGGTCGCCGACCTCCACGAGGATCTCGGCGTCGAGCGGCAGGTAGACCTCCGTGCGCGAGCCGAAGCGGATCATCCCAAAACGCTCGCCGCGTGCGACGGTCTGGCCGACCTGCGCCCACGCGACGATGCGGCGGGCAATCGCGCCGGTGATCTGGCGCACGACCACGACCGCGTCGCGCCCGTCGCTGGTCTGGTGGTCGATGGCCCAGACCCGGCATTCGTTGAGCCGGGAGGCGTCCTTGTGGCGGGCGTCGAGCATCTTGCCAACGCGACGCTCGGTGTAGGTGACCGTGCCAGCGACCGGGGCGCGGTTGGTGTGCACGTCGAAGACCGACAGGAAGATGGCCACGCGCTTCATCGGGGCCTTGACCACCTCGGGTTCCTCGATCTCGACGATGTCGGCGACCACGCCGTCGGCGGCGGCCACGGCCACGTCGGGGTCGGCGGGCGTGACGCGCTCCGGGTCACGGAAGAAGTAGAAAACGTACAGGATGAACAGCAGCCACACCACCGAGGCCCAGGGAGTCAACGCCGGAGCGAGGAAGGAGGTGAACGTCGCGGTAAGGGCCGAGAGGAGAAGGATCGCGACGAAGATCCAGCGAGCTTCGTAGATGGTTTGCCAGCGCATGGGACCGCCAACCTAGCAAGGAACGCGCGCGGGGCAAATTTCGCTATCGGCAGCGCCGCCCTCGCACGGCGAGCAGCAGACCCACGAAGGCGACGGCACCCAGCGCCCAGGTCGATGGCTCGGGGACGGGATCGTTGAACCGGAACGCCGCCAAGCTTTGCGTGGTGTAGCCACCCGGAGTATACAGCGTGTAAGTGTTGCCGTCCGTCGACGTGGCGACACGTCCGCTGACGCCGAGCGTGCCATAGCCCCAGCCCACGTCGCTCCCGCTCCGTGCCGGGGTGAGCACCAGCCAGTACGGCGTGCCGGCGGCCAGTGTCAGGGGTACGCCACTGTAAGCAAAATCTGTCAGCGGGATCGTCTCCGTAGAAGAAGATGCGCTGACCGGGTTCGGCGTGGTGGCCGACACGCTGGCCAGGGCAGCGGTCAGAAGAGGAAGGTTGGTCGCAGGATTGTTCGCGTAGATCGAGGCCACCACGCCGCTGTTGCCGGTGGGACCGGCCAGCGGCTCCAAGGCCAGCGTGAAGCTTGTCACATCGAAGCTCGTCGCAGGAGTAAATTGATTGGCAATGCTCTCGTAGATGCCGGCAGCTCCGGGCGGGCTGTTGAAGGCGGGGTAAAACGAGCTGTAGTTCTTCGGGAACGTAAAGGTCGTCGCCGACGGATCAAAGGTCGTGTAAGGCGAACTACCTCCAAGAGAGGCAGACAACCATGAAAAAAAACGTGCAACCGACTGCGAACAAAGAGCTTCCATTCGTGGGTCTCTTTTCTAGGCAGAGATGCCACCCAAGATCAAGATGATTTGTGAGGCCGCGTGGGGGACGAGGGGGCCGTCTGCTTTCGCTCCCCCTGCTGACTGCGGGGCAAAGCCATCGACTGCCAGACGCAATATTCCCTTCCTGAGTAATCCGCGAGAGCTAATCCCCCTTGAAGTGCTCCGCCAACTTGCCCTGTTTCTGCAACGCGATGAGTTCCTCTACTTCGCGCACCTTCAGCTTGGGGTCGGACTTTTGCAGTTGGCGGTAGGTGGCGATCACCTGCTCGGAGGCGCCGACGGGGTCGTCCTTGGCCTTGCCGCTGTCCAGTTGCGATTGGATGTCGCCCGCCACGTAGGCCACCAGCAGGACCTTGCCCGCTTCCTCGGGCACCTTCTTGTCGTTCATCCAGGCCAGCCGTTTGTCCGTGAGTGCGATCTCCACGTCCGGGCTGTCCTCGGCGAACTTCAGGATGATCGGCTGGGTCAGCTCGCCCTGAACGTTGAGCGGGTCGCGCCGGAAGATGGCGATGGCGCGGCGGGCGTCCTCCTTGCTGACCTCACCGCCTTTGTTGTCCTCCTTGCTGACCTCACCGCCTTTGTTGTCCTCCTTGGCCGGGTGGCCGAGCGAGGCCGCGGGCAGCGGCGCGCCGGACATCAAGACCAGGGCGGCCACCGCGGCGAAAGTTTTTCGATCCATGTGGCGAACATACCACCGGGAACGGTTTTTTGCAGACGCCGCCTTGTATTTAGAATGATTCTAAATTAAGCTGTGTCTCCCGGTTTTCTCCAGCCATGCACGACCTTGCTACCCACGCCCCGGCCGCCGTCGATTGGGCCGCGTTGCGCCGCGATTTTCCGATCCTCGACCAACGGGTCCACGGCAAGGAACTGGTCTACCTCGACAGCGGGGCCAGCAGCCAGAAGCCGCGGCAGGTGATCGACGCCATCACGCGCTACTACGAGCACGACCACAGCAACGTCCATCGCGGCATCCACGAGCTGAGCAACCGCGCGACGGCCGCCTACGAGGGCGCCCGCGAGCGTACGGCGCGTTTCCTCAACGCGGACAAGCCCAGCGAGATCGTCTTCACGCGCGGCACGACGGAGGGGATCAACCTCGTGGCCGCTACCTGGGGCGAGCGGCACGTCGGCGCGGGTGACACCATTCTCCTGACCGAACTGGAGCACCACGCCAACCTCATCCCCTGGCAGCAACTCGCCCGGCGCAAGGGGGCGCAACTCGTCTACGTGCCGGTGCTCGGCGACAGCGGCGTGCTCGACGCGTCGAAGCTCGACGAACTGCTCACGCCGGCCGTGAAGATTTTTGCCTTCACGCACATCTCCAACACGATGGGGACGATCAACCCCGCCGACGAGTGGTGCGCCCGCGCCCGCACGCTCGGCGTGGCGACGCTCGTGGACGCCGCGCAGTCAGCAGGACATTGCCCGGTGGACGTGCAGCACATGGGCTGTGACTTCCTGGTGTTCAGCTCCCACAAAATTCTCGGGCCGACCGGGATCGGTGTGCTGTACGGCCGGGAGGAGCGTTTCGCCGAGATGCCGCCGTACCAGACGGGCGGCGAGATGATCGTGACGGTGGATTGGCACGACGCGAAGTTCAAACCCGCGCCGCACGGCTTCGAGGCCGGCACGCCGCACGTCGCCGGAGCGGTGGGCTTGCACGCGGCGATGGACTATCTCGACATGGTCGGTCGGCAGAACATCTTCGAGCACGACCGCGACCTGGCGGCGTACACCTACACGCGACTGAGCGAACTCGGCGGCGTGCGGCTGTTCGGCCCCGGCACGGACCGGGCGGGGTTGGTGAGTTTCCTGTTGGAGGACGTGCACGCGCACGACGTGGTCACGATGGCGGACCAGTACGGGATCGCGTTGCGCGGCGGACACCATTGCAACCAGCCCCTGCACCGCAAGCTCGGCGTGAAGTCGAGCGCGCGGGCGAGCTTCTACTTCTACAACACGCGCGAGGAAGTGGACCGGCTGGTGGAAGCCGTCGAAAAAATCCGGGCGTTCTTCAACCGCTGAGAAAACAGTTTTTTAACTAACATGGACTTCGACCTGGAGGAACTTTACCAAGCGGTGATCCTGGATCACTCGCGCAAGCCGCGGAACTTCGGCCCGGTGCCGGACGCGACGGTGACGGTCAGCGGTGACAACCCGACGTGCGGCGACGAAATCGCGCTGAGCCTGAAAGTAGACCCGGCGGCGGACAAGCTGGAGGCGGTGGGTTTCACGGGCAGCGGGTGTTCGATTTGCATGGCGTCCGCGTCGCTGATGACCACCAAGATCAAGGGCAAGACGCGCGACGAAGCGGCGGCGCTGTTGCAGGATTTCCAGGGGATGATCACCGGCAAGACGCCTGAGGGCGGGACGCCGAAGAGCCTGGGGGACCTGCGGCTGCTGAGCGGCGTGCGCAAGTTCCCGCAGCGCGTGAAGTGCGCCACGCTGGGCTGGCACGCGCTCCGTGGTGCGCTGGCGGAGAGCGGCGCGGGGAAGATCAGCCTCGGGACCGGGGACGCGGACCTGTGAGGCGGATGGACGTGCCTCCGGCTGAGTGTTAGCATCCACGCAATGAAAGCACGTATTCGTGACTTGATCCAGGCGACCCCCTTCGAGCCTTTTGTCATCCATGTAGCTGATGGGCGGACGTTTCGCATCGAGCATCCAGACTTCATCCTGGCCTCATCGAAAAATCAGTCCGAAGTAGTGATTGAAGAGGAGCACAACGACCGAATGCATTTTGTGTCTGCTCTCCTGATCACCAGCGTTGAAAAGGTGTCTGATACTAACTTAGCCGCTTGATGGTTATGACCGCCATCCTTCCCGAGATCGATCCCCACCTGCCGATGGGCGAACTGCTCGCCGTTTACCCCGGCGCGCAACGGGCGCTTTTCCGCAAGTACCACGTCGGCGGGTGCAGTTCGTGCGGCTTCGCGCCGACCGAGACCCTTGCCCAGATCGCGGCGCGCAACGCCCACATGGCCCTGCCGGAAGTCGTCGCGTATCTCCAGACGAGCCAGGAGGAAGACCGCGCCGCGCAGATCGCCCCGCGCGAACTCCGCGACCTGCGCGAACGGGACCAGT
>CAXTMD010000249.1:0-3326 GCA_964245035.1 uncultured Chthoniobacterales bacterium
GACGTAAACGGGGAGGCGTGCAAAAGACAGGTCCTTCGCCGAAACGCGGCAGGCGCGGCGCCTGCCCTACAACAACTCGGCGAACTCCGCCGTGTAAGTGTCGCGCCCCTCGTGCAGCAGGTTGGGCAGCAGGTCGCCGAACGCGTTGACCTCCGCCACCGCGAACCGCCGGAACCCCGGAGCCACCAGTAGATCGACCGCCACGTAGAGCGACTGCGGGAACACCCGCGCGGCGCTTTCGGCCACCGTCAGCGCGCTCTGCCAGGCGTCGCCCATCCGCTGCCGCAACCCGTCGAGGTCGCCGCGCCGGTTGCCCAGGTGCAGGTTGGTGATCGGCCCGTCGCTCTGGCGCATCACCACGTGCGCCGCCCGGCCGCCGATGACCAGCACGCGCAGGTCGAACCGCCGCCCGTCGTACCCGGCTTTGGGGAACCAACGCTCCGCGATGCTGCCCTGGCGGCACACGGCATCGACCAGCCGCGCCACCTCGCGCCCGTCGCGGTAGCGCCGCACGGTCAGGGAGTTGAACAACCGCCCGTCCGCCGCCATCTCCACGGAACTGAACGCCTGCGCGCCGTTTCTGCCGACCTCCAGCGCCACCACGCCCGACGCCGACGAACTGTGGCGCGGCTTCAGGAACACCCGGCCGCAGCCCGCCGCGCGCAAGGTTTCGCGCAGATGTTCGTACGAATCCGGCTGCCCGAGCAGCGACGGAGCCGGCACTCCCGCGGCGGCGAAAAGTTCGTGGCAGCGCGCCTTGTCAAACATCACCGCGATGTCTGCGGGCGGGTTCATGACCCGGCAGCCCGCGCTCTCCGCCAGACACCATGCCACCCGCAGCAGGGTTGCCCGCCAGCCGCCGTACCACTGGCGCGTCGGCAGGATTTCTCCCCGGCGGAACGGCAGTGCGTCCACCCCCTCCACGGGGATCCGGTCGAGATCCTCTTCCTCCGCCCCGCGTGCCCCGAGTCGCAGGAGCGCCTTCTCCACCGCGAAGTTTTCGCCCGGCGACTCGATCCGCAGCCAGCCGTCCGGACGCAACTCGCGCGCCAGCGCCGTCCGGTCCCGCAGGAACTCCAGCCACGCCACCACGCGCACCTCCCGCCAGCCGAGCGCCCGGGCGGCGCGCAACGCGAACTCGACGCGCCGGTTCTCCGGGTTGCCCAGGATGACCAGCGGCGGCCGCACCGGTTATTCCGAAACGGCGATGTACCGCTGGACCTCGCCGCGCCACTCCTGATCCTGCTGCTGCTCGCCCAGGTCCACGTGCACGCCGCTGCCCTGGAGCCGCGCCATCATGCCGTCGGAAAGGTAGTGATGGTGCAGGTCGACGTTCTTCAAACCATAGAAGGCGTCGCTGCCCAGCAGCGCCGCCGCGCCCTCGTCCGAAAGCGTGCCGAGCGACAGGTCGAGCGTTTCCAGCCGCGCCAGGATCGGCGCGCGCGCCACCGCGGCGGCGATCTCGTCCTGGATCTCGCTGTCGCGCAGGCCCAGGTACTTCAGCCTGGGGAACTTCTTGCCCGACAGCACGGGCTCCAGGTCGCTCAGCGACACGTTGCCGCCGTAGCTCTCGCTGCCGAGCCAGATCTCCAGGTGCTCCAACCCGGGCAGGTCCTCCGCCACGGCTTCGCGCAGCACGCCCACGTCCAGCCCGCCCGATTCGATGACGAGCGACTTCAGCTTGGCGTGGTGGATTTCGCCGAGCGTGAGACCGTTGGTGCCGCGGACGCGGAAGTGTTCCAGGTTTGGGTAGGCGCGGAACAGCGGCGACACGTCGCACTGGTTGATCCAGGAAATCTCGCACTCCTCGCTGATGATGTCCGCGAGGAAAATGCCGCGCAGCTTCGGCAGCCGGTCGCGGGCGGCGACGAGCGCCTCCACGACGGGCGCGGAGTCGGCGGACATGTCGTCCCCGCCGAACATGCCGAGGATGATGGCCGGCGTCTCCCGGCTGTCCGGGTGGTCGAGGAACCGGGCGAGGACATCCGTCAGCGGATCGCCGTCGTACTGCGACGCGATGCGGTACACCTTGCGGCGGTAGTCGGGCGTGCCTCCCTCGGGATCATAGTCCTCGACTGGGTAACCGAGCCATTCCGTGGCGTGTTCGCAGCTCATGGTGCATGATTTAGCACGGCGTCATGTTCGATCCAAGGAGGATTTCGGTGGTGGCTTGGGACCTGGACAACACGCTGTTTGACCGCGACGCGGCGACTTTCCGATTTTTTGACTGGTACCTGGGGCAGTTGGGCCTCGATGTGCCCGAGCGTGGCGGCCCTGCGTTGCTGTCGGCCATCATGGCTTTGGACGCAGGCGGCGACGGCGACCGCCTCGCCTTTTGCCGGCAAGTGCGCGTGCTCTGCGGTCACGACCCGGGCACCGCGGAGCAACTCTGGAACGTGCTGCGCAGGAAGTTACACGAGTTTGTCGAGCCGGAGAAGAATGTCGCCGTTTGCCTCTCACGCCTGCGCGAGCGGTACGGCCTCGCGCTGATTTCCAACGGCGGCTCCATGCAGCGCGCCAAGATGTACCGTGCGGGCGTGGCGCGCTTTTTCCCGCCGGAGCACATTTTCATTTCAGGCGAGGTGGGCTTCGACAAACCCGACCCGCGCCTTTTCGAGGCGGCGTTGCATGCCTTGGGTAAGCAACCGGAACAGGTCCTGTACGTGGGCGACCACCCGGTGAACGACATGGCCGCGGCCGCCGTGGGGATGCCGACGTGCTGGGTGTCGCGCGGACGCCCGCGTCCGGCCAATCTGCGGTGCGACGCGGTCATCACCACGCCCTGGAGGCTTCTGCCGCTGCTGCGATGAACGTCCTGGACACCAACGCTGTCCTTGGCACGCACGACGTGGTCTTCGTCACGCTGGACACGCTGCGCTTCGACGTGGCGGACGAGTGCTTTCGCACCGGTCGCACGCCGAACTTCGCCCGCTGGTTTCCCGGTGGTTGGGAGAAACGCCACACCGCCGGCAGCTTCACCTACGCCGCGCACCACGCGTTTTTCGCGGGGTTCTTGCCCACGCCGGCCGACGATCCCGGCGCGCCGCGGCTGTTCGCGGCGCGCTTCGCGGGCAGCGAGACGACCGGTGCGGGCACGGCGGTGTTCGACGCGCCGGACATCGTCGCCGGCCTGCGTGGGCGCGGCTACCACGCCGTCTGCATCGGCGGGGTGGGGTTCTTCAACCGGCTGACCCCGCTGGGCCGCGTCCTGCCCGGGTTGTTTGACGAAAGCCACTGGTCGCCGGAACTCGGCGTGACCAACCCCGGGTCCGCCCACGCTCAGTTCGCGCTGGCGGCGCGGCGGCTGGCGGAGTTGCCGCCGGGGC
>CAXTMD010000249.1:3336-7139 GCA_964245035.1 uncultured Chthoniobacterales bacterium
GCGTCAACGTCAGCGCAATTCACCAGCCCAACCGCCACTACTTGCCCGGTGCGGCGGCAGATTCACTCGCCAGCCACGCCGCCGCGCTTTGCCACGTGGACGCCGAACTGCCCGTCCTGCAAACGGCGGTGGCGCGGCGCGGGCCGGCCGTCGTGATCGTGTGCTCCGACCACGGCACGCTCTACGGCGAGGACGGATTCACCGGGCACCGCGTGGGCCATCCGGCGGTCTGGACGGTGCCGTACGCCGATGGCATCTTCCCGGCGACATGAGCCTGCGCGAACGCCTCACGCTTCAGCCGTTCCAGGGCTACGCGTACTCCTACCCGCACAAGCTGGCGTACCGCCCGCTCGCGCCGGCGGTGCCGCTGGCCCCGCTCTGGGACCGGGAGGACAAGGACGCGCTTTTCCTGTACGTGCACGTGCCGTTTTGCGAGATGCGCTGCGGCTTCTGCAACCTCTTCACCACGGCCAACCCGCAAGCGGGCACCGTGGGCGCCTACCTCGGCGCGCTGGAACGCCAGATGCAAACCGTCGGCGCGCTGCTCGGATCGGCACGGTTCGCGCGGGCGGCGTTTGGCGGGGGCACGCCGACGTTTCTCTCCGAGGCGGAGATCGAGCGGCTGTTTGCCGGGATCGGCCGGCACCTGGGCGGGATCGCGCCGGGCGCGCCGGTCTCCTTCGAGATGTCGCCCGCCACCGTGTCGCCCGAAAAGCTGCGGCTGCTGGTCGAACTCGGCGTGACCCGCGCGAGCATCGGCGTGCAAAGCTTTCTGCTTGAAGAAACGAAGGCGCTCGGCCGTCCGCAGAACCCGGCGGAAGTCCGAACCGCGCTGACCCTGATGCGTGCCGCCGGCTTCCGGGTGCTGAACCTCGACCTGATCTACGGCGCACCCAACCAGACGGCCGCATCCTGGGAACATTCCCTGCAAGAAGCGATGCGCTACACCCCGGAGGAGATCTACCTCTACCCGTTGTACGTGCGCCCGCTCACCGGCCTGGACAAACTGCGCCGCGAACCGTCCGACGCGCGCCTGGAGCTTTACCGCCGTGGACGTGATTTCCTGCTGGCGCGCGGCTACCGGCAGCTTTCCATGCGCTTGTTCCGCCGGGCGGACGTGGACGCCGACCCCACCGACGGCGGACCCGTTTACTGCTGCCAGGAAGACGGCATGGTGGGCCTCGGAGCCGGAGCGCGTTCGTACACGCGCGACGTGCATTACAGCAGCGAGTACGCCGTGGGCCGGGCCGGGGTGCGGGAGATCATCGCGGACTTCGTCGCGCAGCCCGACGCGCGGTTCGCGGCGGCGGACTACGGCTGCACGCTCACGGACGAGGAACGCCGACGGCGCTACGTGATCAAGTCGCTCCTGCGCCGCGACGGCTTGTCGCTGGCGGCGTACCGGGCGGAGTTTGGCGCGGAGGCCACGGACGATTTCCAGGAACTCGGCGACCTGCTCGCACTCGGGTTGGCCGCCCACGCGGGGGAAAGTCTGGTCCTCACCGACGCGGGTCTGGAGCGTTCGGACACGATTGGTCCGGCGCTCTTTTCGCCCGAGACCCAGCAACGCATGGAGGCGTTCGACCTCGCGTGAAGACGTGGTCGATCCTCTACCGCGGGCCGCTGTCGAGTTGCAACTACGGTTGCGACTACTGCCCGTTTGCCAAAACGACCAACACGCGCGCGGAACTGCGCGACGACGAGGCCAAGCTCGTGCGCCTCGTCGGCTGGGTGGCGGGCCGTGAGGAGAGCATCGGCGTGCTGTTCACGCCGTGGGGCGAGGCGCTTTTTCACCGCGCATACCAGCGGGCCATCGCGCGCCTCAGCCACCTGTCCAACGTGCGCCGGGTGTCGATCCAGACCAACCTCTCCGCCCGGCTGGGCTGGCTGGCGGACTGCGCGCCGGCGAAGGTCGCTTTGTGGACAACGTTTCACCCCAGCCAGACGACCCGGGAAAAGTTCCTGGCGCAATGCGCCGAACTGGACCGCTTGGGCATCGCGCACAGCGTTGGCACCGTCGGGACCAAGGACGCCGTCGCCGACATCGAGGCGCTTCGCCGCGAACTGAATCCACGGACCTATCTCTGGGTCAACGCCTACAAGCGGCAAGCTGACTATTATTCGGCGGAAGAGCTTGCGCGGTTGGAGAAGGTGGACCCCTTCTTTCCGTTGAACAATCGCCGTCACCCCAGCCTGGGTGAGAGCTGCCGCTCCGGTGCGAGCGTGTTCTCCGTGGACGGCGAGGGCACGATGCGCCGCTGCCACTTCATCCGCGCGCCCATCGGCAACATCTACGCGCCGGGCTTCGAGTCCGCGCTGCGCGAGCGGCCCTGCACGAACGCCGTCTGCGGTTGCCACATCGGCTACGTGCACTTGGACCGGCTCGACCTCTACGGGACGTTTGGCGAGGGCGTGCTGGAGCGGATCCCCATCAGGACGGCTCCCGTGCATCCTTCTGCCAGCCCCGGCAGAGACGTAGGAACTTACACCAACTTCCAGGTTGGTTGAGACACCGCTAGCAGCTCGCCTGCCCCCGCGCACCCCGGCAGGGGTGCAGGATAATAGCCGGGGGTGCCGCACCCCCGGAACTTGCCCGCAGAAGGTTCGCACCCCGGCAGGGGTGCAGGGAGCAGGCTGCGGCACGGACAGTGGTCACCGCGGTTCCTGCCCCCCTTGCCGGGGTGCGTAGAGGCCGGCGGCTGATGCTGTGCTCCGAAGTTCAATCAGCGTGAAAAAGGGTGTAGCCCACGGCTGGCATCGTGGACGATGGTCTTACGCCTCTGCCGGGACTGAGGGCTGATCTCACACGGGTGCGTAGATGGCGAGCTTGAGCCACGGATCGTCGTTGGACTGGAAAGTCGCGTACGTCAGGGACAACATCCCGGCCCTGGGCGGGTACAGCCGCTTGCTGCCTGCGCGGGCCAGGCGGACCTCGTGCGCCTGCCACCAGCGCGCAAACTCCCGGCTGCCACGGCGCAGGCGGGCCAGCAGTTCGGCGAACGCTGGGTCGGACGCCCACAGGTCGTAAGTCGGGCGGAACAGCGCCAGCATCCGCTGGGCCTCCGATTCCCAAGCCATGGCGAAGAGCCGGCGAGCCGCCGGCCGCGTGAACATGAAAAGCAGGATGTTGCGCTCCGCCTCGGGCATGCGGCCGAACGGGAACACGCGCTCCGCCGCGGCGTTCCACGCTAGGACGTCCCAACGCAGGCCGGTGACATAGGCGGGTTGGTTAAGACTGGCGACCACGTGCCGGACGATTTCCGGCACGCTCTCGCGCGTCCACGGGGAACGGGCGGCCGGCCGCGCCAGGGCGCGCAGGTGGGCTTGCTCGGTTTTGTTCAGGCGCAGTGCCCGGGCCAGCGCCGCGAGGGTGCCGGCCGAAGGCTGGACGCTGCGGCCCTGTTCGAGGCGCACGTACCAGTCTGTGCTGATGCCTGCCAGTTCGGCGACCTCTTCGCGCCGCAGGCCGGGGGTGCGGCGTCGGCTGCCGGCGGGTAGGCCGACCTGCGCGGGAGTCAATCCCCCGCGCCGGTCGCGCAGGAAGCTGCCCAGCGCGTTGCCCCTGGCGTGCGTGGCATCCACTATCCTAGGATCGTCCTACCCCTGGTTGCTGGACGGATGCCCGCGGAACTTGTCCGACCATGAAAGCCGCCCTGCTCAAAACGTTTGGTTCCCCGCTGTCCGTCGAAGACGTGCCCAATCCGGTGCCCGGCACCGGCGAGGTGATCGTCGATGTCGTCGCGGCCGGGGTGCTGCCTTACACCAAGGAAGTGTTCAGCGGCGAACGCCGCTACCTGCTGACG
>CAXTMD010000250.1:0-7096 GCA_964245035.1 uncultured Chthoniobacterales bacterium
ACGAGTGGCGCAAGCAGGTCAAACACCTCGGTGCGCACCTGGCGCTGCTCCGTCCCCTGTCGCCAAAGAGATCCGGGGCCGCCACCAAGCGCCTCGGCAAGCTGGCCGACCTCCTCGGCGACGAACACGACCTCGCCGTGCTCGCCGACACGCTGGCCCGGCCGCACGATCCCACCCTGCCGCCGGCCGACCGGGCAGCCATCGACCGCGCCATCGGGGAACGCCGGGGACGTCTGCGCGGAAAGGCGCTGAGGCGCGGCCGGCGGCTTTTCCGGACTGGCGCGGGCCGGTTCACGCGGCGCTGGCGGACGCGTTGGCGGGCCTGGCGCGCGGCCAACAGAACTGCATCCACCGCTTGACGCGGCGCAATCCTGCCTTCTAGTCTGCCTCGACGCATCGCCGATGCATCGCCGGACACTGACCGGGGGAGACGGCTGCCGAACCCCGGGGGACCACCGAACCGGCTTCGGCAATACCGCGCGCGCCTTCTCCCCCGCGAACCTCCGCCGCGTGCCCCCCGGCCGGCGCGCCGCTGTTTATCCACGGTTTTTCATCCACTTTTCTGCCGTTCATGTTCAACTTTCTCATGGGCGTTTTCTCAAACGACATCGGTATCGACCTCGGTACCGCCAACACCCTCGTCTACGTCAAAGATCACGGCATCGTCCTGCGCGAGCCGTCCGTCGTCGCCGTCAAGGCGGGCACCAACATGGTCCTGGCCGTCGGCAACGAGGCCAAACGCATGCTCGGGCGCACCCCGGCCAACATCGTCGCCGTGCGGCCGCTGAAGGACGGCGTCATCGCCGACTTCGAGATCACCGAGGCGATGCTGCGGCACTTCATCACGAAGGTGCACAACCGCCGCAAGATGGTCCGCCCGCGCGTGGTCATCGCGGTGCCCTCGGGCATCACGGAGGTCGAGAAACGCGCCGTCAAGGAGTCGGCCACCCACGCCGGGGCGCGCGAGGTGCACCTCAT
Source organism: uncultured Chthoniobacterales bacterium (assembly GCA_964245035.1). Classification (GTDB taxonomy): domain Bacteria; phylum Verrucomicrobiota; class Verrucomicrobiia; order Chthoniobacterales; family SZAS-18; genus CAHJWO01. The sequence goes on from CAXTMD010000250.1 coordinate 979, forward strand.
CGAGGAGCCCATGGCGGCCGCCATCGGCGTCGGCCTGCCCGTGCAGGACGCGGCCGGCAACATGATCATCGACATCGGCGGCGGCACGACGGAGGTGGCGCTGATTTCGCTCTCGGGCATCGTGTTCAGCCGCAGCGTGCGCGTGGCCGGCGACGAGCTGGACGAGGCCATCGTCAACTACGTCAAGCGCGCCTACAACCTGATGATCGGCGAGCGCACGGCCGAGGAGATCAAGATCAAGATCGGCTCGGCCTACGCGCCGGAGAACCCCGAGAAGGAACTGACGATGGAGATCAAGGGCCGCGACCTCGTGGCCGGGCTGCCCAAGACCCTGACGATCACCAGCCAGGAGGTGCGCGAGGCGTTGGCGGAGCCGATCAACACGATTGTCGAGAGCGTGCGCATCACCCTGGAGCGCTGCCCGCCGGAACTCGCAAGCGACCTCGTGGACCGCGGCCTCGTGCTGGCGGGCGGCGGGGCGCTGTTGCGCGGGTTGGATCAACTCCTCATGCAGGAAACGGGGCTGCCGGTGCACGTCGCCGAGGACCCGCTCAGCGCCGTGGCCGAGGGCACGGGCAAAGTGTTGAGCGAAATCCGCTTCCTGCGCCAGGTGGCGTCGACGGACCGGCAGTGGCGGTGAAGAAAATGACGAATGACGAAGGACGAAGGTCGGAAAATGGAGCAACTGCCGATGGAGCGCAGAGGGTCAGGACGATTTAGCGCCTTCTTTCCTTTCGTGATGCGAGTCCGGAGCTCGTCCTCTGCCTTCGTCCTTCGTCATTCGTCCTTCGTCATTTAACAAATGTCCCGCTCCTCGATCATCGCGCTGGCAGTGTTCGCCGTGCTGGCCGTGCTCGTGCTGACCATGCGCACCAGCGCGGCCCAGCGGCTCCAGGCGCGCGCGCTCGAACTGCTGCGGCCCATCCAGACCGTGACCAGTTCGACCACGTCGTCGATCAAGGCTTACGGCGACGGGCTCAAGAGCCTCAAGGAACTGGAGGACGAGGTCCAGAAGCTCCGCGTCGAAAACGACCAACTGCGCGCCACCAACCTGTTTCTCAACGACACCGCCGCCGAGAACAACAAACTGCGCGGCGCGCTCGGCTTCCGTGAACGCTCGAACTTCAACCTCATCGCCGCGCACATCATCGGCCGCAGCGCCTCGACCTGGTGGAGCACCGTGCAGATCGACCGCGGCGAGGCCGACGGCCTGGACACCGACATGCCCGTGGTCACCGACCAGGGGCTCGTCGGCAAGACCACCACCGTGGCCCCCAACACCGCGTCCGTGCTGCTTATCACCGATGAAAACTGCAAGGTGAGCGCCTACGTCGAGGGTCCCGGCGACCTGCCGGCCGAGGCGCGGGTCAAGGGCCTCGTCTCCGGCGAGCGGATCACCGACGCCAACTCGCCCGAGATGAGCCTGAACTTCCTGCCCAAGACCGCGCAGATCGCCGACGGCCAGAAGGTGTTCAGCTACGGGGTGGCCGGCGGGGTGTTTCCGCGCGGGCTGCTGCTGGGCGCGATCAAGAACATCACCCCCCACGAACTGGACATCCGCGCGACGCTGGCCCCGGCGGTGGACCTCGCGCGGCTGGAAAACGTGTTCATCGTGCGCGGCCTGCGCGGCGCGGAGAAGCCGGTGCTGCCGGCGCTCCCCGTGACCCCGGCCGCCACACCGGGACCGACCGTGCGCGCGGCGCTGCCGGTGAACCCGCGATAGAGGGATGAAGACCGCGGCGTTTTTCGGTTGCGTGCTGCTGGCGGATTTCCTGGCGGTGATCTTCCAGGACCGGCTGCCGGTGATGCCAGTTTTCTTCAGCGCGACGGTGCTCGTCTTTCCGGTGTTCCTGGCCTACGGAGCGCTGGCGCTGCCGTTCCCGGCGGCGCTGGCGCTGGCGTTTTTCAACGGCTTGTTGTGGGACGTGATCACCGTGCAGTTCCTCAAGCCGACCGAGGAGTTTTCCCTGGAGACGCCGGCCGCGCCGGAGTTCGCGATGGGCTGGTCGATCCTGTTGTTCGGCGTCCTAGTGATCCTCGTGCACGGGCTGCGGCCCCTGTTCTTGCGCGGACGCTGGGAACTGCATTGCCTGTCGAGCGGCTTTTGTGCGAGCGCGATCCTGCTGGCGCAATACCTCATGATCACCTTCAAACGCCATGGGCTGATCTTCCCGCGCGAGCTGTGGGGGCGCATCCTGGTGCCGGGGTTTTTCGCGATGCTGCTGGCGGTGCCGGTGTACTTCCTGTTCCGGCTGCTGGCCGCCGCGCTGGGCTACACCGTGCGGGTGTATCCGACCAAGGCCCGACTGTAGAGTTCCTGCCCCCGCCCCGGCCGCCGCTTCACCGCTCCGCCGGATCGACTCCGCCGTGAGTGTGCTCACGCAAAATCGGCGGCATGCGTTCCATGATCTGCTCTTTGGTCAGAAACCAGGTTGCCCCGGCCGCCTTGGCGTCCGCTGCGGCGGAAGGATGGATGGAGACCATCAGGATCGGCAGATCGGGAGCTTCCTTACGCAAGGTGCGGATGAGCACCGCGCCGTCCATCTTCGGCATGGCGTGGTTGGTGATCAGGAAATCGCACGGCTCCTGCCGGTAGGCTTCCAGGGCCTGCTCGCCATCTATCGTCTCGACCACCTCCGCCAAAGGCAAGGTGTCCCGCGTGATCTGGGCCACGATCTGCAAAATCCATTCATGGTCGTCGGCGACGATGATCCGCGGCGGCCGGACGGATGGGCTCAGGTCGCTCATGGGGCAGAGAGCGTGGAGTTTACAGATCTCATCCTTTTTACTACGCGCCCCGCCGGCCTGGGGGTTCCCTTTTTCGGCGCGGCGTGGCGTTCCCTTCCATCCCGGACTTGAACTTGCTCCCGGTTCAGAGTAAGTTGCGGACTTCCGCCCGCCGCCCGTTTTTGTCCATGGCGCTGTTCAAGACCGAAATCCGCATCCAGATCGTTGGCCTTCTCTTTCTGCTGGCCATCTCCGCCATCCTGGCCCAACTCTGGCACGTCCAGGTCGTCAAAGGCGATTACTACACGCAGAAAATCCGCGGCTCGGGCAAGGTCACCGTCCGCATCCCCAGCGTCCGCGGCGAGATCCGCGACCGCCACGGCCTCGAACTCGTCACCAACCGGCCGAGCTTTTCCGTCGAGTTCTACCTCAAGGAGATGGTCTCCGGCTACCAGCAGGCTTTCGGCAAGAAGAACACGCCCACCCTCCTGCACAAGTACACCGTCAAGGGCGTCTACGCGGAGAACACCCAGCCCGACGTCGGCCGCATCGTGCGCGAGATCGTCCTGCCGCGCATGAACGAACTCGGCATCCACGAGGGCATCGACGACGACGAACTCCAGAAGCACTACTACAACGACACGCTGGTGCCCTACACCTATCTGGACGACATCGACTTCGCCCAGATGGCCAAGCTCAGCGAGCGCGACCTCGGCCTGCCCGGCGCGCGGGTGACCATCACCGGCGTGCGCCAGTACCCCTACGGCGCGCTGGCGGCGCACATCCTCGGCTACGTCGGCCCGGCGGACACCGACGAGGAGGACGCCAAGAAGTTCGACTACTACCAAGCCGACGTGGAGGGCAAGAACAACATCGAACAGGCGATGGACCGCTGGCTGCGCGGCGAGGCGGGGGTCCGCTACATCAAGAAAAGCCCCAAGGGCGTCATCGAAGGCGAGATGGGCGTGACCCCGCCCGTGCCCGGCGACGACGTGTACTTGACCATCGACGCGCGCATCCAGACCATCGCCGAGAACGCCATGCGCGTGGTCGGCCGGGGTGCCGCGGTCGTGGTGGACCCGAAGACCGGCGACATCCTGGCGATGGCCAGCGTGCCGTCGTTCGACCCGAACCAGTTCATCCCGAGCATCGACCAGGAGGACTGGAAGAAGCTCATCGACGACGAGACCAACCCGCTGACCAACCGCGCGATCCTCTCCTACGCGCCGGGCTCGACCTTCAAAACCATCACGTCGCTGGCCGGCATCATGATGGGCAAGGAGAACAACAAATACAATTGCTCGGGCGGCGTGACTTACGGCAACCGCTACATGCACTGCTGGATCGGCCAGAAGGGTGGCGCGCACGGCACCCTCGACCTCGAAGGCGGCCTCAAGAACTCCTGCAACTCGTACTTCTTCCAGTACGGCAACGCGGCGGGCGTCGACGCCATCGACAAGGTCGCCGCCGCTGTCGGCATCGGCCAGAAGACGGGCGTGCCGCTCTCCAACGAGGCCGCGGGGGTGCTGCCCGGCAAGGAATGGCTCGCCATCCACCAGCCCAAGGACCGCTGGAGCGACGGCCACACTGCCAACCTCTCCATCGGCCAGGGTTACGTGCAGGCCAGTCCGCTCCAGATGGCGATGGTCGCCGCTATGTTCGCCAACGGCGGAACGTGTTATTACCCGCGGCTGATCGACCGCATCGTCGACCAGAAAGGCCAGGACGCCATCGACCCCGGCACGGGTGAAAAGGCCGCGCCCGGCCCGCGCGTGCGCGTGAACCTCGCCGACATGGGCTTCAAGCCTGAGCAGATCGAGAAGGTGCGCCACGGCATGTGGCGCGTGGTCAACGACCAGGGCGGCACCGCGACGCACGCCAAGCTCAAGGACTACGAACTGGCCGGTAAGACAGGCACCGCGCAGTTCTGGCGCAGTGGCGTGAAGGACAACCACACGTGGTTCATCTGCTTCGCGCCTTACAAGCAGCCCAAGTACGCGATCTGCGTGTTCATCCAGGGTGCGCAGGGCGGCGGTGTGACGGCCGGCCCGCTGGCGGCGCGGATCATGGACGAGTGTCTGGCGCTGGACGACCCGCGCCACTACGAAGTCGCCGTCAAACCGCTGGAGCCGGCGGTGGGTAACTTCACGTTCATCAAGAACATCGACTTCACCAGCTCCGTGCCCGTGCAGACCGAGGGCGACGACAAGAAGCACCAGGTCGCCGACGGTGAGACGCCCAGCGACGAGAACGAACCCGCCGCCAACGACGAGGAAAAGAAGCGTGACCATGACAAGGTCGCCTCCGTCCAGCCGAGGGTGCGCAAGGACAGCCCATCGTCCCCCAACAACACCGCCCAGGCACCGAACAACGCGCCCGACAACAACGGCACGTTCATGAAGTCGGTGAAGAAATTTTTCCGCCGCGACAGCGACCAGGAAACCAGCCAAGACCTCAGCGCCCAACAGAAAAACTTACAGCGAGAAAAACGCCGCCAACAACAAGCTTCCCAACCCTCCCAGCAGCCGCCGCCCGCTCAGGAACCGCCCAAGCGCAAAAAGTTCCTGGGGATCTTCTAGTTCAGGGCAGGGATGGCTCTCCGAGCCGCTCCCTAGATTTCTCTGGCAAACCGTTTTCTCGACGGAACGCCTATCGTAAAAATTAGGGAGTGGCTCGGAGAGCCATCCCTACCGTTTGACGACCGGCCGCTTGCGCGGCCTGCTAGGATGCGCGGGGAACTGACCCGGCTGCTTCCCTCATCTTTCCTTTGTCCTCTCCTTCCCTCCCCCTCCTTCCCAATCTTTACCCACCAATCCTTTCCATGATCGAAAAAGTGAAAAAGCTCCTTGGACTCGGCAAGAAGAAGCCGTCCAACCTCCTGCTCATCAACTGCGAGAAGCTGGAGCGCCGCGTCGCCCTGCTCGAAGACGGGCAACTGGAGGAATACACCGTTCAGCGCACGACCGACCGCAACATCGTCGGCGGCATCTTCAAGGGCAAAGTGCGCAACATCGAACCTGGCTTGAAGGCGATGTTCGTGGACATCGGCTTCGAGAAAAACGCTTTCCTGCACTTCTGGGACGCGCTGCCCGGCCTGGACGACTCCAGCGTCGAGCGTATCGAGCGGCCCGACAAAAAGGGCGGCGATGGTAAGAAATCTTCCAAGAAGCCCAAGCCCACCGCCAAGGACATCCCCAACCTCTACCCGGTCGGCAGCGAACTGATCGTGCAAGTGACCAAAGGGCCCATCGGCACCAAGGGTCCGCGCGTGTCCACAAACCTCTCGCTGCCGGGCCGCTACCTGGTGCTCATGCCCTACAGCGACCAGAGCGGCATCTCGCGCAAGATCGAGGACCCCAAGGAACGCGAGCGCCTGCGCAAGATCCTGCGC
>CAXTMD010000251.1:0-7093 GCA_964245035.1 uncultured Chthoniobacterales bacterium
GGCGAGGCGCGGCTGGCGATGCTGCGCGCCGCCGTCGCCGACGAACCGGCGTTCGAGGTGGACCCGTGCGAACTCGAACGCGCCGGCCCCTCGTACACCGTGGACACGCTCCGCGCCCTGCGCGCCCGGCTTCCGGGCACGGAACTGCACTACCTCCTCGGTGCGGACAACGTCTCGAAGCTGGACACCTGGCACCGGATCGACGAACTGCGCACCCTAGCGCGGTTCGTCGTCTTTCACCGCCGCTTGGCTGACACGTCTGCGCCGAGGACGAAACCGTTCCCGACCCTGGACCGGGTGCTGGATCTGTCGTCCACCGAGATCAGAAACCGGGTTGCCAGCGGCCGGTCCATCCGGTATCTAGTTCCGGAGCCCGTAGCCGCCCTCATCGACGCGCACGGCCTTTACCGCAACCCGCCGTCGTAGGGAGGACCCCCGCCATTACCGCCGAAGAAATCGTCCACGAGTGTGCGTTCTACGCCGCCGAGAAGAAAGCCGTCAACATCGCCGCACTCGACCTGCGCGGCATCTCGACGGTCACGGATTATTACCTGATCTGCTCGGGCACGAGCGAACCGCACCTCAAAGCCATCGCCGGAGAGATCCAGGACAAGCTCAAGGAGCGGTTCGGCCATCGGCCGGCGGCGGTGGACGGCTTCCCGGTCAGCCAGTGGGTCATCATCGACTACATTAGCGTGCTCGTGCACATTTTCCACGCCGACAAACGCGCTTACTACGCGCTGGAGGACCTGTGGAGCGACGCGCCGCGGCTGGGGCTGGAGAACCTTGCCGTCGCCTCCTGACCAGCCGGCATGGACTGGCTCGTCGAGGTCGAAGTCGAGTGTCCCCACTGCGGGGAATGGTTCCCGGTGACGGTCGACACCTCGCAGGGTGACTACGTGACGACCGACGACTGCGCGGTGTGCTGCCGGCCGATGCAGGTCGAGGTGCGTTGCGCGCCGGGCCGCGTGGAGTCCGTGGACACCAGCGCGGCGTAACATTTTCCTTGGCAATTTTTGGTCGCTTTGCTTTTCTCGTGAACAGTTCCTCCGTCCGTCGCTCTTCTCCCTCTATGTTTGAGCAACACGATGCCATCGTGAGACTTTTGCAGGACAACGATCCCTCGACGGTCACCCTGCTCAAAAATCAACTCGTGGACAGCGGGCCGGACATCATCGGCAACCTGCGCGAACTCGCCGCCGTCGACGACGCCACCGTCAGCGGCCACGCCCACGACATCCTCGCCGAGATCGAGAGCCGCGCGGCCTACGATGAGTTCACGCTGCTCTGCCACCTCTTTCCCGACGACGGCAACGTCGAGGAGGCCAGCTGGCTGCTCGCCCGGGTCTTTCTGCCCGGCATCGAGACCGAGCACTACCAGCGCAAGCTCGACGCCTGGGGCCGCCAGCTCTCCCGGTTGACCGCCAGCGCCATCTCCACGCGCGAGCGCGTCGCCATCCTCACGAACTACCTCGCCAACGACCTCGGCTTCCGGGGCAACTCCGAGGAGTATTACGACGTCAACAATTCGCTTTTGCCCAGCCTGATCGACTCCAAGCTGGGCATCCCGATCTCCCTGGCGCTGCTCTACATCGCCGTCGCGGGGCGTGCGGGCATGAAGGTGGAAGGCATCAACCTGCCGGGCCACTTCATCGTGCGCCACGGCGACATCTTTTTTGACCCCTTCCACCGGGGCAAGATCCTGATGCTCTCGGATTGCGAGTCGATCCTGCGCAAGCAGAAACTCACCTTCCAGCCGTCCTACCTGGAGCCGGCCACCTCGCGCATGATCCTCGTGCGCGTGCTGGCCAACCTGCTCTACATCTTCCAGGACAAGGGCGAGGAATCCCAGCGCGAGCGGATCGCCGGCTGGCTGAAGGCGCTGGAGCGCAAGTAAACCCTGCTCGCTGGTCTGCCCCGGCGCAGATTCTTGGGGGATTTACCTTATTTCCTTCTTGCCAATCGGTTGGATGCCCGCCATTAATGGCCGCGGGCTATCCAAGATCATGATCAAAAGGGCGATTGTTTTCACTGTCGGCGCCGCTGTTCTGGCGTTGTCTCCTCTGTCCGGCAACGCCGCCGAGCTTCTGCTCGACGGTACTTTTGAGAGTCCTGCCCAGAGTGGCAACGGCAACCACCAGGGCGCGGTGCCGGACAGTTGGATCGTGGCGGAGGACGCGACGACGACGACGACCACCAACGTCAACGACTCCAATCTCAACCGCGGCGTGGTGACGAACGGCGTCGGCATCACCGGCCCCTCGCAGTACCTCGGCATCTGCCCGGACGATCCCAACGGCCAGCAGTCGCTCGACGGGGCTGGCAAGCTGGTCTACGTGTCGCAGGCGTTCACCCTCAGCACGACATCGCCCTTGGCCATCGCCATCGACTTCGGCGGCCGGGACAGCGGCAGTTCTTCCGGCACCGGCGCCTCCTGGCAGTTGCTCAACGGAACCGGGACCGTGGTGGCTTCCACCTCCGGGATCACGCCGGCCACCGGCGCCTGGGTAAAGACCAGCGTGGTGACCAACGCCCTTCCCAGCGGCAACTACCGGTTCGTGGTGGCCCTGCCCGATCCGGACATGATCGACGCGGCGACCATCACCACCGTCCCCGAGCCTTCCACGCTTGCCGCCGCTGGCCTGGGCGTGAGTTTACTCGGCTGGGTTGGCTTCAAGCGCCGCCGCAAGAGCTAAGTTTCTCCACGCAGGGCAAGACGAGAAGGAACGGCGGCCGTTGAGCCCCGTTCCTTTTTTGTTGCCCGCGTCGTCCGCGGCTCGGGGATTCCTGCAAATTGGGCCGCGACGGTTGAAGACGGCGGAGCGGCGTTGTAACGGGTGGAGCAACCCCGCCCGTTCTCCATCCGTATCCCCTCCGTGAAGGTCGAAGTCATCAACACCGGCACCGAACTGCTCCTCGGCAACGTCACCAACACGCACCTCGCCTTTCTCGGGCAGGAACTCTTTCCTCTCGGCCTGCGCGTGGACCGGCAGGTCTGCGTGCCCGACGGACCGGCCATCCGCGAGGCGCTGACGGAGGCGTTCGGACACGCGGGCGTGGTGCTGGTCACCGGCGGCCTCGGACCGACGAGCGACGACCTGACGCGCGACATCGCCGCCGAACTGCTCGACCGACCGCTGACCGACGATCCGGCCATCCTCGACGGGTTGAAGGCGTTCTTTGCGCGGATCGACCGGCCGTTCATCCCGAGCATTGCGCGGCAGGCGCAGGTACCCGCCGGCGCGACGGTGATCGAGAACCATCACGGCACCGCGCCGGGCCTTTACCTGCCGCCGGGCAAGACGGCCGGCGGCCAGCCCTCGCCGCACCTGTTCCTGCTGCCGGGGCCGCCGCGCGAGTTGCGGCCGATGTTTTCCGAACAGGTCGCGCCGATGCTGGCGACCATCGTCCCGGACGCAGGCGGGTCGAAGCGCTTCTGCCGCATCTACCGGACGGTGTCCATCGGCGAGAGCCAGGTGGAGGAACTGGTCGGCACGGAGTTGGAAAAGATGGTGGGGCTGGAGGTCGGCTACTGCGCGCGGCTGGGCGAGGTGGATTTGCGGTGCATCGGCACGCCCGACCTGCTGGAGCGCGCGGAGGCGCTCATCTTCCCGGCGTTGGGCAAGTACCTGCTCTCGCGCGACGGCAAGACGCTGGAGGAAATGCTCGTGCGCCGGTTGCGCGAGGAGGGCCAGACGATTGCCGTGGCGGAAAGCTGCACCGGCGGGCTGCTGGCGAACCGGTTGACGAACGTTCCCGGGGCGAGCGTGGTGTTCGTGGCGGGGATGATCACCTACGCCTACCGCGCCAAGACCGCGCTGTTGGGAGTGGACGCGGCGTTGATCGAGGAGCACGGGGCGGTCAGCGGACCCGTGGCCGCCGCGATGGCCGCCGGGGCGCGTCGACGCATGGGGACCCACTGGGCGCTGGCCACGACGGGCGAAGCCGGACCGACGAGCGGCGAGGGCAAGCCGGTCGGCACGCTCTTTGTCGCGCTGGCCGGACCGGACGACGCCGAGCCGGTGGTGGAAGACCACTTCTTCCCCACCGACCGCGAGTCGTTCAAGTACCGCGCCAGCCAGGTGGCGCTCGATCTGTTGCGGAAGACCCTGGCGGAGTCGGAGGTCTCGCGAACCGTTCCCGTCGAGTGATGGGGAGGCCGACGAGATGGCAGGATCAAGCCTGCAAAACGGCTTGTCAGAAGCAGGTGCGGCTTTGCCCCCTACACACCGATCTTCGTGGTAGTTGAATCTGGGGGCGGCTGGGTGTTCTTCTGTCCTCCTGAGGCGAGTTCTGCGAGCCGAAGGACCTCGGCGCCGGGGTACACGGCTCGCACTTCGCCTTTGGCCCGACCGGCCAGTTCTCTGCTCGGGCGTTTAGCGGGCGGCATCCGTGTACCTGCCGGCGAGGTCCTTCACCTCGTTGCACTCGCCTCAGGATGACAGAGAAAGAAAGTGCGTGCCGCCACTGACCGAGCAGCACGCTGTGAGCGACGTGTTGACCCTGACAGGTGGTTGCCCACGGCCATCATTGAAACGCCGAGGGACGCGAGCGCAACCCAAGCCCACGGTCTTCTTCTGATCAGGCAAACTCCGCGACGAGTTCCGCCGGCAGCAGCGGCGTCGCCCCGTAGTGCGACGCCACGTAGCCGCCCAAGCGGCAAGCAGTCTCCAGCATCCGGCGCTTCTCCGTGCCGCGCGCCAAACCCGCCATGAGGCCCGCCATGAACGCATCCCCCGCCCCGACCGTGTCGCGCACGGTCACCTGCGGGGCAGGTGCGCAGGTGAGTTCGCCGCCTTCCCACCACGCCGCCCCGTGCGGCCCACGGGTTACGCACACGCACGGCGCACCGGTGGCTTCTGCCAGGGTCGCGCAGGCTTGCGCGATCTCCTCGCCGGAAGAACCTGTCCGGGTCTCGCCGGGGCGTACGTACGCGGCCAGTTGTTTCAACTCGTCGTCGTTGAGCTTCATCACGTCCGCGCGCCGGGCGAGGCTTAGCACCAGCGCCAGATCGGCAAAGGGCGGACGCAGGTTCACGTCGAAGAACTTCCGCGGCCCCCGGACCGCCAGGAGCCGGTCGAGCTGTTCCAGGTTGTACGGCGAACGGCCCGCCAGCGAACCGAACACCAGCGCGCTGGCGTCGGCCACGGCGGCCAGCGCCTCGTGCGGGACGCGGATTTCGTCCCAAGCGACGGGTTGCACGAGTTCGTAGGTGGCGTTGTTCTGCGCGTCGAGCGTCGCGATCACCGTACCGGTCTGGAGTCCGACGCGCGCGCGGGTCACGAAGCGCGTGCTCACGTGCTTGTCGTGCGCCACCTGGAGAATCTCGTCGCCGAGCGGGTCCTGGCCGACGGTGGAAATCAGCTCGGCCGCGACGCCGAGTTGTGCGAGGTGGGCGGCGACGTTGAAGGGCGCGCCGCCCGCGTGCTTGCCCGAAGGCAGGCAGTCCCAAAGTATTTCGCCGAAGGCAAAGAATCCGTTGTTCATGGGGAGAAAAGGGTTTGGCGTTCGAGCCGGTCAGGCACCGTCCGGTTCGTAGATAAACACGAGGTCCTGGTCCATGCCTTTAGGATCGGTCGAACGCTCAAAGACGAGCAGATTGTCCGTGCCGATCAGGCAGTGCTCCTGGCCGGGCGCGAAGTGGAACTCCTCCCCCGGCGCGAGCGCACGCACGGCGAGTGGTTCGTCCGCCGACTGCCGCGAGAGCAGCAAGCCCGCGCCCGCCTCCACGGTGAGGTGTTCGTCCTTTTGCTCGTGTTTCTCCAGCGCGAGGTAGCCGCCGCGCCGCACGACGAGGTACTTTTCCACGCGGGGATGTTCGTGCCGGGTGATGATCACCCCGCCCCACACGGTCGGGATGATTTCCTCGCCGCCACGGTCCACCCGGGCGAGCAGTTCGACAAACGGCGGAGGTTCTCCCGCCTCCCCGTACAGATCGCGCCATGCCCGGCAGGCCTGCCGACAGTATTCGTTGAAGGTCTCGCGCGAGTCGATCCGCCGCCATGCGCCGAGGCACCCTACGAGTTCCACGCGCCCTTCGTCCCGCGCCAGCAGCCCGTGGTCGAGTGTGAATGTTTCCGCAGACATCGCGGTCAGTGCCCCTTGGAAGTGTTGACGCCGACCATCTCCGCATGCCCGCTCAGCCGCGGCCACAGATAACCGTACGCGCCCACGAAGGCAAAACACAGCAGCGGCACCACAAACGCCTTGGACATGCCGTGGGCGTCGCCCACCGAGCCCATGATCTGCGGCACCACCGCGCCGCCGCAGATCGCCATCACGAGGAACGACGACGCCCGCTTGGCCTCCTCGCCCAGGCCGAAGATGCCCAGCGCGAAGATCGTCGGGAACATGATCGACATCAGGAAGTAGCTCACGAACACCGCCGCCACCGACACCCAGCCGAGTTGCAGGAAAACGACGAAGCACGCCAGCGCGTTGAGCACGCCGTAGATCCCCAAGACCCGGTGCGCGGAGGCCCGGCGCAGGATCAGACTGCCCGTGAACCGCCCCACCAGAAAGCACAGGAACCCGAAGGAAGCCAGCTTGGCCGCCCCCGCGTCGCTGAGACCGAACACTCCGTCCTTGTGCGTCTCGAACGAACCCGCCGGCAGGAAGTGCGTCCACCCCTGCGGCACGGCGGGCGTCTGGGTGGTCATGTAATTAATGAAATAGCTCCACACCCCCGCTTGCGCGGCGACGTAGAGAAACTGCGCGGCGACGGCCACCACGAAGTGCGGCTGCCGCCAAAAAGCGCGGGAAGGCTGACCCGTGCCCGGCGTGGGCTCATCGAGATGGTAATCGTCCTCCATTTTGATGTCGGGCATCGGCGCGAACACGAACACCACCGCCAGTACGAGCACCACCACCGCGATAAAGGCGTAGGGAATCCAGAGCGTTTCGCCGCCCGTGTTCGCGCCGTCGGCGCCCTTGGAATAAAAGAACAGGGAGCCGACGTACGGTCCGAAGAGCAGCGCGAAACCATTGGTGGACTGCGCGAGGTTAATGCGCGTGGCCGAGTATTGCTGTGGTCCGAGGACGGTGGCGTACGGGTTGGCGATGGTTTCGAGGAAGGTCAGGCCCGCGGCGATGA
>CAXTMD010000252.1:0-7063 GCA_964245035.1 uncultured Chthoniobacterales bacterium
GGCGGCGAGTGTAGGAAGTCGGCCACGCTTTGAGAAGCGGAAAGGCTCCCCTCGCAAACGTTTTACGCGGGAGGGTTCTGCCAGGAGGAACCAACCCCGCGCCAGCGTGCCGGACGCAGTGACCATCACCGCCGGAGTGTGTGGATTCGGTTATCTACACCGCTCCTCAAGCTGGGAGGCATGCGGTTGTAGGGCGGGCGCTCCGCCCGCCGCGTTCCGAGACGCCGCAGGTCTCTTGCACATCTCCCCTTCTTTCCGTCTGTTTCCACAACTCCTTCCCGTCACGTGGCAGGCGGAGCGAGGGTCTCTACAATCAGAGGTGCGAGCCCGGATCAACCCTCGCTGTTCTGTTCGGCTTGCTGGTAGATCATCCCCTCCGCCTGCTGAACACCGCCGACAGACGACTCCGGCCACCGCTGACATTGCCCGTCGGCCATCTGTTCATAGATGCTGCATCCCTGGCCGTCGTCTCGCTGGCAAATCAGGAACAAAGTCGGCCCGACGCTGTACCTAGCTGGGGCAACCAGAGATTTGAGAATCTGCTCTTTCACGGAACAATTGTCCATCCACCGTTGTTTCGACACGCACGGTACAACGGCGGGGGAGAAGATTGTCGTGTTATGTAATGTTCCCGCGCGTTTGCAGCGGAGCCAGCCAGGCCGACGGGGCAATCCCCATCCGCCGTCCATCCTCGACCACAAGGCCGTTCATCAAGTCCCGGTAGTAGTCGCTCCAGCCAGTTTGCGGGGAGCGAACGTACCCGTGCCGGTCCGCACCGTCGGCGTCGCCCGTCGGCATCGGGTGGCCTTGTGCGGCGAAGTGGGCGCAGACGCCGTGCAGCCATTCGTGCAGCCACACCTCGCCTTTCAACGGGATCTCCCAGGCGAACGACCGGGCGTTTGCCACCGTCGCGTACGTGGCCCCCAGCGACCAAGCGGACGCGCCCATGCCCAGGCCCCAACCACCGGAGGGAACCGCCGCGCCGTCCTGGAACCGGTTCTGCGGCCAGAGGACGAACACCGAATCGTACCGCGCACGCACGCCGCAGCGTTCCATCTCCGCCCGGGTGTCGGTGGGTGACGGCCACCACGTTCCCCGGCCCAGGCGACTCAACGTCGTCAGAGGTCGCGTGCTGGTGCAGACCTCGTGTGCCACCCCGGCCCGGCCGCCGGTCAGATCGCTGACCAGGGCCGGGAAACAACGGAACGATCCGACCGCCTCCGCCGCTTCGCCCGGCGGCAGTTCGTGCGCGAACCGCCGCGAGAAGCCGAAGCCCCTCGGCAGCCGCACGTCCATGCGCGGATAAACCAACAGCAGGCAGCGCTAGGTCGTCATGAGGTCATGCTTGCCATCATGGATGGTGCGGCAGGATCGCCGAAGCGAGCGACGCCAGCAATGCCGCCAACACCCCGCCGCCCAGCCACACGGCACCCAGGACAAACTGGAAGCCGAAAGGCACCCGCTTGGTCGTCACCGGCCAAAACCCGTACAAGGCGCTGGCAAAAAACACCGGCACCATGAACCCGAACGGAACGTGGAAGTCGCCGCACCCGACGAAGGCCACGGTGGGAAATAGCCCGATGACGAGCAGGTGGCGCCAGTATTTGCGGACGGCTCCACGCAGGTCCAGCCTGGGCTCGATGGGGCCGATCTCCAGACGCATGCCCGCGGACGAAGCCCGGCCCGCGCCCGCTTCCAGCGCCTGGACGAAACCTTCCATGTTCTTTGGCTGCAGCCGCAGGGTTCGGCGGTCGCCCCGTCCGTCGGTGAACGTGAGCAGGAAACCCTGTTTGCCGAAGGACGAGCTCGTCTCCAGCGCGACGATCTTGTCCCGCGGGATGACGTGCTCCAGATCATAGAGCGCCGCAAAGAGCGAGAACGGAAACCAGGAGGTGACCCAGAGCACGTCCCGGGTCACGACCAGGCGCAGGCAGCCGTTGGCACCGCCGAGTTTGGTGAAGATGTTTCTCTGGGAAGAGCCGGAGGCGAAGTACTCCTGATGGATCACGTCTTGTTTGCCGAACTTCGGCCGCGTGGCCAGTCCCAGCAGGTAGCGTTGCAGCATGTATCCCAGCAGCAGGATCGCCGGGACGACCTGGACCCAGAAAAGGGCCTGGTGAGGAGCATGCAACCCATCCAGGATTCTTTGGATCTGCGGCGGGAAGCCATCCAGCGGTGCTGACGCGGCTGCGAGCGGATGAACCGGGAGAGACACGGGCACGTTGTTCTGGTGGATGGAAGGGGCTGGGCGCTGGCCGGACTTCCCGTTCGCGGCACCGGGGGCAAAAAGCCCGCCCGCGCCGCCCCGTCACTGCGCGTTCGCGGCCTTGAACGCAGCCACGAAATCGCCCACCTTTGCCTTGAGCGGCTCGTCGATGATGTCCAGGCGTTGCGGCGTGGTCACGCCCAGCGCGTCCACGCTCCAGGTCTGGGCCGCGACGGTTCCCACCTCGGCGCGGCGGGTCAGTTGCACCGCCTGCACGACCCCGACGCTCACCGTGAACAGATACGCTCCCTGCACCTTGATGGTGTCGACGGTGACGATCAGGTTGGCGAGGCCGTTCTCTGGCTCAGGTTGTTTGGCGACGGGGATGTCGGCCTGGTGCAGGATGGATTCCACCACGCCCTGGAGGTGCGCCTGGTTCAATCCGTCCCGAGCGGCATCGTCGTTGACGGGTTGCACCACGACGAAAACGCTGCCCAGACCCTGCAGCGACTTCTTCTGGTTCACCGTCTGGCCCGGAGCCGCGTTCAAAAGCGCCGAACAGACCAACCACCAAGCAAGCAGCACTTTCGCGCGGGACGTTTTGCTCGTCATAAAACGTGCCAGAGCGTGTCTCGCCGGTCCGGCGGCGGCAAGCCGAAAGTGCGACCGTCTGCGCTCAAGCCGCTCCGAGCTGCTTGCGCAACGCGCGGGCAACCGCGGAGGGGTTCTCCCGGTGCGGGAAGTGGCCCACGTCTGGAACCAGCACCCGTTCGTAGCCTGCCGTGAAGCCGGCCTCCTGGCCCTCGGCGCCTTCGGGCAGGTCGCAGGCGTCGGCCGAGCCGTGGATGAAGAGCGTGGGCACAGCGATCCTGGGCTGCGGCTTGGCGTCGAGTTTCTCCTGGTCCTGCGCGTAGGCGCGCCGGCTCAGCGCGCCGCCATGACGCATGCGGTAGTAGTCGAGCACGATGTCTACAAACTGCGGGTTGTCCCAGGCGGCGGCCGCCCCGGCAAACTCCGCCTCCGCAAACTGCCAGGTGGGACACCACGTCCGCCAGAGTTCCCGGCAGAAATCCTGCCGGTGCTCGGTGAGGGTCTTCCTGGCCGCTTCGACCTGGAAGAAATATTGGTACCAGTATCCGCGCGCCTGGGCGGGCGGCGCGGGTTCGCCCCGCCAGGCGAGATAGGGCGAGGCCAAACCCGTCAGGGTCAGGACCCGTTGTGGGGCAAGCACGGCGGCGGAGTAGGAGGTTCGCGCCCCCCAAGTCGTGACCCACCAGGTGAAAACGCTCGATCTGCAGCGCGCTGGTGAACGCGAGCAAATCACGAGCGAGCGCCGCGGTTTGTCCCCCGAGGTAATCCGGCTCCCGCACGGTGGACTTGCCGTAACCACGCAGGTAAGGCAGCACCACACGGTACTTGGTGAGGTCCAGTTCTTTGAGCACCCCGTTCCAGGCGAGCGGCGCGTCTGGAAAGCCGTGCACCAGCACCAGCGGGACGCCCTCCGGTTGCCCCGCTTCCAGGTAGTCGACCTGCAACGGTCCGACCTCAATGTTGCGTTCGGTCAGCGTTTGTTCTCCCATGCTCGCGGCGGTGTCGGCACTCTGCTTTCGGAATTAGCCGCCGCCGCGGGTGCTTTCTTGCGCCTCGTTTGTCGAGGGCAGCATCGCCATCGCGGCGAGACCTCCGAGGGTCTTCAGAAAGCCACGCCGCCCTTGCGGCACGACAGGGTCAGGAGAGGGAGTCCGTGGCATTTTGCAAATGATCTACTCGTTGAATTCTCGTCTTCAGAGCGCGCGTGAGAACGCATCCAGCGCGAGGATCGAATCGCGAACCAACGGC
This sequence comes from uncultured Chthoniobacterales bacterium, assembly GCA_964245035.1. Classification (GTDB taxonomy): domain Bacteria; phylum Verrucomicrobiota; class Verrucomicrobiia; order Chthoniobacterales; family SZAS-18; genus CAHJWO01. The sequence continues at coordinate 4,046 of CAXTMD010000252.1, forward strand.
ACGCTGAGGTCCACGGGCGTCGCGTAGGCGATTGAGTTGGGCTGGAGCGTCGCTTCGGCCACCCGCTCGATCTTGTCGCGGTCAGCCGCCGAGAGGTTCAGGTCGCCGAGCGTCGTCGGCAGGCCGAGCGAACGGCAGAAGCGCACGGTGTCCGCGATCTCCTCGTGGCGGCGGTTCTCCAGCATGAGCAGGCACAGCGTTCCGAACGCGACCTTCTCCCCGTGGAACAGCGAGTGCGTCTCCTCCAGCACCGTCAGGCCGTCGTGGATGCCGTGGGCGGCCGAGCAGCCGCAGTTCTCGAAGCCCAGACCGCTCAGCAGGGTGTTTGCCTCGATGATGTTCTCGACGGCGGTCGTGCAGAGGCCGGCCTCCACCGCCCATTTCGCCTTCAAGGCATCTTGCATCAGCACTTCGTGGCAGCGGCGGGCGATGGCGATGCCCGCCTCGGTGGGTGGATACCGGTCCCCGACGTAGTTTGGCGTCCGCGATTCCAGGTTGGAACGCGCCTCGAACCAGGTGGACAAAGCGTCCCCGACGCCGGAGACCAGAAAACGCACGGGCGCGGCCACGATCACCGCGGGGTCGACGACGACCACGTCCGGGTTCCGCGGCAGGCGCAACACCTCCTCGAAGACGCCGTGTTCCGAGTAGCGCACGGCCACCGCGCTGCAGGGCGCGTCGGTGGAGGCGATGGTGGGCACGACGACGATGCGCGCCCCTTGCGCCACCGCGCAGATCTTGGCGGTGTCGGCCGTTTTCCCGCCGCCCACCCCGACGATGATCTCGCTGCCGGCGGCTTTGACGAGCGCCGTCACCCGTTCGATCTCCGCGACGCAGCACTCCCCTCCAAAACGCTCGAACACCGCCGTGATGTCGTCGCCCAAACTCCCCGCGATCCTTTGCGACAGCGGATCGAAGAGCGCTCGGTCGATCAGGAAAAACGCTTTTCGTCCAAGCGGTTTCAGATGGACCGCGAGGCGATCCATTTCGCCCGCTCGCTGCACGTATTTACCAAGACCGCCGTAAGCTCTGGACATGGTTCTAAGCTAGACCAATTTTGCGGAACGCTCCGCAGCAATCGCGCGTCAAATGCCGCTATTTTCCCGTGCCTTCTTCACGGCTTCCACGAACGCCGCAGCGCGCTCCGTCAGCCCGGCCCAGTCCGCGTTTTTGACGAATTCCTTGGCTACCAGACTTGAACCCGCCCCCAACGCCGCGCAACCGGCTTTCAGGAACTCGCCCGCCGTTTCTACCGTCACCCCGCCTGTCGGGATGATGCGCAGCATCGGCAACGGAGCGAGTAGATTGGCGACATACTTCGGTCCCAACCCATCGGCGGGAAAGAGCTTGATGAAGTCCGCCCCGGCCTCGTGCGCGGTGAGCGCCTCCGTGGGTGTGTACGCGCCGCACACGCTGACCTTGCCGTAGCGCAGGCACATCGCCACGATCTCGGGCCGGCACACCGGCGTCACCACGAACTGTGCGCCGGCCAGGATGGCGGCCCGGCACGTCTCGGGGTCGAGCACCGTGCCCACCCCCACCAGCGCCCCGCGGTCGGCGAACTCGCGGCTCGCGTCGGCGATGGCACTGAGCGCGTCGGGTGAGGTCATGGTGATCTCCAGGCCCGTCACTCCCCCGCTCAGCAGCGCGTCGCAGATCGGCAGGAGCGTGGCGGCCGAATCCACGCGGATGACGGCCACGATGCCCGGGTTCAGCAAACGTTCGATGATCTGCGATTTGGTCATGGCTCTTGGCAAAGGAGGACGCGCGCACCGGTACACTGACCGGGCAGATAAGACAGATGACGATGGTCCGACCGTGTAGCGTTTGCCAAGTCACCCGACTCAGCCGCCCGTGCCCGCAGAGGTGGAATGCCCGGCGTCAGGCACGCTGCCGTGACCAGAGCCCGGATTGCAGCAGGACTGCCACGAGGATGATGATGCCCTTGACCACCTGCTGGTTGTAGCCGGGCACGTCCATGAGGTTCATGATGTTGCCGATGACGCCCAGGATGACTACGCCGAGCAGCGCGTTGAGGGCCGTGCCGCGCCCGCCCATCAGGCTCGCCCCGCCGATGACCACCGCCGCGATGGCGTCCAGTTCCATCCCGGTGGCCAGCACCGGCGAACCCACCCCGGAGCGCGCCGTGTCCACGACGCCGGCCAGCGCGGACAGGCAACCCGAGATCACGTACACGGCGAACACGTAGCTGCCCACCCGGATACCGGAAAGCCGCACCGCCTCCGCGTTGCTGCCGATGGCGGTCACCAACCGGCCGAAGGAGGTGAAGTGCAGCACGAACCAGCAGACCGCGAACACCACCAGCAGCAGGATCACCGGCTGCGCGATGCCACCCACGTAGCCACGCCCGAACTGCGTGAGCGCCTCGCCGGACTCCTGGATGAAGATCGGCTGCCCCTTGGAGACGATCAGCGCGGTGCCGCGCGCGATGGTCAGCATGCCCAGCGTGACCACGAAGGGTGGCATCTTGCGCACCGCCACCAGGAAGCCTGAGACTGCCCCCATCCCGCCGCCGGCCAACATGGCCAGAGGCAGGGCATAACGCAGCGGCATGTCCTCGGCGAGGAAGTGCGCCACCAGCACGCTGCCAATCGCGGCCACGGAGCCGACGGCCAGGTCGATGCCGCCGGTCAGGATCACCAGCAACATGCCCATGCTGGCGATACCCACGGACACGTTCTGGCGCAGCACGTTGCCGAGGTTGCGCGGCGTGAAAAAGGATTCGGAGAAAAAGCTCGCCCCGGCGATCAGCAGCAGACAGATCAGCGCCGTGCTGTAGCGGTTGAGGAAACGCAGCACGGCCGCCCCGCGCGACGCCTGGACAGGCCCGGATTTCGCCGCGGCGGCGGGTGGAGCGGCGACGACGGTCGCGGCGGTTTGGTCGGTGGTGGCCATGGGGGAGAAAGTTCTGGAGGGATGAATTCAGGTGCCGACGGCGGCGGTCTGTTCCTGCTCGCGGCCGAGCAGGGCCAGCCGCATGATGTTTGCTTCGGAGAA
>CAXTMD010000253.1:0-7012 GCA_964245035.1 uncultured Chthoniobacterales bacterium
GCGGAACCCGCTCCCGTCCCCGAGCCGGTGCCGCTCCCCGTGGAGCCCGCACCAATGGCGGGGTGAGAGGTTGGCCTAAGAGGCTGTCTAACAACTAGCGTTCTGGCGGGGCCGGGCAACGGAGGTTCGAGCACCGCCCACTCGGCGTCGGTCAGGTCACTGGGACAAGGTTCCGCGTTCTGGCAGTGGCATCTCCACGCCTGCCACACTACGAAACCGCGGCAACCCCTACTTTTTAGACCGCCTCTTAGAAGCGGTTGCACCAACGACTGGCGGTGTAAACTGGCCGTGAGCCCACATCTTCAGCGGCCGACCACGTCCAGGAAATGGGTCCGCAACTCCGAGGCCGAGTTGGTCGGCCAGATCATGCGCAGTCGGTAGCCGGGCGCGGGAGGGCGCAGACGTTTGATGCGGCAGCCGGGCGGTGGGCGGCCGACCAACCGTGCAGGCAGCACGGCGATCCCGTAGCCCGCGGCCACCATGGCCAGGATGTTGTCCACGCCGTCGACCGGGCGCGTGGCCCGGAGCGTGAACCCGGCCCGCCGCTGGAGTTCGTGCAGGAACTCGTGATAGCTCGGGGTCGTGGCGGCGGTCGGACACAGCAGCGTCTCGCCGTCCAGCATGCGCGCAGTCAGTGAGGTGCCTGGTTGGCGGGCTAGTCGGTAGTCGGCGGGCATGGCCGCTGTCAAGGCAACCGGGCAAAGCTCCCGGGCTTCGAAGGCCGGTTCTAGCGCCGCGCCGAAATCGGCCGAGATCGCCAGGTGCGCACGGCCTGCCCGCAGGGCGGCCAGTTCCTCGGCGTGCGTTGCCTCCACGAACGAAACTTCCACCCCAGGCCACCGTCGGCGGAAGGTCCGGAGGTGCCCTGCCAGCAAGGGAGCGGCCAGCGTCGCACAGCCTGCGATGACCAGCCGCCCCGCCTCGCCACCGGCGGCTTCCCGGGCGCTGCGTGCCGCGATGGCCACGCTTTGCAGCGCGCTTCTGGCGTGGGTCAGATACGCCTGGCCCGCGTCGGTGAGGACGACCGCCCGCCGCCGGCCGCGGTCGAGCAGGCGCCCGCCGCTCTCCCGCTCCAGCGCGCTGATCTGGCGGGTCAGCGGCGGGCGGGAAAGACGAAGTCGTTCGGCCGCCTGGCGGAAGGAGAGCAACTCGGCCACGGCGACGAAACATTCCAGGCGGCGCAGGTCCATGGCCGGGGAATATGCGTCTTGTTGTTGTCGTCGGCAGCAACAAAACGCGCCCGACAAAGTAATTTCATCGCGACGAGTCCAGAGTCAGGTTGCCGGCACGAACCAACCAAAGGAACACACGCGCATGAACATCGGCATCGTCGGAGCAGGCAACATCGGCGGGGTGCTCGCCCGCCATCTCACCCAACTCGGCCACCGGGTCACGGTCGCCAACTCGCGCGGACCGGACACGCTCGGGGAGGTCGTCGCCAAAACCGGGGCGACGGCCGGCACGGTCGAGCAGGCGGTGCGCGGACAGGAGATCGTGGTGGTGACCATCACCCAGAAGGCGATCCCCAATTTGTCCAGGGAACTCTTCGCCTCGCTGCCGGCGGAGACGGTCGTCATCGACACGGGCAACTACTATCCCTTCCGCGACGGCACCATCCCTGAGATCGAAGCAGGGTTGGTTGAGAGCCGCTGGGTGGAAGGCCACCTGGGCCGACCCGTCATCAAGGCGTTCAACAACATCTACTGGCAGAGCCTGGACACCTTGGGCAAGCCGCCGGGCACCCCTGGCCGCGTGGCTCTGCCGGTGGCCGGCGACGATCCGGCCGCCACGCAAAAGGCGCGCACTCTCGTCGAGGCACTCGGCTTCGACGCTTTGGACGCCGGCGGACTGGACGACTCCTGGCGGCAGCAGCCCGGCACGCCGGTGTACTGCCGCGACTACGACCTGGCAGGTGTCCGTCAGGCGCTCGCCGAAGCGCGGCGCGACAAAGCCGCCGAGTACCGCGCCGACGCGCAGGCCAACGCCAAGTAAACCTATCTGCCGACCACCGCGATGCCATTCTTTGTCGTCACCATGTCCCATCCCGATGGCGAGGGTTGGGGAAAGTACCTCCACGCCCACATCGAATACCTCCGGTTCCTGATTGAGCAGGGCAGGCTGCGCGCCTCCGGCCGCCTGAAGGGCAAACCGTTGCGCTCGGGCTTCCTCATCTTCACGGCGACGACGCAGGCAGAAGTCGAGGCGTTGATCGAGCAGGACCCGTTCGCCAAGGAGGGGCTCATCGCCGAGTTGACCATCCACGAGTGGGACCCGCTCTTCGGGGTGTTCGCCGCCGAGTCGAGCGGCGACATGCCCGAGCTTCTCCACCCGGTTTGAAGTGTCACCCGCGGCCGACGAGTCTGCGGACGGTCGGGCTAACTTGGATGAGGCGCTAGGATGCTTGCGGACAGCGTCCACGAACGTGCGTTTAGCTTCTGCCGGCTAAAGCAAGGGCTTTCGGATTTTAGCAAAACATCGTCTGAGCATCTGGGCTCTTCCTGGTTGCTTCCCGAGACAGCGGCCGCGAGGCGGGCCACTGCAAAGGCAGGCGGTTGGCGTACCTGGTGGCGGCGCTTGGATGTCAGTTGGTTACCTCGCAGGTAATTGCCGAGCATGTTCCCGGCCCGCAACTTGGGGCATGACGAACACAACTACGCCGTTCACCAAAACCGCGGCTCCTGACTGGCTTTTGGCCTTTTGGAAGGAGATCGACGACAAAACCTTCGGCGCAGGCTTCGACTGCTTCGCCGAGGACGCCGTCTGCAACCTGGGCGTGGCCGACTGGCACGGGCGCGAAGCCATCCGCGAGAGCCTGCGTGCCTTCATCGACACGGGCTTCACCGCCCTCCACGACGTGGCCGAGTACTGGGACGGCGGCCACCTCAAGGTGTTTCGCGGCACGGTGACCATGACTCCTGACAATGGCGGTCCTGTGGTTAAACCGACCATGACGCACTTCTTCTACATGGACCAGAACGATGCCACCAAGGTCAAGCACTGGTACGGTGCCGTTGGCCCCGTGTCGTTCTGAGGCCCCAACCTACCCGGCGAAGGGGAGGGTGCACGGTGTTCGGGGCCTGCTCCTCTCCGCCCTGGGCTTAATGTTGGGTGATCCCGCCGTATGCCGTTGGTGCAAGGCAGCCAAGACCCTGGAGTCGGTCCGGGATGTCAAAGGTTTGCTCGTGACGCCTACCATGGCGATTGCCGATGGGCCGCTCTTTGACGTGCTGCACGTGGCCGGCGTGCGATGCAGCGAACGCCCCAGGGGTGATCCAACGCATGGAAGCGACTGTCCTGAGGCAACGGAAGTTCCGATCCCGCGGCCCGGAGAGGCATGGCCGTGTCCGCGCTACCTGCCTGCCACCGGGCTGACGAGCAAGCAGTTCGCGGCGTGTGGAGGGCCATTGAGCCACCGATGGTCTGTCCGGTGCGCTGCTCCTCGTCCTCGCTCCGCCACCTCCAAGACGATTTTGCCGTGCGCTCGCCCTGCGCTTGTCACACGTCACTTTCCTTTTCTGGCGAGGGATTTACCTTCACCGCATTGATGCCTGAAGCTGCCCGACCTGCCCCTCAAACCATTGGCACCGATCTGCCCACCACGGCTGACCCGGCCTCCCTCCGTGGCACCAAAGCGCGGCTGGTGAACGAGACCCGCGTGCTCCACCGCCGCGCCTGGCGGCACCTCACGGTCCAGGTCCACGAGGAGCCTGCCCACCTGGGGCCGACCCTGGTAGCCAGCGTGCCCGAGACCCAGATCAGCCTCCAGCTCTCGGGGGCCTTGCACCTGCGCTTCGACAAGGCCGGCCACCGCTTCAGCTACCAGAACGCGCCGGGCAGCGTGTGCGTCGTCGCCGCGCACGGCCCCGACTACGAGGTGGCCTGGCACAACCAGGCCCCGGACCCGGTGCGCAGCCTGCAGATCTACCTGCACGATGACTTGCTCGCGCAGACGGCCGCCGCCACGGCCGGGCTGGATGCCGCGCGCGTGGAACTGCGTCCCGGCTCCGGCCTGGATGACCCCTTCCTGCGCCAACTCGGCTACACGCTCCTCCAGGAGATGGACGGCCTGGAGGCTCAGAGCGAACTCTACGCCGACACCGCCGCACAGATGCTGGCCGTCCACCTGGTCCGTCGGCACGGCGTGGTCAAGCCGCGGGAGGGGCGTGGGAGGGGAGCATCGCTGTCGGCGCACCGCTTGCGGCAGTTGGGAGACCACGTGCGCGCGCACCTCCAGGAATCTATCAGCCTGGACGCGCTGGCCACCGTGGCGGGGTTGAGCCCGTACCACTTCCTGCGGACGTTCCGGCGGACCACCGGCAAGACGCCCAACGAGTTTGTCATCGGTTTGCGGCTGACGCGGGCCGCCTACCTGCTGCGCCACACGCGCTGGACCGTGGCGCACGTCGCCAGCGAGGTCGGCTACCAGAGCGTCCGGCATTTTACCCTGCTTTTTTGCCGCGAGATGGGCTGCCCGCCAGCGGAGTACGCCCGGCGGCGCTTGGGCTAGGAGGCCGCTCCCGGGAGGTGCGCGCAAGATCCAGCGCATCGGCGGCAAGATCCCGCACGCCGCGGCGCACGGCGGCGGGCGATCTTGGTGGATGGAAGCACCACGGTGTTTTCGCCGGTCGGCTCCCGGCGAAAAGCGGCGGCTCAACTTCCTACCCGACACTCCCGATGCACTTCCATCCGACTTACCCCAACGCTTGCTCGCGGCGAGAGGTTCTGCGCTCGCTGGCTGCCTTGACTTCCGGGGCGGCGCTGCTGCCGTGGCTGGGATCGTCCCTGCACGCGGCCGACCCGACCCCGGCACCCCGGACTTCCGAACCCACCGGTCAGCCGGCGTTGGATCAGATCCTGACCGCGTTCGAGTTCAGCCCACTAACCACCACTCGGCTCAGCCCCACGCTCGCTGTGCTGAGTGGCCCCGGCGGCAACATCGCCGTGTCGATTGGAGCGGGCGGCGCGTTGCTCGTGGACACCGGCATCCACGCCGCCGCCCCCGCGGTGGCCAGGGAAGCGGAGGCATTCGCCGGCCAGTCGGTCGGCGTGGTGGTGAACACCCACTGGCACTTCGATCACACCGGCGGCAACGCGCTCTTCGGCCGGCGCGGAGCGCGCATCATCGCCCACGAAAACACGCGCGCCCGTCTGAGCCGCCGCCAAGCCATCGAACTGCTCGACTACACCTTCCCGGCCGCTCCTGCGGAGGCCCTGCCCACGCTGACCTTTTCTCAAGAACTCACCCTTTACCACGGCGACGAAACGCTCGGACTGCACGTCGTTCCCCCGGCGCACACTGATGGTGACGTGCTCGTGCATTTCGCCAAGGAAAATGTCCTGCACACGGGTGATGTGTTCTTCAACGGGTTCTATCCGTTCATCGATTACTCCACGCGCGGTTGGATTGGGGGCATGGTCGCGGCGGAAGACCGCGCGCTGGCACTGTGTGACGCGCAGACACGCCTCATCCCGGGCCACGGACCCCTGGGCACCGTCGCCGACCTCCGGGCCGCGCGCGAGATGCTGGCCACCGTGCAGGGACGCATCGAGACCCTGCTCGACGCTGGCAAGAGCGTGGAGGAAGTCGTGGCTGCGGCACCCACCGCCGACTTCGACGATCATTGGGGCCACGGGATGTCCACGGGTGCGCAGTTCACCCGCAACGCGGCGGTCAGCATCCAGCGCCATCGCCAGGAAGCGCCGTGAACCGCCTGCTCCAACCCAACTCTCATTCGATCCCTATGACCAACCCCCATCGTTCCATCCTCGTCCTGGGCACCGGTGAACTCGGCATGGCGGTGCTGCGCCATTTGGCCAAGCGGGTCGGCCTGGTTTCGGGCACGGTGCTCAGCGTGCTGCTGCGCCCGGCCACCATCACCTCCCAGGATGCCGGCAAACAACGCGATCTCGCCGCCATCCGTAGTCTCGGCGTCCAGATCGTCCCGGGCGATCTGGCCACCGCGACGCCCGCGGCCCTGGCTGCTCTCTTCCAAAGGTTCCACACCGTCGTTGGCTGCACCGGCTTTGTCGCCGGCAGCGGCACCCAGCGCAAGCTCGCCCGCGCCGTGCTCGACGCCGGCGTGCCGCGCTACGTGCCGTGGCAGTTTGGCGTGGACTACGACGCCATCGGCCGCGGCAGTGCACAGGATCTCTTCGACGAGCAACTCGACGTGCGCGACCTGCTGCGCGCGCAGGACCGCACGGCGTGGATCATCATCTCGACGGGGATGTTCACGAGCTTTCTCTTCGATCCCGGCTTCGGGGTCGTGGACCTGGAGCAAAACACTGTGCACGCGCTGGGCAGTTGGGACAATGCCGTGACGGTGACGACCGCCGAGGACATCGGTGCGCTGACGGCCGCCATCCTCTTTGCCAAACCCGCGATCCTCAACCAAGTCGTGTACACCGCGGGCGACACGCTCACCTACGGGCAACTGGCGGACGCTGTGGAGGCGGTGCGCGGCAGGCAGGTGCGGCGCGTCGAGTGGAGCGTGCCCGCCTTGCAGGCGGAGTTGGCGCGCGACCCGGCGAATGCCATCAAGAAGTACCGGGTAGTGTTCGCACAGGGCAGAGGGGTAGCCTGGAGCTTGCAGCGGACCTTCAACGCCCGGCACGGGATCGAGACCGTGGGTGTCGAGCAGTGGGCGCGGGAAAACCTGGGGTAGAACCGGAAGCCTCATGCGACTCTAACCGCCACGCAAAAATGCCCGGTGCGCTTCGCCGTGGCGCGCCAAACCTAGCCGCTTGAGCCGGGCGGCGAGGGTGAACGCGTTGATCCCGAGGCGGGCCGCCGCTCCGCCTGGGCCATGCACACGCCAGCCGGTCGCCTGCAGGGCGCGCAGGATCGTCTGGTACTCCACGTCCTTAAGTTGACCCGGGGCAGTCCGGCCCGTTGGTGGCAGTGGATCAGGGCGGAGCAGTGGTTCCGACGGCGTGGACGGCGGCGGCGCTTCGGGCAGGTCGAACTCCAGCTTGCCGCCCCGTGCGGCCACCTGGATCAGGGCGCGCTCGA
>CAXTMD010000254.1:0-7012 GCA_964245035.1 uncultured Chthoniobacterales bacterium
CGGCGAGTGGGGTGGGGCGGTGCTGCTGGCCGTCGAGAACGCACCCCCCAACAAGCGTGCCCTTTACGGCATGTTCCCGCAGTTCGGCGCGCCGATCGGCTTTCTGTTCTCGGGCGGCGTTTTCCTGGGGCTCTCGCGGTGGCTGAGCGAGGCGCAGTTCTCGGCCTGGGGCTGGCGGTTGCCGTTTCTCGCCAGCGCGGTGCTGGTGCTGCTAGGACTGTACGTGCGGCTCAAGATCACCGAAACACCCATCTTCCAGGCCGCCGCCCGGCGCGCGGAGCGGGTGGATGTGCCGATGGCCAGCGTGTTCCGCCACCACGGGCGCGGGTTGGCCGTCGGGGTGCTCGTCTGCCTGACCACTTTCGTCATCTTTTACCTGATGACGGTGTTCACCCTCTCGTGGGGCACCACCGCGTTGCGCTACCGCCGCACGGACTTCCTACTCATGCAGCTTTTCGGCACGTGCTTCTTCGCGCTGACGATCCCGGTCTCCGCGTTGCTGGCCGAGCGGGGACGCCGGCCGATGATGATGGCGGCGACGATCCTCATCGGTCTGTACGGCCTCGTCCTGGCCCCACTGTTTGCGGCGGGGACGGCGGGGGTATGCGCCATGCTCGCGCTCGGCCTCGGGCTGATGGGGCTGACCTACGGTCCGCTGGGCACGGTGGTGGCCGAGCTTTTCCCGACGCCGGTGCGGTACACGGGCAGTTCGCTGGCCTTCAGCACGGCGGGCATCTTGGGCGCTTCCCTCACGCCCTACGCTGCCACCTGGCTCGCCAAGAACCACGGACTGTCCTGGGTCGGCTACTACCTGAGCGCCGCGGCGCTGCTCACCTTTGTCGGGCTGCTCCTGGCGCGGGAGACCAGGGACGACGATCTCGGCCGCTTGACCTCCGCCGAGAGCGGTCTTTAGCTAATATCCAAGGGCGGCGGGTAACCCTTCCTCGGTCTGAACAAGGCGGCGTTGTGGAACGGTGCCCCCGAGCAGGCTGGCGGAGGGTCTTCACGACGGGGCGAAAAAAAGAAAACCCCGCGCCGCTTGCACGGCGCAGGGTTTCCCATCAAAGGACGGGCAAAAAGCGGTGTGGCGCTTAGAACCGCGTCGTCAGGTCGAACTGGAAGACATGGCTGGCGTTGTAGTCGCCCACGCCAATGTTCAGGTTCTTCTCGCTGCCGAGGTTGTTGCTGCCGAAGTAGGTCACCGAGCCGATCAGCCATGAGTAGATCCCGTAGCTGGCCGCGATCTTGATGCCGCGGAAGCCCAGGCGGCTGAAATTCCAGTCGGAGTCGTTGAGGTTGGGATCGACCGAGCCGAGGCCCACCTGCCGGTACTCCGCGAGGAACACGTAGTCACCAGCCTTCTTGATTTGGTAGTCCGAGCCCAGCGTGAAGCCGGTCGAGAACGCGAGCTTGTCGGTGGTGCCGTCCAGGCCCTCCGCGGTGGCGAAGCCGGTGACGGTGGGGTTGGCGTACTCCTGTGCGATGCGCCGGCCGCCGTACAGGTTGTAAGCCGCTTGGCCGTACACCTTGAGCTTGAGCTTGCTGCCCAGGCCCAGCTTCACGTCGCCGTCGAACGTGAGGATGCCCAGGTTGCGCGTGGCGTTGGCCGAGTTGAACGCCGCGGAGTTTTGCAGCGCGCCCGTGTTGGTGACGAGGGTGGTCGTCGTGGTCGTGCCCGAGCGGGTGGTGACCAGCGAGCCGGTGCCGGGGAACTGTCCGGTGCCGTTGCCCGCGCCGCGTCCCGCGCCGGCGTTACCCGAAGACGGGTTGCTGGCGAGATAGGGAGCCGTGCCGCCGTGGTCGCCGTAGAACAGGAAGCCCGGAGCCGCCGAGACCGAGAAGTTGTTGTTGACCTTGAAGGTGGCCAGCAACTGCTGGTAGAACAAATAAGCGTCGTCGCTGTAGTCACCGCCGGGCACCGTCTGGCCGGGGATCGCGGCCGTCGTGCCGTTGCCGTCGTACAGCGCGTTCTCCGGGTTGTCCTCGAAGAGGAACTGGCCGCCGATCAGGCTGAGCGAGAACTGCGAGTTGATGTCGTACTTGACCTGCTCGGTCAGGCCGATGGGACTGATGTCCGCGTCCCAGAGCATCTCCGTCTCCTCGTAGAAGGGGTTGGGCTGCTTGCCGGCGACGATGCGCAGGCTGTCGTCCTTGCTGTGCCAGCCGATGAAGAAGCGCCACAGATACAGCGAGTAGTTGTCGAAGCCTTCGGAGACCGTCGTGTTGCCGCTGTCGGAGGCCAGGGCGGTCTGCACGGCCGCGCCCGCGAAGAAGTTGTTGTTGAGCTTGTAGTCGGCGAACAAGCGGAAGCGGAAACGGTTGGCGTCGGCCTGGGTCGTGTTGTTGGCCGCCTGGTTGTCCGTGGTGCTGTACTCGTTGCGGAAGCGCAGTTCACCGCTGAAGACGAGTTCCTGCACGTTGCTGGACGCACGCACGAAGGTGGGCACATCGGTCGAGGTCACGTCCTTGCCCTTGGAGTCGTTGGCCATGGTGTTGAGTTCGCGCTCCAAGGCCTCGACGCGCTGTTCGAGGCTTTTGTCGTAAGGGTCCGCCGCGCGGACTGTGGGAGCGCTGCCTGACAGGAACGCGCCGCCGAGCAGCAGCGTGCCGGCCGCGGCGGAGCGCGCGGACTTCAGGGGTTTGCGAAACAAACGTTTCATAGATGGTTCGATGATTCGGGTCTGGTTAGGTATCTCTTTCTCTGCGTGCCGCCTTGGTCGAAGCGGTGGACGCCGACAGGCCAAACTTCGGCCGTGCGTTATCTATGTCAGAAAGCATCGGATGGAAGGAAGCGAATTCTGCCGGCGTCGTCGTTTTTACGGAATGTCGATTGGATTAGTCGGGTTTTCCGAAGCGTGGCGGCAAAGCCGCCTCAGCCAGGAGAGCCGCGGTGCTAATCGTCGACACGTGGGCGATTAAAACTGGTTCCATCCGTCGGCCCACGGCTTTGTTGTGACGAATTCGTCACGCGTGGCCAATCTCCGGACTGGCTATCCAACGACGCAGGGAAGTGTCTCCAGTTCAGTTTTATACACATTGATCTGCTCAACACGTGGGCGGGAGCTAATCAGGAAAGACCTTGCGAAAACCCTTTCCACACCCGTAACGCGCCACGTCGAAAACCCGCCGTAAAGGGCGGTTCGGGCCGCATTAACTCCACGCTCCCGACCAAGGGAGGCTTGCGCTTTCGGGTTTCCTGTTGCTTCATGCTGCTGCACACGAGCATACTGACACGAGGGTGACGGTGGTCGCGGTCACCCGCCTCCGTTTGCCCCTGAGACGGGCCTGTAGCTCAATGGTTAGAGCAGGGGACTCATAATCCCTTGGTTGTGGGTTCAAATCCCACCGGGCCCACCCGGCCAGGCGGAAACAGGCTTGCCAAACCGCGCGGATTTTACCAGCCTGGGTCACTCGTCATGAAGCTTCCCTCCCTCCTTCTTTTCGGCCTGCTCTGCAGCCTGTGCGCCGGTGTGCCCTGCCGGGCGCAAGACACCAAGGGTGCCGACGACCAGACCGTGGCCACCATGGTGGAACCGTTCTCCGGCAAGATCTCCTTTCACCAGGAAAACACCGGCGTGTTCTACGAGGTCACCGTGACCAAGGGGATCGTGACCGGCGGCTCCCAGCACATGCGGGACTCCGACGCGCCTATCGCCCAAATTGTCGGCGGCTGGTACGACCACAACAAGGGCCGCTTGTCCCTGCTCGTCCAACTCACCACCGGCGAACTCGACTCGCGCTGGCTGTCCCAATGCCAGCAGTTCCACGTCGATCTGGCCAACAAACAAGTCACGCTCGACCACATGCTCCACGGCTACGGCCTCACCGCCGGCAACTCCGGCGTCGCCACCGAGCACGTGCTCGACTCGCTGGACGGACTCGTGCGCCTGGTCGGTCCCAAGTAGGCAGGAAATCCCTCCGATGCTCGGCATAGTGCATTCCGCTGCCGTCGTCGGCGTGGACGCCTGCGAGGTGACGGTGGAGGTCAACACCGCGCCGGGCAAGACCGCCGTGGTCGTCGTCGGCCTGCCGGACGTGGCCGTCAAGGAATCGCGCGACCGCGTTTCCACCGCGGTGGCCAACAGCGGCTACCAGTGGAACTACGGCCGCACGACCATCAACCTCGCCCCGGCCGACGTGCGCAAGGAGGGACCCAACTTCGACCTGCCCATTGCCGTCGCCCAGATCGCCGCGCAAGAGGAGATCACCCTGCCCGGCGCAGAGGATTGCTATCTCCTCGGCGAACTGGCGCTCGACGGCGGCGTGCGGCCGGTGCGCGGCGCGCTGCCCGCGGCCCTGGAAGCCAAGCGGCGCGGCAAGCGCCGGGTCTTCGTGCCGGCGGAAAACGCGCGAGAGGCGGCGTTCGTCGAAGGCGTGGACGTGTACGGAGTCCGCTCGTTGCGGGAAACCTTCGAGTTTCTGCGCGGCGGCGAGGGAGCGCCGTTGCTGCGGCCGACGCGCGAGAACGCGGAGAAGTTCTTCGCCGCCCACCAGCACTTCGAGGCCGACTTCTCGGAGGTGCGCGGGCAGCACCACGCGCGGCGCGCCATGGAGATCGCGGCGGCCGGCGCGCACAACATTTTGATGATCGGCCCTCCCGGTTCCGGCAAGAGCATGCTGGCCAAGCGCATTCCCACGATCATGCCGCCGCTGACGCTCGACGAAGCGCTGGAAACGACGAAAATCCATTCCATCGCCGGACGGCTGGATGCCAAACACGGGTTGGTCAGCGTTCCGCCGTACCACGCCCCGCACGCGAGCATTTCCGACGCCGGGCTGCTGGGAGGCTCGGGGCAACTCACGCCGGGCGAGATCAGCCTGTGTCATCACGGGGTCTTGTTCTTGGACGAGTTGCCAGAGTTCCGGCGGTCGGCGTTGGAGTCGCTGCGCCAGCCGTTGGAGGACGGGCAGATCACGATCAGCCGGGTCGCGGGCACGGTGACGTTTCCGGCGAGCTTCATCCTGGTGGCGGCGATGAACCCGTGTCCCTGTGGCTACCACGGTTCGATGCAGCGCCTGTGCCGGTGTTCGCCGGGGCAGGTGGAGCGTTACCGCGACAAGATCAGCGGTCCGCTGCTGGACCGCATCGACCTGCACGTCGAGGTGGCGTCCATCAAGTACGACCACCTCGCCGATCCCAACCCGTCGGAGGGTAGCGAGGCGATCCGCGCGCGGGTGGTTGCGTCGCGGGCCGTGCAGCGCGGGCGCGCGGGCAAACCCAACGCCCGCCTGACGCCCCGGCAGATCAAGACCTACTGCCGCCTGGACGCCGACGGCGCGGAGATGCTCAAGATGGCCACGAGCGAGTTGAATCTCTCCGCCCGCGCGTACGACCGCGTGCTCAAGGTCGCACGCACGGTGGCTGACCTGGACGGCAGCGCCGACATCCAGGCGCACCACCTCGGCGAAGCGATTGGTTACCGCACGTTGGATCGTGGAGGATGAAAAATATGCTAGCACACCGCGCTGAAGCCACGCTGTCCGAGGATGGCGTCATCACCTTGCGAGACCTTCCATTCCGCCGCGGCGAGTCGGTCGAGGTTATCGTTCTGCCGGCGCCAGTCCCAGCGGTGTCGGGCGCTCGCTACCCACTCCGCGGCCTACCCGTCACGCTGCTCTCGCCCATTGAGCCCATAGCGGACGCCGACTGGGATGCCGCTCGATGATCGTCCTCGACACGCACATCTAGGTTTGGTGGGTTCACGGCGATGCCGCCTTGCCTGCTGCCATGTGCGCGTTGCTCGATGCTTCCGAGCAAACCGGCATCGCCGTGAGCGCCATCTCGTGCTGGGAGGTCGCCAAGCTCGTCGAGCGCGAGAGGCTTACCCTGCCTTGTCCCGTCCTCGACTGGCTGCGGCAGGCGCTCGCGTACCCGGGCGTGCGCCTCATCGATCTCTCACCCGAGTTTTGTGTGGAGTCCACGCGGTTGCCGGGCGAGTTCCACCGCGACCCTGCCGATAGATGATCGTCGCCACCGCCCGCATTCTCGATGCGCCGCTCGCGACGATGGACGGCAAGATCTTGCAGTACGCACACGTCAAACTCGTGTCGCCGAACACCTGACCACACGCTCCTGCGAGCAAAGGTCGACAGGACTCGACGCGCGCACAGGCCAAAGATCGGGTGTATGCTCCTCCCATGTCCTCTCTGCCCGATCCTCTGCTGGGTGCCCTCGCCGCCGACGCTGTGGCCATGCCGGTGCATTGGTACTACGACCGCGCGGCGCTCGCGCGCGACTACGGCCAGGTCACGGGCTACCAGGCTCCGCGCAACCCGCACCCCGACAGCATCCTGTGGCGTTCGAGCTACACGCCGCTCAACGCGCGCGGCGACATCCTCCACGAGCAGGCGCGCTTCTGGGGGCAGCGCGGCGTGCATTACCACCAGTTTCTGCGGGCGGGCGAGAACACGCTCAACTTCCAATTGGCCGCCCGTCTGTTCGACCAGACGGAGAAGCTTGGCCGCTACGACGCCGACGCCTGGCTGGCGGATTACGTCGACTTCATGCTCACGCCGGGCCGCCACCACGACACCTACGTCGAGGAGTACCACCGGGAGTTCTTCACCAACTACGCCCGCGGGCGCAAGCCGCGCGCCTGCGGGGTGGAGGATGAACACATCGGCGGGTTGGCCCCGGTGCCGGCGCTCTTCGCCGCGCTGGCGGACCGCCCGGCCGACGAGATCATCCGCGCCGTGCGCGAACACGTCGCGCTGACCCACCGCCACGAGGGCGTCCTGCGCGCGGCGGACGCGCTGGTGCGCCTTCTTGCCGCCGTGCGGGCGGGCGAGGGGTTGCGCGCGGCGATCCTCGCGGGCGCGCCCGACTGGATTTCGGCCGCCAAGGTCAACGCCTGGAGCCGGGAGGCAGCCGCCGTGGTGATCGGCCTGTCCGCGTTCATCGCCGTCGAGACGGGGTCGGCCAGCGCCATGCGCCGGATCGGCGGCCCCTTCGCCATGACCGAGATGACGGGCCGCCCGGTGACCGACGCCGACCTGCGCGGCAGGCCCACGG
>CAXTMD010000255.1:0-1662 GCA_964245035.1 uncultured Chthoniobacterales bacterium
GCCCGCCCCGGTTCTGCAGGCGGCAGCCCCTCCTACGGCGACGCCGGCTTTTGACGGCCGACTCGGGGACGGGTGGACCTTCGAGGTTTTCGACCGTGCGGAGGACCTCCTGCCGGAGTGGTGGGGACAGTTTTTCCCACCACATTGGAAGGACCAGCGTTACTACCGCACGCTGGAGGAGACGTTTGCCGGACAGTTTCCGCAACGCTACCTGGTGTTGCGGGAAGGACGCGAGGTGCAGACGATCCAGCCGTTTTTCTTTGTCGAGCAGGACCTGACGGTCAGCCTGGCGAACTGGATGCGCGCTCTACTTCGGCCGCTCGGGCGCTGGACGCGGATGCGCCTGATGATGGTCGGCTGCATCGTGGGTGAGGCGCAAACGGGCTTGCCGGGCGCAGCAGCGGCGTTCCCACCGCGCGTAGCCGGGCGGTTAGCCGAGGCGCTGGAGCAGTACGCCCGGCACGAGGGCATCTCCATTGTGCTGTTCAAAGATTTCCCCGAAGCCCTCCGCGACGGGCTGCGGCCGCTGACCGACTCCGGTGGCTACACCCGGCTGCCGAGCTTGCCGGGCGTGCAGTTGTCGTTGGATTTCGCCAGCTTCGAGGATTATTTGCAGTCGCGCCCGGGCAAGGCCACGCGCAAAAGTCTGCGGCGCAAATTCCGCGAGGTGGACGCGCTGGCCGAACCGGTCACGCTGGAGGTGAAAACCTCCGTGACCGAGGCCGAGGCGGCGGCGGTGCACGCGCTCTACGAGCGGGTGGCGTTGCGTGGGGACGTGCACTTCGAGGTGTTCACCAAGGAATATTTCTTTTCCCTGGGCCAGCGGATGCCCGATCAAGCGCGCTTTTTTATCTGGCGACACGCCGGACAGATCGTGGCGTTCTCGTTTTGCACGGTCCGGGGCCGCGCGATCTACGACAACGACATCGGCATCGACGAGACCGCGCCGGCGTCCTTGCACCTGTACCACCTGACCTTCCGCGACATCGTGCGCTGGGCACTGGCGCAGGGGCTGGAATGTTACTACAGCGCGCCGTTCAACTACGATCCGAAGCTGCACCTGCGCATGGAACTGGTGCCGCTGGACCTGTACGCCCGGCACCTCTCGCCGTTGGTGAACTTTTTTCTGCGCCACCTCGCCCCGCTGGCCGCCCCCACGCGCCAGGAGCCTTTGTTGAAGCTTTTTCCGAACGTGGATCGGCTCTGATTGCCGCTTGCCTGGGGCGGGTTTCCTCCGTGATGATGCCGCCGTCATGTCCCGCGCCCTTGCCGCTCTCGTTTATGCGTTGACGGCCGCGTTCTTCGCGGTGTTCTTCCTCTATCCCATCGCGCAGACCCTGCGCGTGGCGTTCTTCGCCGGGCAACACTTCACGCTGAACTACGTCGCGGAAGTCTTTCGCAATCCGGTGTACGTCGAGGGGCTGCGCAACGCCTTCCTGCTGGCCGTCGCCAGCACGCTGGCGACCTTCGCGCTGTCGATGCCGCTCGCCTGGTTGGGCGACCACTACGAGTTTGCCGGCAAGAAGACGCTCTCCGCGCTGCTGCTCGCGCCGATGATCCTGCCGCCGTTCGTCGGGGCCATCGGCGTCAAAAAAATCCTCGGCCAGGAAGGCAGCCTCAACGCCCTCCTGCACGACCTGCATCTCCTCGCGCCGGACCGGA
>CAXTMD010000255.1:1762-6977 GCA_964245035.1 uncultured Chthoniobacterales bacterium
GAAGGCAGCCTCAACGCCCTCCTGCACGACCTGCATCTCCTCGCGCCGGACCGGACGGTCGACTGGCTCGGGCAGAACCGCTTCTGGGGCGTCGTCGCGCTCAACGCCCTGCACCTCTACCCGGTCCTGTACCTGAACATCGCCGCCGCGCTCGCCAACATCGACCCCGCCATGGAGGAGGCCGCCGAAAACCTCGGCACCACCGGCTGGCGCAAGTTCTTCAAGATCACCCTGCCGCTCATCGCGCCGGGCGTGTTTGCGGGCGGGACCATCGTGTTCATCTGGGCGTTCACGGAACTGGGCGTGCCGCTGATCTTCGACTACACGCGGGTGACCAGCGTGCAGATTTTTTACGGCATCAAGGACATCGGCAACAACCCCTTTCCCTACGCTCTGGTGGCCGTGATGCTCGTGGCGACGCTGGGGCTGTACGTGCTCAGCCGGGTGCTGTTCGGCCGGCGGGTGCAGGACCTCACGATGATGGCCAAGGCCACCAGCCGCGGCGGCCCGCGCGCAGTCACGGGGCGGGCGGCGGCGCTGTGCGCGGGGGCGTTCGGGCTGGTGATCTTCCTCGCCCTGCTGCCCCACGTCGGGGTCGTGCTGGTGGCGTTTTCGCGCGATTGGTACGGGACGATCCTGCCGGGCAGTTGGACCCTGGACAATTTTGGGACCGCGCTCGGCCACAGTCTGACGGTGCCCTCCATCGGCAACAGCCTGCGCTACGCGGCGGTGTCGACCGTCGTGGACGCGCTGCTGGGCGTGGCGATTGCCTACGTGGTCGTGCGTACGCGGTTCGCGGGCCGCCAACTCCTCGACGCCGTCGCCATGCTGCCGCTCGCCGTGCCGGGGCTGGTGCTGGCGTTTGGATATCTGGCAATCACGCAGGAAACGCAGCCGCTGCGCTTCCTCAACCCGGTGCGGAACCCGGTGCCGCTGCTCATCATCGCGTACTCGGTGCGGCGGCTGCCGTACATGGTGCGCTCGGCGGCGGCGGGGTATCAGCAGACGAGCGCCACGCTGGAGGAAGCTGCGCAGAACCTCGGCTGCCCGCCGTGGCGTTCCTTGTGGCGGGTGACGCTGCCGCTCATCGCCGCCAACCTGCTGGCCGGCGGGTTGCTGACGTTTTCCTTTGCGATGCTGGAGGTCAGCGACTCGCTCTTGCTCGCGCAGAAACAGGAGTATTTCCCGATCACCAAGGCGATCTATGAGTTGTTCCAGTTGCTCGGCACGGGCCGGGCGGTGGCGAGCGCCCTGGGCGTGTGGGCGATGGCGTTCCTGGGCGTGACGATCCTGGGTGCGAGCGCGCTGCTGGGCAAGCGGATGGGGGCGTTGTTCCGGGCGTGACGTTCGCCTGCCGGCGGGTTGTGCATCGACCGCTTCGGCTTATCATGAGTGTAGCGACTGTGGGCTGGCGGCTCGCCGCGAGGACCTATGAAGCCATCCGAAGCAACGATGAGCAAACCCGTCCGCGAAATCAGGCGTGTGCTGATCGTGGGCGCGGGCTGGATGGGACGCGAGATCGGCCTGCAATGTGCGCGCCACGGCGTGGAGGTGACCCTCTACGACGTGACACCTTCCGCGCTGGAGGGAGCCGCCGCGCACCTCCGAGCAGCCGGCCACCCGGTCGAGACGCGCACGGACCTGCACGCCGCCGGTGAGACTGACCTCGTCATCGAGTGCGTGCCAGAGAACCTTGAATTAAAGCGCCAAGTTTTTGCGCAACTCAGTGAGCACAGCCGGCCCGAGACGATCCTGGCCACCAACACCTCGTCGCTGGTGCCCTCGCAATTCGCCGATTCGTGCCGGTATCCGGGCCGGTTGGCCGCCATGCACTTCCACTTGCCCGTGGCGATCTGCAAGATCGTGGACCTGATGCCCCACCCGGGAACGGACCCGGACGTGGTCCCGAGCCTTGACGCGTTCACCCGCCGCATCGATCAGGTGCCGATCCGCTACGCCCGTGAGCACCACGGCTACATCTTCAATTCGATCTTCGGCGCTATGGAACGTCAGGCGATGGACCTGGTCATCGATGGTGTTGCCACCTTGGAAGACGTGGACCGCAGTTGGATGGGCGTCTTCTGCACGCGCATCGGGCCCTTCGGCATGTTCGACGGCATCGGCCTGGACAGCTTGCTGGAGGTGATTCGGCACTGGGCCGAGGCGCTCGACGACGAGGCCGGCCGCCGCCGCGTGGAGTTCCTGCGCCGGTGGGTGGACCAGGGATGGCTGGGGCACAAAACGGGCCGCGGTTTCTACACCTACCCCAACCCGGCTTACAAACGGCGAGGCTTCGTCAAAGGACAGCCAGAGGCGGTCGCCGCGGCTTGAGGGCGCGGCACAAGGGGCAAGCAGATGGGGGGCGTTGTTCCAGGCGTATCTACTTCAGCATCCTCTCGAAGCGGATGGAGCGCGGCTCGTCGTTATGCGCGTTCACAGGATAAATGCCCTGCTTGTTCGTGAAATCAATCGGGAAGCGCCAAGTCCTCCCGTCCGATTGCGTCAGGATCAACGTTCTTCCTACCATCTGCCACCTGACGGCGGAGTTCCAGTCGTCCTTGGCGAGGCCGCGGTCGTACAACTCAATCCAGTGTTTGGTGTTGCCCGACAACGTCGCGTTCTCGTACCAAGCCCAATGGGTGTTTTCGAAATGACCGATGCTCGGACCCACTTCGTTGCGGATCGCGATGGCGTCTTCCAGACGACCAGCCTGCATGGCTTGCTGCATCTGGCCGGTGAGTTGTGCCCTGTATTGCTCATCCAGAGGTTCCGCCTTCTCTTGGATGGATCGTTGGTAGTCCGTCTTCAACTGCTGGGCTTCGCGCGAAAGCTTCGGATTGACGGCGGAAGTCGCGGGGTCGATGGCCAGTTCGGCCTTGAGTTCGACTGCCTCGTCGAGTTTGCCGGACTGGGTGGCTTTGCCGAGCAGGTCCTTGATCCCGGCGTCGTACCTCTCACGCAACGGTTGGACAACTTTACCGACCGCCTGCTCGTGAGCGAGCTTGATCTCCTGCGCCGCTGGCGGGAGGGGAGCGTCTTTGGCCTGGGAGCCTGCAGCGACGGCTGCGCATGGTGTCAGCAGCGCCAACAGCAGGGAGAACATCCGTTTCATGAGGTAAGCGATGGTCAGGGAGGCTGGTGCCCAACATAGGGTTCGGTGAAAGCCGCGCAACGAACTACTTGCAAAAGGCAAGCTCCTGGTGTTTGTTCTCCGTTCCCAAACGCGAGCCATCCCAAAGAATCGCGCCGTTGGTCCCTGGATGATCTGCCGCTGTGCAGGCCATCGACTCGCCAGGGGGAACCCGGTGCCGCAGAAAAAGAAAGATCCGCCATGCCGATCCGCCTCGGGCGTTTTGAAATGCCCAAAACGCTCTCGAAAGACGAGAGCACCGTCACCCCGACCTTCACCCGTTTTACCGCCGAGCCTTTCGAGGCTGGCTACGGGCACACCGTCGGCAACTCTTTGCGTCGCGTGCTGCTTTCCTCCTTGGAAGGCGCAGCCATCACGGCTGTTCGCGTCAACGGCGCGCAGCACGAGTTCACCGCGCTGCCCGGCGTCGTCGAGGACATGACCGAGATCATCCTCAACCTCAAGAAGATCAAGTTCAAGGCCAACGACCACGAGATTCGCAACCTGACGCTCTCGACCAACAAGGAAGGGGCGATTACCGCCGGCGACATCCAGTCCACCAGCCAGTGCGAGGTGCTCAACCCCGAGCAACTCATCTGTACGGTCGACAAGAAGATGAAATTCGACGCCGAGTTCGAGGTGCGCGTCGGCCGCGGCTTCGCCACGGGCGAAGAAAACAAGCGCCCCGACCAGCCCATCGGCCTGATCCCCATCGATTCGATCTTCTCGCCGGTGACGAAGGTCAAGTACAGCGTGGAGGCCACCCGCGTCGGCCAGCGCACAGACTACGACAAGCTCGTGCTCGATGTGTACACCGACGGCCGGCTCGACCCGAGCCAGGCACTCTTGCAGGCGAGTGCCATCATGCGCCACCACCTCGACGTGTTCGTCAACTACGACGAGAACGTGGTCGAGTTCGACATGACCCCGGAAGGCGTCAGCCAGGAGAACGCCAAGCTCAAGAAACTGCTCAACATGTCGGTCAACGAGATCGAGTTGAGCGTGCGCGCGGCCAACTGCCTGAACAACGCGAACATCACCACCGTCGGTCAACTGGCGCAGAAGACGGAGGGCGAGATGCTCAAGTACCGCAACTTCGGCAAGAAGTCGCTCAACGAGATCAAGGACAAGCTCCAGCAGCTCGGGCTTGGGTTGGGTATGAAGTTCGACAGCGGCCTGGTCGAACTGCCGGTGGCCGGCGGCGACGGCATGGACCTCGCTGGCGCGATGGCGTTCAACGACTAAAAGGATTCGCTTGCTCCCGGACCGGCGTGAGGGTACATACGCCCTCCCGCCGGCTTCGCTTGGGGCCTGCCACCTGTTTTTGTCATGAGACACCAAAAGAACACCGTCAAGCTGGGCCGCACGGCCGAGCATCGCAAGGCGCTCCTGGCCAACCAGGTTTGCAGCCTGATCGAGCACAGCCGCATCAAGACGACCCTCGCCAAGGCCAAGGCGGTGCGTCCGTTCGCGGAGAAGATGCTGACCCTCGGCAAGAGCGGCACGCTGCACGACCGGCGCAACGCCATCTCGTACCTGCACAACACCGGCATGGTGAAAAAGCTGTTCGAGGAAGTCGCTCCGCGCTCGGCCGGTCGCAACGGTGGCTACACGCGCATCATCAAGCTCGGGCCGCGCCTGAGCGACGCCGCCCCGATGGCCTACATCGAGTGGGTGGACTCCGCCCCGGCCGTGGACGCCCTCGCGCCCAAGCAGGTCGGCGCGCCCGCCGCCAAGAAGGCGGACAAGCCCGCCAAGGCGGAGAAATCCGATCCCGCCGCTGGCGAGACCGCGAAGAAGCGCACGAGCACGGGTTCCAAGCGGGCTGAAGGCATCGCCAAGCGCGCCGAAACCAAGCGGCGCAAGGAGAACGCCAGCCCCACCCCGCAGGCGAAGTTGCGTTCCCGCGCCGGGAACAAGACCTCTCGCGGCGGCAACCGGGGCAAGTAGCGCCTCTCCGCGAGCAAAACATCATCGGGCCCACGGTGCAAACCGTGGGCTTTTTTGTAGGGCAGGCGCCCCGCCTGCCGCGTTTCGGGACATCGCAGTTCACTTGCACGCTTCCCCTTCTGGCCTGTTCCCAAA
>CAXTMD010000256.1:0-6970 GCA_964245035.1 uncultured Chthoniobacterales bacterium
CCTCCGGTGCACGCCAGCTATCTAGATTACGGCTCGCGATGAACCGCTTCCAGCCAAGCCGCTCGTTGATGGCGGTTTTAACACGTCGACGGTGAAAGTCCCCATCTGCTTGTCGCGATGTAAGTCCGACACCACGGCGCGTTCGTCTTCCGTGATGCGCAACCGCACATGCGCCGACGGGTCGACAAGTTGCCAGCGTCACCGGCAAGCGGCACGGAAGCAGGTTCCAAGTTGGTCCAGCGCCTGGCCGGACTACACTGGCTGTCTTTTGCTCAGCAACTTTCTCAAGAGCAAGCCGCAAAGTGAATAGCAGACTCTTGACAAGAAGGTGGCTGCCGATGGCGAAAGCAGCTTTCTTGAACAGGGCAAGGGGCGTATTCCACACGGCTCGGCCCGTCGCGGACGATGGAGCATTACAGCCGCCGAGATTGTAGCTGACTCCCAAGGCTCATTTCCGTGCTAAGCGCCCTCAAGGCACTAGCACCGTCAAACCAAAGACTTTGGAGGGCTACGCGAAGGCTTTTCGCATGATTGTTGCGCAGGTGGCGAACGTTCCCTCCGGCAACGAACGTTTCGACTACCGCACGGGTGGCCACCAACGCTGGTTGGACGCGGTCCACGCCGTTGGGTTGGAGCGCATCACTCCCGTTGCCGTTCAACAATGGAAGGCGGGCTTCCTCAAAGCAGCCGGTTCAAACCCGGTAGCCCAAAAGACGGCCAAGGTGTCCGCGAACGCTTTCATCCGTAACGCCAAAGCCTTGTTCGCTCCAAAACTTCTGCGGTTTGTGACCACCCTCGGGTTGCCTGATCCCCTTCGAAAAGGCGGGCTCGCTGCGGTATCGATCTACCATGCAGCCGGAAGATTTGCTGGTTGCCGCTCGCACCGAATTGGCCACCAAACACCCGGAGCGGTTCAAAATCTTCGTGCTTGCTCTCCTGGCAGGATTGCGGCGCAACGAGATCGACAAGCTTCTCTGGCGTTCCGTGGACTTTGCTCGCGGCATCATCCGCGTGGAAGCCACGGAATACTTCCAGCCGAAAAGCGAGGATAGCGCAGGCGATGTGGAGGTTGATCCTGAGGTGATCGAAATGCTGCGAGAGTACAAAGCGACCGCGAAAGGCTCGTTCGTGATTCACTCTCGCAACGCCGCACGGCCCGAAGCGACGTTCAACCACTACCGGGCATCTGCTGTGCCCGGCCGCGCGGCGCGTGCAGGACACGGTCTGCCAAGGCGTGTGCCAGGGAAGCCGTGTCATCGTCGCTGCCGCCATCCACCACGATGATCTCTGCCCCCGGCGTGCGTTCGCGCAGGTGCAAAAGGAAGGCCGTGATGATCGCTTCTTCGTTGAGCACCGGCACGATCACCGAAAAGCCCGGCGAGCGCGGGGAGCGTGCGGGAGGCAACATGCAGCGATGCCGAGGGTGGCAGGCGAAAGACGGCGGCTAAGGGGGTGTTCGTCGGCCAAGCGTGGTGCGCGGCCAGTTGCGCCGGGTGGGACAGGACGCCATGCTGGCAAGCTGCTGCCATGACGAAAACAGAAGCGTTCCAAGCCCGGTTTCCGCGCCTCTATTTCCTGGACCCCGGCGACCTGACAACGCTGGCGGATTACCTGGCTTCGCGTGGACGGCTGGCGGCGGACGAAAAGCTGTTGGCCGCCGAAAAAGCGGGCGAGGGCAACATGAATTGCACGGTGCGGGTGAGGACTTCCGCCGGCACTTTCATCCTGAAACAGTCCCGGCCCTGGCTGGAGAAATATCCGCAGATCGCGGCCCCGTTCGACCGGGCGCGGGCCGAAAGCCGCTTTTACCGGTTGGTCGCGCCTTCGGCCCTCGTCGCCGGGACGATGCCCCGGCTGCTGTGGAGCGACGAAGAGGCCCGTCTCGTGGCGCTGGAGGACCTGGGCGCAGTGAGCGATTTCTTTTCGCTCTACGCCCGCGAGACGACGCTTCCTGAACAAACCCTGGTCGATCTGGTCGCTTACCTTTCGGCTCTGCACCGGCTGGCTCCGGCCGATCCGGCGGCGCGCGAAGGTTTGGCAAACGACGAGATGCGCGCGTTGAACCACGAGCACATCTTCGCGCTGCCGCTTCGCCGGAAGAACGGGCTCGATCTCGACGCCTACACCGGGACTCCAGGGCTGGAAGCGGCGGCCACCGCCTTCAAGGAGGACGTGGCCTACGCGGGCGTCGTGGCCGAGTTGGGCGAGCGATACCGCTGCGGTGTGGGCGAGAGCCTGCTACACGGAGACTTTTTTCCGGGCAGTTTCCTGCGCACCGCCGCCGGGGTGCGGGTAATCGACCCGGAATTCTGCTTCTGCGGCGACGCCGAGTTTGACCTCGGGGTGTTCGCGGCCCACCTGCTCTTGGCGGGCGAACCGACCGAATGCGCCGAGCAGGTGCTGAGCCTGTACCAACCGGCGGCGGCCGGCTTGTCCCGGGACCTGGCCCGCCGCTACGCCGGAGTGGAAATCATGCGGCGATTGATCGGCGTTGCACAGATCCCGACCTTGCAGGCCGACCTGGCGCGCAAGACCGCGTGGCTGGAGTTGAGCCGTCGGTTGGTGCGGGAGCCGCAGAAAGGTTTTTAGAGGCGATCCATTTGGCGTGAACGAATTGGCTTAGACGCTCCACGACGCCCATGAAACGACGCTTTCCGACGAAGACAATCCTGCTGGTTTTTGTCGTGCTGTGCGTCGGATTGATG
This sequence comes from uncultured Chthoniobacterales bacterium, assembly GCA_964245035.1. Lineage (GTDB taxonomy): Bacteria > Verrucomicrobiota > Verrucomicrobiia > Chthoniobacterales > SZAS-18 > CAHJWO01. The sequence continues at coordinate 2,706 of CAXTMD010000256.1, forward strand.
ATCTGCTCGCGGTGGCTTGGCTGGCAGGCTCTGAATGCCGCAATCCGGCACCGGTTCCCGGGCGTGTCGCGCATCCGCACCCCGGAACTAGCCGCGTGGCTCGATGATGCCAAGCGCACGCCGCCCCGGTTGCTCGACGTGCGCGAACCGGCCGAGTACCAGGTCAGCCACCTGGCAAACGCGCAGCAGGTGGAACCCGGCTCCGATCCGGCCGCGCTCGGGCTGCCCAAGGACCAGCCCATCGTGACCTACTGTTCCGTCGGCTACCGCTCGGCAAAATACGCGCAGAAACTCCGGCAGGCGGGTTTCACCAACGTCCGCAATTTGGAGGGCTCCGTCTTCGAGTGGGCCAACGAAGGCCGGCCATTGGTCACGGACGGGCACCCGGCAGAGCAGGTGCATCCCTACAATAAAACCTGGGGCTTGCTGCTGGACCCCGCCCGCCGCGCCCCGGTCCCGGACGCGAAGTCCAAGGGCGGCGGTTAGCGGATCGGAGGCGCTTGCCCGCTGGCGGCGAGGAAGCGGCGGTCCAGAAAGTCCTTCAGCCAGAATGCCGCCCGGCCGTGCCACGAAAACCGCCGCCAGACCGCCAGGCCGGTGCCGTCCCCGAGGTTGAGGATGAGCAGGAAGCTGCGCTGCGGTTTGAACGCACGGAGCGCGGCCGGTTGCCTGCGTCCGAGAAAGGCGAGCAGGTTGTGCAAGAGGATGGGAGCTTCCCGGACCGCGTAGACGCCGATCTTCGCCAAAGGCCGTTCCTCGAACGCCGCGCAGTCGCCGCCGGCAAAGATCGACGGATAGCCGATGGCCTGGAGAAAACGGTTGACCCGCAGCGCGCCGCGGGCGTCCACCGGCAGGCCGCTTGCGCGCAGCAACGCGGAAGGCTTCAACCCGGCGGCGTTCACGAGGAAATCGAACGCGATTCGCTCGCCTTCCCCGGTGATCACCGCGCCGTCTTCCACTCGTTCCGCCCGCGTTTTCAAGCGCACTTCCACCCGTCTGCCCCGCAGCAGACGAGCCGCCTTGTGCGCCGCCGCCGGGGCGAACTGTGCAAAGAGGCGGTCCCCGGCCGCCAGGAGGATGACTTCCGCCCCCTCCGCGCCGCTCCGGTCGAGCAGAGCGCGCACGTTCATGGCGATCTCTCCGCCGCTGGCCCCGCCGCCGACGACCACGACCCGCCGCACGGTGCCTGCCGCCGCTTGCAGATCGCGGCGCAGGCGCGCGAGGTGTTCGAGCGGCTTGACAGGATAGACGTTGCCAACACCGGCCGCGCCGGGCAGTTCGACGGCTTCGCTGCCGACGTTGACCGACAGCGCGTCAAAGGGAACCTCCCGCCCGTCTTCCATGAGGACCTTCTGCCCGGCGGGATCAATCCGGGCTGCGTGCCCCTTGATAAACTCTCCCCCGGCGGCGCGCACCAGACGCGCCATGTCGATCTGGTCCTGCTCGGGTGGATAGAAGCCGCCGAGCATGCCGGTGGCCAGCCCCGAGTACCAGAACGGACCGGGAGCAATCAGCGCCAGCCGGAAACCTTGCCGACGGAACCGCACCGCCCGGCGCAGCGAATACAAATGCGCATGGCCAGCGCCGAGGAGCACGACCGTTTTGCGGAGAGGAATCATTGGAACAAAGTTCTGGATACGCTGCCAGGCACCCGGATGGTGACGGATTCGTCAAAACGCATGGCCATCGGATCGTGGTTCGGTGCCGCCACCCCGCGTTGATCCGTCTGTTTGAACCGCCCCGAGCGATTTATATGCGATGAAGATTCCACAAAACTCCGTCCGCTTCCTGCTCGCCGGCGGGCTGCTGCTTTTGGCGGTTTGCTGCGTGGCCGTATTGAGGGTACGGGCCGCCGAACCGCCGCCCGCCCAAGTCAGCGTGCCGCGCGGAGTGAACCACGAAAAGTTCGACGCGATGCTCAAGAAATACGTCAACGAGCAGGGCCTGGTAAATTACGCGGCCTGGAAAGGCAACGCCGACGACGTGGCGGCGCTGAACGCGTACCTCAAAGAGTTCGCCCCCAAGCCGGAAAAACCCGCCGAAGGCAACGAGCGGGCCGCCGCGCTGGCAAATGCCTACAACGCCGGGGTCTTGAGTTGGATTTTACAGAACTACCCAACCGAGAGCGTCTGGGAAACCAAGGACCCTTTCACGGCCAAGCGTTACACGGTCGGTGGGGAGGCGGTCTCGCTCAACGACATCGAAAACGGCGCGCTCCGCCCGCAGGTCGGCATCGCCGCGCACAGCATCCTGGTTTGCGCGGCGCGGAGCTGCCCGCCTTTGCAACGGTCCGCCTACACCGCCAGCGACTTTGAGAGTCAGGATGCCAGAGCCTACCGCGTCTGGTTGGGCCGGTCGGACCTCAACGCATTCGACCCCGCAAAAAAGAAGGTGGAGATTTCCAGCATCTTCAAGTGGTACAAGGAGGACTTCGACAAGGCCGGCGGCGTGAAGAAGGTCTTGGCTGAGAAAGCGCCGGAGAAAGACCACGCCTTCTTGGCCGGTGGAGACTACGACGTGAGTTATCTTTCCTACAATTGGGGCCTGAACGACCAGGGGGAGCACGGCCGCAACTACAGCAAGGCAAACCTGATCATCGACCGCATCTTTCATTGAGGCGGCAGGAACGCCGGTATGCTCTCCGTCATCATCCCGACTCTCGACGAAGCAGCCGCCCTTCCCCGTACCCTCGATGCCATCGCACGCCACGCTGCCGATGGGGAAAAGACCGTCGAGGTCATCGTGGTGGACGCGAACAGCCGCGACGCCACGGTGGCGGTGGCACGCGCCAAGGGCTGCATCGTCGTCCGTTCGTCACGCGCGCAACGCGCCGCGCAGATGAATGCGGGAGCAGCCCGCGCGCATGGGGAAGTGCTGGTGTTCCTGCACGCGGACACGGTGCTCCCGCCGGATGCGCCCGGGCAGGTGCTCGCGGCGTGTGCGCAGCCGGACGTCGTGGGAGGCGGCTTCGCGCGGCGCTACGACTCCCCGTCGCGCTGGCTGCGGTTGACCTGCTGGCTGGCACGCTGGCGCAACCGCTGGTTCGGGTGGCACCTTGGGGACCAAGCCATCTTCGTGCGGCGGTCGGTCTTTGAAAGGATAGGCGGCTTTAGCGATCTCGATGTATTCGAGGACCTCGATTTTTCGCGGCGGCTGGCTGGAGAGGGACGGTTGGTCACGCTGGAGCCGCCGGTGTGGTCGTCCGCGCGGCGCTTCGCCGGGCAAGGCGCGTTTCGTCGGAGCTTAACGGACGCCTGGCTGATGTGGCGTTACCTGCTGGGGGCTGCACCGCAACGTTTGGGCGAGGCGCGCGTCCGGCTTCCCTCACCGTCTCTGTCGGTAATACCAGCCGTGCAGACGCTGGGGCGAGATGCCCACCACGTAGAGCAGCAAGAGCAGCGTGTTGGTTAGCGTCGTGCGCCAGCGGCCTTGCTGGAGATGCTTGCGCGCCGACGAGCGGATAGCCGGAGTGAGGATGGCCAGCCCCCGCGCATGCCGCCGCAGACGGCAGGAAAACTCCACGTCCTCCATGAGCGGCACCTCGGCAAAACCGCCCAGCGTTTCGAAGACCGTCCGGCGCACGAAGATGGATTGATCCCCGAAGACGGGGCCGAACAGCCGGCAGCGCCGCGCCTCCCAGGGCTCCAACCAACGCAGACGCGGGTGCCGCTCGTCGAAACGCCGGCGGAACGCTCCACCCCCGACCTTGGGATCGCGCATGGAGGCGGACAAACTGAGAAGATGTTCGTCGGTCAACTCCGTGTCGGCGTGATGAAAGAGCAGGATTTCGCCCCGCGCCTGCCGGGCGGCTTCGTTCATCTGGAGGCCGCGCCCCGGACGGCGGCAGCGCACGACCCGCAGGCCCGAAATTGCGGATGCGGTGGGGTCCGGCCGGTCGCCGACCGACGCGATCAACACCTCGGCGACCCACTGGCTGCCCAACCACCGCGCCGCCGTTTCGTCGCTCACCGCGTCCTCGCGCCAGCAGGGCACGATGATGCTGATGCCCACCCTGACCTGTGGCGGTCCCGTCGCATCGGCCGACGGCGAAAAGCCGGCTTCGGCCGTTGGTTTGAGGACCATTTCCATTCCCGTCGAAGTAGCCCGGCTAAACGGGCGTCAAAACGTCCGGCAGCGGGACGGCTTCGGCGGCCACAACTGCGGGCACACGATTCGTCGGCTGTGGCTCAGCCAAAAGCGCGGGGTCTGCCAACCGTTCGTCGTACAGGTCGCCCCAGCGTTGCTGGTTCATGGCGCACATGGGG
>CAXTMD010000257.1:0-6958 GCA_964245035.1 uncultured Chthoniobacterales bacterium
AGGAGGTCCTCGGCGGTGACCAGGTGAAGCGACGGTTGCCGCTGGCGAATCGAGCGGATGATCGTCGGGTCGAGCGCGAGGAGTCGTTCCACCGAGGCGCGCGCCCGCCGGTAGGATTCCCAGTCTTCGGTCCAGACCGCGTGGCAGTGCGCTTGCATGTACCACGTGGAAAAGTGGGTCGCCAAGCCCTCTTCGAGGACCGTCGAGCGGTTGCTGCCGCTCGGGCAGAGGAGGTGGACGGCTTCGTGCGCGATCTGGTAGGAGGCGCGCGACATGTCCGTGGCACACTCGGGGGTGATCTGGACGATCACATGGCCGCAGTTGCCGGGGTACCAGATTTGCGGGGTGTCGCCGCCGATCTCGACGCCGAGGACCGTGTAGTTGGCATCGCGCGGGCCGTAGAAGTCTTGGGCCACGGTCAAGGCGTGCCCGAGGCGGGAGGCCAGGGTCCACGTGAAGCCGTCGCCCCCAGGCAGCGGACGGGCGAACAACAGGTCGGTTTCGAGGGGGACGCTGGCGATCATGGCAACGCGCGGGGGGATGCGCCGGAGGACGTTTTTACTCGTCGAGTTTGAGGGCGAGCGGCCACCAGTCGCGGCCCGCGCCGTGCCACTCGCCGATCAGCAGGTGGCGCACGCTCTTTTCGCAAAGTTCGGGTGGGTCCTGATCCGCCTTCTGGCTGAGGATGTTTGCGAGCGTGTTGGCGTAGACGATGCGCGCGAGCAGCCACGGGCGGATGATCTCGGGCGGCGTCTCGGGCAGTTCGCCGTCGATGTGTTTTGCGATCAGCATGCACCACGCGGACACAGCGTATTCGAGGTGCTCGGATGGGAGGGTGTCGTGCGGAGGCAGCGCGCAGTTCCACTCGGCGAGGAGACGCCGGGCGAGCAGGCGTAGGTAATCGTCCCACTGGTGCCAGGTCATCGGGGTACTCATCGGATCGACAGGATCAATCTCGGCGGAGGCTGGGAGTGCGGGCTGATGGCAGCGGCAGCTATAGCCATGGCAAGGATTGACGCGGACCGTGGATTTCGCCGCTGCTGATGTAGAACCTGGTGTAGCCGGACGGACCGGAGATTTCTTCACCGTCGCGGTAATAACCCGTGTAGCAGCGGTCCGACGAACAGATCTCCGTTCCTTCGAACCGCCACCGCATGAAACCGCTAGGTCCGTAGATTTCGCCGTTCTCGATCCAGTAACCGGTGAACATGATGGTGAGAGGGGAGTGGGAAATCGTCGCGGCCGGGCCGGTGCTCACTGCCAGTCGTGTTTGCCTGCCTCGCTGTCCCACTCCTCGTGGAACTCCTTCGCAGAGGAATACGGCGGGTAGACAGGCTCGCGTGACCTGTCCTGCCAGGCTAGCACGAAGTTTGGTTCTTCGTCGCGCTCACCGGGATCGCCGACACTGGTGCAATACGTCTGTAGCAAGACCCAGCCGAGTTTGAGGAAGTCGTTCACTTCTTCGATCCCGCCCAGGTTGCTGTGGGTGAGATGTGCGACACGCGTGGTGTCTTCGATGGCCATGATCCGAGTTTTGCATCGACGCGCTCCGGATGCAAAGTGGCTGGCCATCGACCGACGAAGCTCGTCCGCTTTGTTTGCTGGCGATTTTCTCTGCGCCTGACGCCGCCGTGCACTTGGAACGGCTAACAGAATCAAGCTCAGCCGCCGCCGGGGCGAGAGTAAAGCTTGGATTACGCTTGCGCGTGGTCGCCCCGGCGGTCGGCTGCAGCGCGTGGTTAGGTCTGGGCGCACAGGAAAGAGCGGCTACCTGCCAGCAACGACAGCACCGCCGCTTTGATGCGGGGTTGATGGTCGTCGATCCAGCGGTCCACGCTGGCGACTTGTTCGGGTACATCCCAGGTTTGCTGGCCGTAGCGGTACTGCTCGGCGATGTCGGTAAAGCCTGCCTGATCCAAGGCGAGGCTGACCCGCTGGAAAGTGTCTGCTGCCAAACCTTCGTAATACTGCCAAATGCCCGAGCGGGTGGCACCTTCCCACTCCAACAACCGGGTAGATAACCAACATTCCGGCGGTAGTTCGCCTTCCTCGCTACGGATACCGACGACTTGGTAGAGGCCAAGTAGATCCTGCTCCGCTATCAGCCGATCAACGTATGAGGAAGAGATGCGGACATTCATGGAACCTAACAGATAATGGACGGCATGATGGCGTCTTATTTTACGCCGCTCTGACATCTATTCCGGCCTGACAAGGGTAGAGCGGTTGTACAAGACGCCATGTCGTGGATTTTGGTGTAACGGTTTCTGGCCTGGCAGGCAAGCCGGAGCGGATCGCTTCCAAAACTTACCCGGCCGCCGCCACCGACCCGGAAGATGGCACTGGGTGCCGGGTGAGGGGCATCCGCTGGTGGGCGTCGGAGGGACGCGCGCTGTAGGGTCCGTCAGGGACGGGCTGGGGCAAAGTCGGGGGTGCCGTCGGCGTTCCAGCGGATGGCCTGTGCGCGGGCGTGGCGGTTGGGGTCGTAGAACGGGTCGCCGTTGATGTGCTCGTAGGGACGCGCGTGGTAGACGATGAGGTCCGTCTTGCCGTCGGGCGTCGGGGTGAAAGAGTTGTGGCCCGGGCCGAAGACGTTCGCGGCGGCGTCGGTCGCCAGGACGGGATGGGGGGACTTGGTCCAAGATTACGGGTCGAGCAGGTCGGCGTCGGCGTCCGCGCTGAGCAGGTCCAGGCAGTAGTGGGCGTCCGTCGTGGCGGCGGAGTAGGTGAGGAAGACGCGGTCGCCGTGCAGCAGCGCGGCGGGGCCTTCGTTGATTGTGAGCAATCCCAAAAACCAGCACAAGCTATTTGCCGATGTGCACTCCCGCGGTGGCAAACCTTGCGGTTCCTAGTTCCTTTGATTTCAGCAAGTAGCTCTGCGACAGCTAGAGATAAAGGGGCTTTGGGCTTGGCTGCGGGGTTCGTTTTGTGGCCCGGGTAGCTTTTCGGCTCATCCTGCCTCGTGCAGGAACCGCTCGATCTCTTGTGCCGAAAACAACAAATGGCGAGTGTACCGCAGAGGACGGAGAAGTTTGCGGGCTGCCAAGCGGCGAACCGTGTTGTCGGAAATGCCCAGCATCTGAGCAGTTTCTTTCAGTTTGAATGCGACCCTCATACCAGGGTTCTTGGGGATACCGGAGAGCGGATTGGGCATTACGCAGGTGTAAACCGTCGGTGTAATCTCTGCAAGGAAAAAGTGTAACTGCTGTATGTAATTGCTTCTAAAAGTCGATGCATCCGGTTCCTGGTGGTCCCAGCATCCACAGATTTTTGGCGGACTGGAGACTAGCTCGGTCTTGCGAGCTGTCACCCCAGCTGCAACAGATGCCTGGGGCATCTGACGTTCGTGCGTGGAGCAGCGGTGCGCACTGGAGCGTTGCCAGCTCGCAAATTTTCTGACCAAGGTGCTTGGCTGACGACGGCAGAGAACCACACCGGAGTGCATTGACTGTAGGTGGGATGCAGAGGGGCAGGAGTTTGGCCTGTCTCACTTCACGCGAGCCGCGCCACCTACAGCGGCCGGATCTTCGAAGCCACATAGCCCTTATTACCTACGCCACCGCTTATGTGTTTTCGCTCGGCCACCGTCGCTTGTCGTTGCAAGCATCAGCGGTGGGTAGCTTACGCGCCGTTCAAGTCATCAGCTTCGCCATGGCAGCCGAGTGGTCCTTGGTGATGTGACTGTAGGTTTGCAGCACCAGTTTCCCGCCATCGGTGTGCCCCTGCCACGCGGCGATGGATTGCACGTCCACGCCACGCCGCAATGCGCCGGTGATGAAGCAGCGCCGCAGCGAACGCGGACTGTAGTTTGGCAGTTGCAAACGCTTGCAGGCATTCTTCAACGCGGTTTTAGCGCTCTTGATGCGGAAGATCTTGTCGGCTGGGCTCGGCGAACTACCCCGAGCTTCACGCAACCTCTGCAAAAATGAGCGCACCTTGGGATAGAGCGGCACGTCAAAAGCCGTTTTCGTCTTCGCGCGGAACGCCGTCATCCAGCCGGACTCCCACTTGATGTGTTCCCATTGCATTCCCCACACCTCGGCTTGGCCGAGGCCGGCTAGTCCCATGAACTCGACCAAATTCGCGCTGTCCTCGGCGGTGTCGCTGAAGGGTTGTTCGCGGATGTTGGCGACGATGGCTTGGAACTCGCCCTCGGTCGGGGTCGCGCGCAGGGGCTTCGCACGCCGTTTGGTTTTGATGCCGTCCACCGGGGAGTGCGCTAGGAGACGGTCGTTGACCGCGAGAGCAAACGCGGCGCGGATGAACTCCAAGTAGTGGTTGTAGCTTCCCGCACCGAACTTGTAGCTGGCCAGCCAGGTTTCCACTTGCGAGTGCCGGACCTTCGAGATCAGCACGTCCGGCCCCCCGGGCCAGTCAGCCACCACCGCATTGCAGGCGCGCTGCTTCGTGGCGACCGTTTTGGTGGCGCGGTGCAGCGTCGTGTGCAGGTAGCGTTCGCAAAGCTGCCGCAGCGTCAACTGCTCGCCACCGGCCCCGGTCTGTTCAAGGTCAGCACGCAGATCGCGCAAACGGCGCCTTGCTAAGGCGAGATCTGTGGTGCGTAGACTTTTCCGCACGTCCTTGCAGTTCACCATGAATCTGGCATAGTATTTTCCATTCGCGTAGCGGAGCAAACCTTCGCCCGCGTAAGTGTATGGCCCTCCCTTTTCCGGCTTCGTTTTCATCGCACGACAACGATAGGTCGGATAAAACGGTCGGACAAACGCGAAATGCTCGCCCCGCAAAATACTCAAAAGATGTTGAGCGAGAGCAATTTAGGGCGGTTAGCTCAGTGGTAGAGCGGCTCGTTTACACCGAGTTGGTCGGGGGTTCGAATCCCTCATCGCCCACCAGTCAGACGCGCGGGGATGGTTTGTTGCGCGATGTTCAAGCTGAAGGTGACATTATGATCAAAACTTTGCTCGCTACGACCGGTGCGGTGCTCCTGGCTGCGACCGGATTGCAGGCCGCGCCCCACGGTGCGGCGTTTGGCGGCGGCATCCATGCCGCTCCTGGTGCTGCGGGTGCCCGGACCCAGGCGATCCGGCCGGCGGCGAATTATTCGCACGCTTACCGCGGCGGTTATTATGGCCGTGGATACTACCGCGGATACCGGCCCCACTACTACTTCTTTGGCGGGGTTCCGTACTTCTACGACCCGTTCTTCTTTGGGTTCGGTTACGGCTATTACGGTGGGTTCTACGGTGATCCGGCCGGGTACGGGCCGTACGGCTACGGCTATGGCAACGGCGGCGCGTACGACGGCCGGGTGGTCGACAGCCGCAACGGCAACAACGGCGCTGCTCCCGACCCCTCCGCTTTGCCGAAGGAAGTGCAGCGGCAACTCGCCAAACGTGGCTATTACAAAGGACCTGCCGACGGAGAGTTCGGTCCTGCCACCAAGAGCGCGCTGACCCGGTTCCAGCAAGATAACAAATTGCGCGCGACCGGACGGGTTGACGGGTCCACGCTCAAGGCGCTTGGCTTCGAGGACCGCGGAGGTTCCGACCAGGACAACGGCCGGTAAAAAGTTTGCCGCTTTCCGGTGCGGTCCACTCCCCAACAGGGAGTGGGCCGCGACGTTTTTCAGGGTGTCGGGGTAGCCTCAACCGTCGAGTTGTCTGGCGGCGCGGTCGAGGCGGGCCGCGGCCGCAGCAGAAACCCAGCGACGATCGCCAAGGCGGCCAGCCCGGTCGCCCCCGCCGCTACCCAAATCTTGGGAATACCCCGCGGCCTTCCCCCGCTGCGGAGATCGCCGGCTGCGCTCGACGCACCACCTTTGCGGGGACGCAACAAGCGGGTGCGGATCGTGGGAGCCATGTGTTGCGGCGTTCCCGCTGCCAACGGAGGATCAACCGTCCGCTGCCGCCGTGGCGTAGCCGCCTTGCCTCCCGGAACGTGGAGCGGAATCGGCAGAGCGCCCCCCGGAGCGGGTGCCTGGTCCGAGCGCCCGAGGCCGCTGGCCGTGCGCAGGGCCTCGAAAAACGCGCGCTCGTCGCGGAAGCCCGGAGCAGACGACAGGGCACGCCGCAAAGCGGCGTTGGCTTCCTCGTTGAGAGTTGGCAAGGGTGGCCACTCGCGCCCGCCGTCCGCGGAAGCGAGTGGCAGAGCACCGCCGAGGACTTCGTAGAACAGGGCGCCGACCGCCCGCAGGGAACCGCCCCCGGTCGGACCGGCCTTGCGCCCGGACTCCGGCGCGGAGGGGACAAGCGTCATCGTGCCGGCCCAGGTCGGCGTCCGACCGGACTCCCGCACCGGGCAAAGCGCGTCGATCTTCAACTCGAACCCCGGCCACTGCGCCAGCGGCCGGTCCAGAACCGCGTGCGCCGCGTGGACTTGGTCACCGCCGAATCCTGCCGGAAAGTGCACGAAGACTTGGTGCGGCGCGAGCCCGAGCCGGTGCAAGCCGTTGGCGTGTGCGTGCACCGTCGCCGCGCACGCGCCGCCGAGCAATCGCAACGCCTCCGGCAGCCCGAGCTGACCACGGTGGCGCAGGAGGTCCACCAGCGTGAACCCGTGCAGCCACTCCGACGCCAGAAACCAGTGGCCACGCACCTGGTCCAGCGCGAGTCCCTCGATCAGCCCCGGGTGCGGCGCGGCCCGCAGCCGGCGCAGGTCGTCTTGCAAGCCGCTCAACTCCGTCTCGTCCAGCCGGAGGTCGGGCCGGAACAACTTGAGCGCGACCGGACGGTCCCCGCGGCGCGCGTCGACAGCGCGGAACACCTGCCCCGTGTTCCCCGTCGCGACGGACTCCAGCAGCCGGAAGCGATCCGCAACGGTCTCACCGGTGGTGGGCGGGGGACCTGGCAGCGAAGCGTCCGGAACGTGGGCGGCGGGAACGTTCCCGGCGGGGATCTCGATCCGCTCGGCCGCTGCCGCCGCCGGGTCTGCCAGGCAGGCCTCGATCTCGCGCCGCAGCTTGCCCGGGTCTTGCGGACGGTCGGCCGGGTCTTTGGCC
>CAXTMD010000258.1:0-4766 GCA_964245035.1 uncultured Chthoniobacterales bacterium
CGGGCGTGCGCGTCGGCCACGGCTCGGTGCTCGGCGGCTGGCCGCAGGACTTCGCCTTCGACCCGGCGACGGACAGCGGCGTGGAGGTCGGCGAGGGCACGCAGGTCCGCGAGCATTGCACGATCCACCGCGGCACCAAGCCGGGCACGGTCACGCGGATGGGCGCCCACGGCATGCTCATGGCCAACGCCCACCTCGGCCACAACGCGCAGGTGGGGGATCACGTCGTCATCGCCAACGGCTCGATGCTCGGCGGCTACGTGGAACTGGCCGACCGGGTGTTCGTCGGCGGCGGCAGCGTGTTCCACCAGTTCGTGCGGGTGGGGCGGGGGGCCATCATCCAGGGACAGAGCGCGTTTTCCAAGGACGTGCCGCCGTTCACGCTGGCGGCCGAGCGCAACCACGTGTGGGGATTGAACGTCGTGGGCCTGCGCCGGGCCGGGTTCTCGCCGGCGGAGCGAGCGGAGATCAAGGAAGCGTTCAGCCTCCTCTACCGCTCGGGGCGCAACGTTTCCCAGGCGGTTGAGGCCGCCCGCGAACGGACCTGGGGCGCGTCGGCGGCGGAGTTCTGGGCGTTCGTGGAAGGGGCGAAGCGGCGCGGGCTCTGCTCCCTGGGGCGAACAGCGCGGGAAGAAGATTGACGCGGCCCCATTCGCCGGGAAAGTGGCAGCGCACCTATGGATACCTTTGTCGTTTTCTTCGCGGAACAGGATCAGATCGCCGTCGAGGCCGATGAATACAGCTACGACTCGGCGTTTCTGACCTTCACACGCCACGGTGAAAAGGTGGCGGTGTTCTACGCGAGCAAGATTCTCGGCTTCGCCCGGGCGGACGCCATCGTCGAGGACGAAAACAACGAGGGCCACGGCGAGGAAGACGACGAAGAAGAGTTCTGAGCTTTTGTCTTCCAAGCCCTGTCGCGTCCCGCTAACGTCGGTCGCGATCCATGAACATTTTCGTCACCGGCGGCGCGGGCTACATCGGCAGCATCTGCGTTGAACAACTCCTGGACCGCGGGCACGCGGTCACCGTGTTCGACAACCTCACCGAGGGCCACCGCCTCGCCGTCGATCCCCGCGCCACGCTCGTGGAAGGCGACCTCAACACCGCCGAATCCATCGGCCAAGCCGTCGCCGCGGCCAAGCCGGACGCCGTCATGCACTTCGCCGCCAACGCGTTGGTGGGCGAGTCCATGACCAATCCGTCCAAGTATTTCCACAACAACGTCGGCGGCGGGCTCAACCTGCTCGACGCCATGGTGGCCGCGGGGGTCAAGAAGTTCGTGTTTTCCTCGACCTGCGCGACCTTCGGCCCGCCCGAGCGCCTGCCGATGGACGAAACGCTGCCGCAGCACCCGATCAATCCCTACGGCGAGAGCAAGCTCATCTTCGAGCAGATCTTGCGCTGGTACGACCAGATCCACGGGCTGAAGTTCGTCGCCCTGCGCTACTTCAACGCCGCCGGGGCCACGGAAAAGTTCGGCGAGGACCACCGGATCGAGACCCACCTGATCCCGAACATCCTCAAGGTCGCCCTCGGGCAAAAAGACCACGCCGAAATCTACGGCACCGACTACGAGACGCCTGATGGCACCTGCATCCGCGACTACATCCACATCGTGGACCTCGCGCAGGCGCACATCCTGGCCCTCGACGCGCCGGAGAGCGAGTTCTACAACCTGGGCACCGGCGGCGGCAACAGCGTGGCCGAGGTCATCGCGTGCTGCCGGCGCGTGACGGGCCACGCGATTCCAGTCGTCGAGAAGCCCCGCCGCGCCGGCGACCCGCCGCGGTTGGTGGCGGCTTCGGGCAAAATCCAGAAAAGCCTCGGCTGGCAGCCCAAGTACCAGTCGCTCGACGCCATTGTTGAAAGTGCCTGGGCCTGGCACCAGCAGCATCCGCACGGGTACGGGGACTAAGCAAGCAGAGGGAGAAGGCGGAGGATGAAAACGACGCGGCACACCGGACGAGCGGGAAGAGGATGGGAAAACCGTTTCTCGTCCAACCGCTGGCTGTTCGCTCTGGTTCTGCTCCTGCTGCCTGGCTCCGTTCTTGCCCAGAGCGGAGTGTCGGTTGCCTCTAGCGGGAACAACGCGGCTTCAAACGCCCAGGAGGGGGGCATCGAGATAAACTCGACCGCGCCCAACGGCGGCACCACCTACAGCACCACGCCCGCCGGGCGGGTGGCCACCAGCACGGGTGGCGTCAACATCCAGACGGAGGACGCGAGCATCTACTGCGACCACGCCGAGTACAATCTCGACACCCACGAAGCCCTGTTGATCGGCAACGTGCGCATCTACCGGCTCGACACCTCGCTGCTCGCCGACCGCGCCGTCTACAACTTCCAGACCAAGGCGGTCCGCGCGCTCAACTTCGACGGCACCCGGCCGCCCTTTGCCTTCAGCGGCGAGTCCGGGTTTTCGCCCTACGCTGGCGCGCAGTTCAACGTGGTCAACGGCGACTTCACCACCGACGACCACTCCCAGCCCGACTACCACCTGCACGCCCGGCGCATCCGCATCTACCCGGACAACCGCGTCGTCTTCGTCGACACGCGGCTCTACGTCGGCACGACGCCCGTTTTCTGGTTCCCGTACTTCTACCAGTCGCTCGACCAGCAGAGCGGCTACCAGGTGAACCCCGGCTATTCGAGCATCTTTGGCGCGTACCTGCTCACGGGCGTGTCGTTCCCGGTCACCGACAAGCTCACTGGCACCGCGCGGCTGGACTACCGCACCTCGCGCGGCGTCGGCTTCGGCCTCAACCTCGAATACAAGCCCGGCCGCCGCGTGGCCAACCCGCCCTCGACGGCCGGCGCGGCCCCCTACGCCAGCGACGACGATCCGTCGGTCCCCGCGCCGGTCGGCGCGCCGACCAACTCGCCGCACGACGCCAACGCCACCTCCAGCGGTGCCCCAGGCAGCCTGATCGCCAACAACGGCGAGGAGTACGTGCTGACCGGCGACGCGCTCTCGCGCCAGATCCGGCGCGACGAGGACGTGCAGTTCCTGAGCTACTACACGCACGACGACCACTCCGACCTCAACCGCACCTCGCTGCCGCGTCTGCCCATCGACAACAACCGCTACCGCTTCGCGCTGAAGGGCACGGACTTCTTCACTGACGATTTCTACGTGAAGGTCGACGCCGACAAGCTCAGCGACCGCTACCTGCTCCAAGACTTCTACGAGGGCGAGTTCACCCGCGACCCTAATCCGGACAACATGCTGACGGCGGTGTTCCGCCAGCCGACGTTCGTGGCGGCTCTGACCGGTCGCGCGCAGTTCAACGACTTCTTCGACGCCACCGAACGCCTGCCCGACTTCACGGTCGACGTGCCGCACCTGCCGCTGTGGAACAGCGATTTTTATTACACGAACACGGATTCGGTCGGCTTCCTGCGGCGCTCCTACGACAGCCAGAGCCCGCTGCCCGAGTACAGCACGTTCCGGCTCGACACCTACCACGAGCTGACCTACGCCAAGACGCTCTTTGGCTGGCTGAGCGTCGTGCCGCGGTTGGGCTTGCGCGCGACGTACTACGGGCAATCCGCGCCCGGCAACGACGCCTCGGCCGCGCTCCAGCAGATCGAGAACGTCACGAACGACCAGACGCTGCTCAGCGCGAACCCGGCGACCCTGAGCGCGTCCGACCTCGCGCGGCGTTATGCGCTCCAGCAGTCCATCAGCAACTTCCAAGTGCGCAAGGACATCCTGCGGCCCGTGGTGGACACCGGCCTCGAGCTTTCCTTCAAGCTCTCGCGGGTGTACGGCGACGTGGAAGACCGGACGCTGGGTCTGGACGGACTCCAGCACGTCATCCAGCCGTACATCAACTTTTCCGAGGTGGAAGATTTCGGGATCGGGTCGCGCGACCTGCTCCAATTCGACCGGCGGCTGCCGACCACGCAGCTTTTGCCCATCAACTTCCCACAGTACAACTCCATCGACGCGATCAACGAGGCGACCGACATCCGCATCGGCGTACGCAACCGCTTCCAGACCAAGCGCGACGCGCTGACCTTCAACTGGCTGGAGGTAGACACGTTCTTCCAGGTCAACGCGTACGACCCGACCTACCCGACGAACGTCTCCAACGTGTTCAACCAAGTGTCGTTCCGGCCGCTGCCGTGGGTGAACGCGACGGTGAACTCGCAGCTGCCGATTTTTAACGGCAAGCGCGGGTTCACGGAGATCGACTCGGCCGTGCAGTTCATGCCGACCTCAAAGCTGGATGTCGTCCTCTCGCACCGCTACCTGAACGACAACCCGTTCTTTGCCAACAGCAGCCTGTTGCGCGCCAACGTGTACTACCGGATCGACGACAACTGGAGCGCGGGCTTCACGGAGCGCTACGAATTTTCCCAGCACCAGCTCCAGGCGCAGAGCTACACGATCTACCGGGACCTGTCGAGCTTTGTGGCGTCGCTGGGCCTGACGGTGCGCGACAACAACGGGGTGAGCGACTACGGCTTTTTGCTCAACTTCACGCTTAAGGGCATCCCGCGCATCTCGCTGCCGGTGGGCTTCGACGTGAACTCGGTGGCGAACGACCTGACGCAGTAGGGAGGATTTCTTCCATGGCTCACCCGCCCCGCATCCCGGTCTGGCTGGCGCGGGAGCAGGAAGTAGTCTACTTCGTCACCTTCAATGTCTCCGGTCGCCGTTGCGTATTGGCCAACTCGCCCGCCTTCACCGCTTGAAAAGCAGCCATCGGGCGGCTTACCACCTGGACGGTCATGGCGGGGGTGATGATGCCAAATCA
>CAXTMD010000258.1:4776-6941 GCA_964245035.1 uncultured Chthoniobacterales bacterium
CTATTGCACGCTTCCCCGTTGCGTCTGTTCCCAACCCACGTCCCGAAACGCGGCAGGCGGAGCGCCTGCCCTACAACGTCCTTACCTGCCGCACCGCCTCGAACAACACGATCCCCGCCGCCGTGGCGAGGTTAAGGCTGCGCGCCGCCGGAGCCATGGGGATCGTCAACAACCGCTCACGCTCGGCGGTGAGCAGACTCTCCGGCAACCCGCGCGTCTCGCGTCCGAACACGAGGTAATCCCCCGGCGCGAACTCCTGCGCATAGTAGGGCCGGTCCGTCTTGGTGGTCAGCAAAAAATACCGCGCCGCGCCGCGCGCCAGACGCGCGGCGTGCAACTCGGCCCAGCCTTCCCAGAGCGTGACGCGGACCTGTTCCCAGTAGTCCATCCCTGCGCGCCGCAGGTACTTGTCCTCCAGCGAAAACCCCAGCGGCTTGACCAGGTGCAGGTCGGCGTCCGCCGCCAGGCACAGCCGCGCGATGTTGCCGGTGTTGGGCGGGATTTCGGGCTCGACGAGGACGACGTGGAACATGCGCGGCGCTACAGGATGTCCGCCGCCGTGACCTCCGACTGCACACGGTGCTCGGCCGCCTGCCGGAAGAACCATCGCAGCGGCTCCCGACTCTTGCCCTCCGTGCAGCCGTCCACGATGAGAAACGCCAGGAACAAATCCCACTCACGGATCAGGGCAAACAGCGCGTCGTACCGCTCCTTGTTCAGTCGGAAGTGCTGCTCCTGCCGCCAGAGCGCGTACGGCTCGTCGTGGAACTGCACGATGTCGAGCAGACCGCGGTCATCCGGGCAGAACTCCGCCAAAAACGCCCGCGCGAGCGACGCGTGGCTCTGCGGGTGGGAAATCTTCACGTCCGCCGCGTCGGGCTTGAACGTGTCGTGCGAATGGATCAACAGCCGCAGCCGCCAGCGGTCGGTCTCGGAGAGATGCCGGTCGAGCACCGCGGCGTTGCGCTCCAGATCGGCGATGTGCGCGGAGATCGGCCCTTCGGGATGGCCGGAGCGCGGTTCGCCCCACTGGACGTTGCGCCCGTAGCGTTCGTCCGCCGTCAACCGTGCCAGCGCCGCTCGATAAAAAGCCGGTGAACCCTCAGGTCCACCGGCGTGCAAATTGGCCGCATCCATGAGCAGCCTCTAGTACGCCCGATCCGACAGGACCGGACGCCCGCTCACGCGGTTGCCGACGCGACCGCGACCACGTTCACCCGGCGGCCGCCCTGGTCGAACTTCACCTCGCCGTCGGTGAGAGCGAAGATCGTGAAGTCGCGCCCGAGGCCGACGTTGCGGCCGGGCAGGTACTTGGTGCCGCGCTGGCGGATGATGATGTTGCCGGCGACGACCTGTTCGCTGCCGAATTTCTTGACGCCGAGCCGCTTGGAGACGCTATCGCGGCCGTTCTTGACGCTGCCTTGACCTTTCTTGTGTGCCATGACGAGGGATCGGGAAAAATGTTAAGCCTGGAAAGAGATCGATTTGATCTTCACGCGCGTGAGCTTCTGGCGATGGCCGACCGTGCGGTGGTAACCCTTGCGGCGGCGGTACTTGAACGCGATGACCTTGTCGGCCTTGCGCTGTTCGACGACCTCGCCCACGACGGACGCGCCCCTCAGGGTCGGGGCACCGTGGGTGTGCTTGTCGCCGTCGGCGTGAAAGAGGACGTCGGAGAACGTGGTTTCCTGGCCCGCCTCGGCGTCCAGTTTCGCGATGTCGATCACGTCGCCTTCGGCCACCTTGTACTGTTTACCGCCGGCTTTGAGGATTACGTAGGCCATAATTGCATCTCCCTGGTTGCAGGGGAAGCGGACAGTAGGATGCCGCCACCAGCTTGGCAAGCAGGATTTTTCATGGTCCCAGCGCAAACAGTTCCAAGCCGGGTCGCAATGGGAAAGGCTGCCGGATATCACTCTTCCAGATCGAACGCGCGCGGGTGGGCAGCGATTGGTAAAACGCCCGGCGGGCCAAGAAATCCCGCGCGCCCGCGCTCGGCCGCTTGTGCGGGTCCACGTAGCGGCGCGAATCGTACCAGCACACCACGACGTAGCCGATCCCCTGCGCGCGCAAGGCGTCCACGTCACCCAGTTCGGCCACGGCGGGCGCGGCGACCACGCGGCGGCCGCCGAGCGCGCTGGAGGGCAGTTGGGTGAACGCCAACC
>CAXTMD010000259.1:0-6940 GCA_964245035.1 uncultured Chthoniobacterales bacterium
TGCCGCCGTGGATGGCCATGCCGTCCCAGGTCAGCCGCTCCATGAAGGGCATGGAGGCCTCGTGGTACTTCTCGGAGTGGTAGGTGAGGTTCTTGGTCAGGATCGTGAAGGTGCCGGCGCTGGTCGGGTGCTTCTTGATGCCGGTGCTCACGGTGGCAAGGCCGATCTGCTTGCCGTCGCGGTAGACGTGGACCGTCTGGTGAGTCAGGTCCACGATGATGCCCACCGGGCCGGTGGGAGACTTGTCCGGCTCCCAGGTGTATTCATTGGGCTTGAGTTCCGTGCCGGACGGGACCTGTTTGCCTTTGTTGATGTCCTTGGTCTGGACGGCGGCGGTCAGACAGAGCGCGCAGGCGGCGAGGGGAATGACGGCAGATTTGTTCATCGATGGATGTCGCGCCCATCGGCGGGACGGCAGCCCAATCGTCTCAAAAAAGGGTCTTGGCAACCACGAAAAGGTGCTGCCGCCTTTGCTCCCGGCATGGATCTGGCGACTGCGAGCACCCCCTTCCTTAGTTCCCCGCTGGCAGCTGGGCAGAGGATCGAGCGCTGTCCAGGTCAATGCTGCAAGGCAAGCGAGTACTCCGCCTGCGGGGTCCTGCGGCTCGCAGAACTCGCCTCAGGAGGACAGACAAAGGAGCCCGCGCCGGCCGTTCGTACCGGCGCGGGCTCCAGATCGTGAAAACCGGTGCAGCACCAGCTTCCCGCACCGATGTTAGAAGATGTGCAGGCCGATCTCCGCCGGAGCGGCGAGCAGCTTTTCGATCTCGTCGTCGAGACGGATCAGGGTCAGCGACATGCCCGCCATTTCGATGGCCGTGCAGTAGTTGCCGACGTAGTTGCGTACCACGGTCAGACCCTTCTGCTCACAAAGCTGCGCCGCGCGCCGGTAAAGCACGTACAACTCGCTCAGCGGCGTGCCGCCGAGGCCATTGATCATCAAGCCCACCTTGTCGCCCGACTTGAACGGCAGGTCGGAAGAAACGGCCTCGAACACGTCGTCCACCAGGGCGTCGGCGGGCTTGATCTTCTCGCGTCGGCGGCCCGGTTCGCCGTGGATGCCGACGCCGACTTCCATCTCGTCCTCGGCCAACTCAAAGATGGGCTTGCCCTTCGCCGGCGGCGTGCAGCCCGTCAGCGCCAGGCCCATCGAGCGCACGACCGAGTTCACCTTTTTGCCGACCTCAGCCACCTGCTCCAGGGAGCGTCCTTCCTCGGCTGCCGCGCCGCAGGCTTTGATGACGAAGAAGTTCCCCGCCACGCCGCGCCGCCCGATGGTGTAGGTGCTGTTTTCCACCGAAACGTCGTCGTCCACGATGACCGTGGCGATCTTGACGCCGTCCGCCTCGGCGACCTCGCGGGCCATGTCCCAGCACATGCGGTCGCCTTGGTAGTTGTTGATGAGGTGCAGCACGCCCTTGGGCGTGTTCATCAGCTTGGTGCATTCGAGCACGTAGTCCATCGGCGGCGCGGCAAAAACCCCGCCGGGGCACGCGGCGTCGAGCATCCCCTTGCCCACGGCCATGACGTGCGCCGGTTCGTGTCCGCTGCCGGAACCCTGGATGACCGAGACCTTGTCCGGGTTCGGCGCGTCGGCGCGGTAGATGATGTTGTGCTCGGGCACCCACTTGAGGGTCTTCGGATTGGCCAAGGCCAAGCCTTCGAGCATTTCACGGACGAAGTTGGCGGGGTCGTTGACGAATTTCTTCATGCTTTGGGGGGATGTTTGATGTGTGGGGAGAATGGTGGAAACTGGCGGGGTTCACGCGGCGGACGCCGCGGACTGCTGCATGGCCTTGAGCAGCGTGCCCACGGCGACGATGCCCGGGTCCAAGGTGCCGCTGCTGCGGTCGCCGGTGAACGATTGGCGACCACGCCGGGCCGTCCACGGGCGGCTCGTCTCCGCGACGCTTTCCGCCGCTGCGGCGCAACGCGCCATGAGTTCGGCGGACGGTGCGCCGCCGTCCTGCGCCGCCTTCTCGACGAGCGCCGTCACCGGTTCCAAGGCGTCGAGGAGGGTCTTGTCACCCAACTGCGCGCCACCGCGAGCCATGATGCCCTCGATGGCGCGGCGCAGCATGGTCGCGAGGTCGGGCAGCGTCAGCTCCTGCTTGCCGCGCGACACGGACGCCGCACGCAGGAACGCCGTTCCCCAGATGGGCCCGGAACAGCCGCCCACGTTGCTGGTGATGATGACGCCGATCTTTGATAGGAACGCGCCGACCGACGAGCGGTCCAGCGACGACCAGTCCTTCTGCACCACGCGGAAACCCGTGGCCAGCGACGTGCCGAAGTCGCCGTCGCCGCACTGGCCGTCCAGTTCGGAAAAGTAGCTTTCGTTGGCGATGGCGGTACTGGCGACCACGCTCAGGGCGTGCTCCACGTCGGAGAGGGCGATGGTGTTCATGGGGGGGAAGGGATGTTAGTGAGTGGGGAGGAGTCGTTGGAGATCGTCGAACGCGACCGTCTTTCCCGGCGGGTCGCCCAGTTCTGGATAAACCGCGGCGGCCTCGTGGAAATCTTCGTCCGTCGTGTAGGCGCTCTGCGTGATGACGCAGTTCATGCCCGCGCCCACGGCCGCCAGGAGGCCGTTGCGGCTGTCCTCGACCACCAGGCAGCGCGCCGGGTCGAGACCGAGCCGCTGCGCCGCGAGCTGGTACACCGCAGGGTCGGGCTTCTTCTTTGGCACGATGTCGCCCGCGAAAATCCCGGAGAAACGCTGTTCGCGCTCGGGGCCGAGCAGACGGCGCACGACGGCCGTGACCGCGCGTTCATTGGAGGTGGAGCAAACCGCCAAGCGCACCCCGGCCGCGTGTGCCGCGTCGAAAATCCGGTTGATCCCCGGGCGCACGGGCAGCTCCCCGGCCTCGATGATCTCCATGAAGAGATCGGTCTTGAGTCCGTGCAGCCGGGCGATCAGGGCGTTGCGCTCGTGGGCGGGCACCGGCCAGCCTGCCTCGTCGAAGTAGGTGCGCATCCGCTCCTTGCCGCCGCCGATGCGCAGCAGTTCGCCGTACGCCGGCACGCTCCAGGCAACGTCCAGCCCGGCCTTGGCAAACGCGCGGTTGAAGGCGACGCGGTGCCCGTCGCGTTCGGTGTCCGCCAGCACCCCGTCGCAGTCGAAGAGCAGTGCGTCCATGGGCGAGAACCTTTGCTTTCGCCGATCAGCCGCGGATCTCCGCCGCGTGGCCCGCACCGCCGAACTGCTGGATTTTCTCGACTGCCAGCGCCTTCATGCCCGCGAACTGCGCTTCGAGCACCTTCAGCGGCTCGTATTCGCGCGGATGGGTTTGGTGGTAGGCGATGAAATCGTCGATGAAGACGTGCTTGAGGTTGGTCGAGATGTTGACCTTGGCGCAGCCCAGCTTGATGGCGCGCTGGATGATCCCGTCGGGCAGACCCGTGCCGCCGTGCAGCGCCAGCGGTGTATCGGTGGCCTGCTGGATCTTGGTCAGCGTGTCCCAGTCGATGCTCGGGTCCCGCTTGTACACGCCGTGGGCCGTGCCGATGGCCGGCGCGAACACCGCCAGGTTGCCCGCCTCGCGGCAAAACTGGATGGCTTGTTCGGCGTCGGCCGTGTGGCTGTCCTCGTCCGCGACGACGATGTCCTCTTCCACCCCGCCGATCTCGCCGATCTCTGCCTCGACGCCCACGTCACGCTTGTCGGCCATCGCCAGCACCTGCCGGGTGAGAGCAAGGTTTTCGGCATAGGGTTTGTCGGAGGCATCGATCATCACGGCGGTCCAGCCGGTCTCAATGCAGCGTTCGAGCAGCTTGACGTCTTTGCCGTGGTCGAGGTGCAGCGCCACCGGCACGGAGACCGCGCCGGCGAGGTCGCGCGCCCAACCTGCGAGCGTCTGGTGGCCGTAGAATTTGACGGTCTTGGCCGAGGTCTGGACGATGACGGGCGCGTCCAGTTCGGCGGCGGCCTGGATCACCGCCTTCATCGAGGCGTAGTCCACCGGGTTGAAGGCGGCAACCGCCCAGCCATCGTGGCGGGCCACTTCCAGCATCCGCCGCATGTTCGCCAAAGGCATAGAGAGGGGAGGGGAACGCCGAGGAAAGTCCCGGCGTGCAACCACTCAACTCGCAGGCCGAAAAGCGGGCAAATGCGATTCTAGTCAAACAGTTGACTACGCCGCTTGCCGCAAATGGATTGCCGGCATCGGCGCGCCGCCCTGCGCGGGGGCAGGGCGCAATGTGGTGCCTTCCACCCACGAGCCTTCCACCATGAGCAGATTTGGCCGTTCCGGCACGCCGCGTTCACCGCGGTGGATCATGTCGATGAGCAGGTCCACCGCCATCGTCCCGATCTGCCGGGCGTTCTTGCGCATGCCGGTCAACCCCGCGCTGTTCTCGTCGAGCGAATGAAAGGCCACGCCGATGTCCTCCGCGACGCGGATGCCCTCTTGCTGCAGGCAGCGCAGCACCTCGGGCAGCTTGGTGACGATCACGTCGGGCGCGTGCTGCCGCGTCCAGGCCAGGAAAGTTTGCCGGTCCCACTCCGGCAGCAGCAGGGGAGCCACGCGGTGCCGTCGCGAGAAGGTTTGCTGCTCGACCAGGTAGGCCGCCAGCCAGTTGTGGTCGACGCGCTCGTCGTGGTCGCGCAACTCGACGAGTCCGATGCGCTCGTAGCCGCGCCGCACGAGTTCGGCAAAGAGCGCGTTCATCGTGCGGTATTCGTGGTTGGAGACCAGGTGCAGCCGCGGATGGACGAGCGTGTGCCCGAACGTCACCGCCGCGAACCGTGCCCAGGGCAGCGCGACCGTGGCGAGGTGTTCCTGCGGCGGCAGGAGCAAGCCTTGGATGCCCCGCGTCCAGAGGATGTCGCCCATGCGGGCCGGGTTCATGTGTGGGGCCGCCAGCCAGAAGGATTCCAGCCGGTAGCCGCGCGCGACGGCGCGCTGGAGTGCGCCATCGAAGTAATCGCGGTTGCAGGCGGAAGCCTTCCAGTGATTTTCCGTGCGGTAGTTGGTCAGCCACGCGAGTACGGCCTGCTCCTGCACCGGACGGTTCGCGGAGCGGTAGGCGCAGAGCGCGGACAGGCTCGGGTCGGGGCGGTAGCCGAGGCGGTCCACCGCGGCCTGGACCCGGGACTTGGTTTCCGCGGTGATGCGAGGATGGTTCTTCAGCGCCAGCGAGACCGTCGAGTAGTGACAGCCGGCCTCCCTGGCGACATCACGGATCGTGAGACGGGGAGCATTCTGAGACATAAACGGAAGGAGTATTTCATCTCGGCACTCGCGGGAGACAACCCCGGGTAATTAACAGGGAAGCATAGCTCCTGGTGAGGCTCCGGGCAAGGATCATTGTTGTTGCTCGGGCAAGCAAAAAGGCGGCTCCCCTTGCCAGGGAACCGCCTTTCGTTCGGGCTCTTTCGACTGCGAGCGTTACGCCGGTCTTACCGGCGGTAGTAACGGCGGGCGTAGCCGCGGCGTCCGTACCCGTAACGGTTGTAGTACCCACCACGGTAGTAACGACCGTGCCAGTAGCCCCCGCCCCAGTAGCCGTAGGGAGGCCCGTAGTAACCGCCGTACCCGTAGCCGTAATAGGGGCCAGGGCCGTAATACACCGGCGCAGGCACCACCGGCACGCCAATGCTGATCCCGATGAAGGCCTCGGCTTTCGGGGTGGCCACCCATCCCAGGCCGATGGTCGCTGCAACGATGAGAAGGAGTTTCTTCACGCCTGGATCAACCCGCCGGAAAGCGAATGGTTGCGGTCTTCCTTTTCGGTTTCGTCCGACCAGCCCCCGGTCAGGGTGTCGCGCTGCCAACGCGCGCGGTAAGCACCGGGCCAGCTTTCAAAGTGCTCCTTGAAGGCGCGGCTCAGGTGCGACACGCCGAGGTAGCCGGTCTTCGCGGCGATGGTGGCCAGCGTGTCGTTGCCGTTGCGCAGCAGTTGGGCCACCCGCCGCAGGCGCACCCGAACGATCTCGTCGTGGATGGACCGCTGCACGGTGCGCCGGAAGCGGGATTCCAGATGCGTGCGGGAAACTTTCAAGGCACCCAGCACGTCTTTCACCGTTAACCCCTGGCAGGCTCGCTGCCGGATGGTCTTCAACGCCTGGTTGACCAGCGCGTCGTGGGTCGCGGCCGCGCAGGTGGACTCGCGTTCCTGCACGTCGATGGGTGCCGTCGTCTGACACGGGACCGGGAGGGGACGGCCGCGCATCAACTGGTCCAACATCTCGCACGCCCGGATGCCAGTGAGCATCGTGTTGGGCTGGATGCTCGTCAGCCGCGGGTGGCAGAGGTCCGAGATCACCTTGTCGTTGTCGACGCCGAGCACGGCGATCTCGTCGGGCACGCGCAGTTTGGCGAGGTGGGCGGCCTGGATCACTTGGAGTGCCCGCACGTCGTTGCAGGCGAAGACACCCGTCGGCTTGGGCAAACCCAGCAGCCAGCGGGCGAGCGCGTCGATCTCCGTGTACCCGGCCTCCTCGGCCTGGTGAAAGTTGGTGGAGGTTTGCCGCCGGCCAGGGAAGACCGAGACCTGGCCGTTGGCCGCGCCCAGCAGACCGGTGAAATGCTGTTCCCGGCGGTCGGAGAAGGGGATGCCGGTGTAGCCGCAATATCCGAAATCGCAGAAGCCGAGTTCCAGGAAGTTGTCCACCGCCATGCGGGCCACGGCGAGGTCATCGATCAGCGACACCGGGCAGCTTTCGTCCAGCGGTTCGCCGAGCAGGTCGACCGTCGGCAGGCCCAGCCGGCGGATCTTGCGGGCGATGCGCGCCTCCCCGACCCGCATCAAGATGCCGTGGATTTGCTGCCTGGAGAACGTGCGCGAGATCGACTGTTCGAGGTGTCGTTCCTGGTAGAGCACCGTCCAGTGAGGATTTTGCTCCATGAACTTCGCCACACCGCGGCAGATGCCGCGGCCGTAGGCGCGCGAGGTCTCGACGAGGAGGGCCACCGTGAACATTTTACCGGGGATGGGC
>CAXTMD010000260.1:0-6936 GCA_964245035.1 uncultured Chthoniobacterales bacterium
GCGTCGGGGGCATTGGCCGCCGCCGGCTCGCGTTCCGCCGCTCCCTGGTCTGCCCCCGGATCATCCGGCGTGGCCAGCACCCGCAGCCGCCGGCCGCGCGCCCGCAGGTGGTCGATGATCTTGCAGCGCGTCAGGTGCACCGCCCAGTTGAACACGCTGCCCCGAGCAGGATCGTACGCCGCCGCGCGCCGCCAGATCGTGAGAAAAGCCTCCTGGAGAATGTCTTCGGCCTCCGACTCGCCGCCGGCCATGCGCTGGCACAAGCCGTGGAGCGGGCCGCTGAGCCGGTCATAGAGGTCGGCGAACGCCCCGGCATCGCCACGCGCCACGTCGGCGAGCAGCCGCCGGTTGGCATCGTCGTGCCGGGAAAAATCGTCGTTCATGGCAGCGGACGCAACGGCATACTTCACCAAGAAACGAACGCTGAGCAAGCGGAAAGCATCCGCCCACGCACCCAGTAGGGTAGGTAGTTTCCCTGATGCTTCGCTCGGGGATTTGGGGCTTACCCAAAGCCGTGAACCCAGGAGGGCAAAAAACGAGGGCAATTTTCTGCACGTCGTCGATTTTTCAGGCATCCACTTTGTGGGAGGAAACGGATTCTAGAGACCATGAACTTGCCTCTACCCAACCCAGAACTCGCCACTTCGTTCGGCCGCCGCGCTTTCCTGCGTCGCTCCGGCCTCGCCGCCTTCACGGCCGCGCTCGCCCCGCTGGCAACCAGCGCGTTGTTCAATCCCTCGCACGCTGAAGGGGCGGTTTACGCCGACGAGGACATCCTCAACTTTGCGCTGAACCTTGAGTATCTTGAAGGTGAGTACTACGCCCGTGCGGCGCTCGGAGCCCCGCTGTCGACCTTCGTGGCCATTACCGGCGTCGGCACGCCCGGCGACACCCTCGCGCCGACCGGCACCGGCGGCGGCGGCGGCGTGAATTTCGTCAGCCAGACCATCCGGCAGTTTGCCACCGAGATCGCCAGCGACGAAATCAACCACATCAAGTTCCTGCGCAACACGCTGGGCAGCGCCGCCATCGCCAAGCCGGCCATCGATCTAGCAGGTGCCTTCGGGACCGCCGCCCGGACGGCCGGCATCAGCAACAATTTCAATCCTTACTCCAGCGACGCGGGCTACCTGCTCGGTGCCATCACGCTGACCGACGTGGGCGTGACTGCCTACAAGGGTTCGGCGGCCTTTATCAACGACAAGACCGTCCTCGCGGCGGCCGGCGGCTTGCTGGCGGCGGAATCCTACCACGACGCGACGCTGCGCACCTCACTCTACGCGATCAACTTCGACGATCCGACCCAGTTCTACGGCATCGCGGCGAACAAGATCTCGCAGCTGCGTGACTCGCTCGACGGTCCGCTCGACCTGGACCAGGGCATCACCAACGCCGACGGCAGCCCGAACATCGTGCCCACCAACGGCAGCTCCATCGTCTTCTCGCGCCTGCCCCGCCAGGTGCTCAACATCGTCTACTCGGCGGTGAACGCGTCCGGCGGCGGATTCTTCCCCAACGGTGTGAACGGCAATATCAAGTAAAGATCTAACCCCACCTTTTACCCAAAGACTTCTCAAGTACATGAACCTACCTGCTTCCAACATTGGTCAGCTGCAAAACCGCTCGACCCGCCGCAACTTCCTGCAGACCGTGGCGACGACGAGCATGGCGGCGGCCACCGCCTCGCTGGTCACGCCCTCCCGGGCGAGCGCCCAGACCACGACGGTCACGGACGCGGACGTCCTCAACTTCGCGCTGAACCTCGAGTACATCGAGGCTGAGTATTACGCCAAGGCGTACTACGGCGTGGGCTTGGTGGCACTCGGCGTCCTTCCCGCCGCGGCCCGTCCTGATCGGATCGCCTATCCCCGCACGTCGCGGGTGAGCTTCACCAACCCGCTCATCTACGGCTACGCGTCGGAGATCGCGAACGACGAGATCGCCCACGTTTCTTTCCTGCGCGGTGCGCTGGGAGCCGCGGCGGTCAATGAACCCGAGATCGAACTGGAAACCTCGTTTGACACGTTGGCTTCCACCGTCGGCTTGGGCGACACGTTCGACCCCTTCGAGAGCGAGGAAAACTTCCTGCTCGGCTCGTTCGTCTTCGAGGACGTGGGCGTGACCGCTTACCACGGCGCGGCCGGCCTGCTCACGAACAAGGCCAACATCCCGCCGGCGGCGGGCATCCTGTCGGTGGAAGCCTACCATGCCTCCATCGTCCGCACGACGCTGTTCAACCTGAACTACAACGATCCGAGCCAGACGCTGGGCTTGGCGGTGAACCTGATCTCGCAGCTGCGCGCCTCGCTCGGCGGCGGCAACGACCAGGGCATCACCAACACCGACGGCACGGCGAACATCGTGCCCACCGACGCGAACGCCCTCGTGTTCTCGCGGACGGCCCGCCAGGTGCTCAACATCGTGTACGGCAAGGTTGGCGCGAGCGCCGGTCTGTTCTTCCCGCAGGGGTTGAACGGCAACATCAAATAACGGGAGCGGCTTCGGCTGACCTTCCAGCCGCCGCCCCGCAACCGCGTGGCGGCGGCTTTCTTTTTTGCGCGGAGGCGTCTACGATGCAACGCGTGTTTTCTGGGCGGGCGTTCCCGGGTGCTCCCTCCAACCAATTTTCTTCGGTGAACCACTTTGTGTGCCGGCCGGCGGCGTGAGCGATGCCTGAGGTTTTTGCCACTGTCTCCCCGGAAGAAACGGTCGCGCTCGGCCGCCGTCTCGCCGCCGATGCGCGGGCCGGGGACGTGTGGGCGCTCGTGGGCGATCTCGGCGCGGGCAAAACGCACTTCGTCCAGGGGGTTGCCGCCGGGCTGGGTGCAGCGGCAACAGCAACGAGTCCGACCTTCACGCTGGTCCACGAGTACACGGGTGGACGGCTGCCGGTGTTCCACTTTGATTTCTACCGTCTCGAAGACGCGGCCGAGGCGCTGGCGCTCGGCTGGGAGGAATATCTCGACGAAGGCGGCGGGCTGACGCTCGTGGAATGGGCCGACAAGTTTCCCGCCCTTCTGCCGCCGGGGACGCGCTGGCTGCGGTTCGAGATCGCCGAAGGCGATGCACGGCGGGTCCGGGTGGAGTAGGGTTGCGGGATCGACCGTTTATGATCTACCTGCTGGCCCTCGACTGCTCGACCTCGCGCGGGAGCGTGGCGTTGGCCAGCGCGGCTGGCCCCGTGCGTTGGCGGACAGCAATCCCGGCCGGACGCGGCCACGGCGACGCGCTCTTCGGCGCGCTCGAACACGCGCTCGGCCAAGTGCGCGCGGGCGGCGGGCGGCTGGAGCGGATCGTGGTCGGCCTCGGACCCGGTTCTTACTCCGGCGTGCGCCAATCGGTGGCGGCGGCCGTGGGGTTGGCGACGGCCACCGGCGCGTCGTTGGCGGGCGCGCCGTCAGCGGCGGCGTTGCCGACGCCAGAAGGTGCGGGGACGTACCGGGCGGTCAGCGACGCGCGCCGGGGAACTTTTTACCACACGCTGGTGCGGGACGGCGTCTGCCTGCAAGGGCCCGAACTCCTCCCGGACGCAGGGGCGTTGGCTACCCGCCTCGCCGATGACCCGACGCGGCCCGTCTTCGCGGTGGAATCCTCGCTGCCCGGCGGCTGGCTGCCGGACGCCGCGGTTATGTTCCCCGACGCTTCTCTGCTGCTGGGCCTACCGGAAGAGACGTACCGTCTTCCGCCCCTGGAGCCGATCTACCTGCGGCCCGTCGGCATCACCTTGCCCAAACCCACCGTCCAGTGAACCCGTTTCCCGAACGCCGCACCCGCTGCTGGGCGGAGATCGACCTATCCGCGCTGCGGCACAATGCCCGCGTCGCCCGCGAGTTTGCCGGGCCGGCGGCGTCGATCCTCGCCGTGGTGAAGGCAGACGGCTACGGCCACGGCATGGGGCCGGTCGCCCGCGCCCTGCACGACGGTGGGCTCGTGGAACAATTTGCGGTCGCCAGCGTCGCCGAAGCCAAGGCGTTGCGCGGGCAACTGCCGGACGTGCCCGTCACGATCCTCTCGCCCGCGCTGCCCGACGAACGCCCGGAGATCGTCCGGCACGGGTTCCTGCCGTGGGTCTCGACCGAGGAGGAAGCCCGGGACTACGCCCGGCTGTCGCTCGAACTGCGTGATAACAACAACGGCGGCAATCCTTTTGTGCTCGTGGTCGCGGTGGACACCGGCATGGGCCGCGAGGGCGTGCTGCCCGACCGACTGGACGGTCTGCTGGACAGAATCGCGCAAATGCCCGGCGTGTTGGTGGGTGGCGTGGTCACGCACCTGCCTTCGGCGGACGAGGACACGGCGTTCACGGTCGGACAATTAGCCGGGTTCGGGCAGTTGCTCGCGGGCAAGCCGCCCGGCTACGGGCACCACGCGCAAAACAGCGCCGGCCTGCTCGGCTACCCGCCGGTGGCCGGCTGCAGCGTGGTGCGCCCGGGATTGATGCTCTACGGCGCGTCCCCGCTGCCGAACCACCAGGCCCGCCTGCGACCGGCGCTGACGCTCAAGACGCGCGTGTCGCTCGTGCGCGAACTCCCGGCGGGCCACGGGGTCAGCTATGGGGGGACGTTTGTGACCGACCGGCCGACGCGCGTGGGCACGCTGGCGGCGGGCTACGCTGACGGCTACCCGCGGTGGCTGTCCAACGCCGGTGCGGACGTGCTCGTGCGTGGCCGGCGTTGCCCGGTGTTGGGCCGCGTGACGATGGATCAGACGATGGTTGACCTTGGCGCCTTGCCGGAGGTCGCAGCGGGTGAGGAGGTCGTGCTCCTCGGCCGTCAGGGCGGGGAGGAAATCCCCGTGGCCGAACTCGCTGCCAAGGCTGGCACGATCCCGTGGGTGGTTTTCACCGGGCTGACCGCGCGGGTGGGGCGGTACTACTGTGATTCCGGGTCTTGACCCATCCCGCGCCTTCCCGGAAGCTCCTGCCAAGACGCGTCCGGCTTCCCTCCGATGTTCCAGATCATCTTCAACGAACTCAGCGCCGCCGAACTGTCCGAGTTGCCCAAACCGCTGCAACTCACTTTGTTGAGCGAATTTCAGATTTTGCCCGAGGACCTGGACCGGCTGGCGGACGGCGATGGGCGGTTCGGACGCATCGAGCGCGATGGCAAGAAACTCTTCCGCTACCGCGCCAGCGATTACCGGATCTACTTCGAGCCGTGCCCGCAGGGGGTGACGATCCACCGCATCCTGCACAAAAACACCCTTTCCGACTTCTTCTTTCGCAGCAAGCTGCCACTGGCCGAGGACGACCAACTCGGACGCGCAAAGGCGTTCTGGAAGCTCATCGACGAGGGAGCCAACGCCCGCCAGAGTCCATGACGAAGGGGCTTGCGTGGTGGCGGCGCGTGCCGGTGGTCGGGTGGGTGGTCGCAGTGGTGGCGCTGGGCCACGGACTGTTCTTCTGGCTGGTGGCCAATGATCACTTCACGCCGCCGGTCGGTCCCTACAGTCCGCCGCCTCCCCCGCCAAACTTCGGCGCGCGCACCACAAAAGTCGTCGATCCTCGGACGGGCGAAACCTCGACGGAGACCCTTTTCGTCGTCAGCACGCAGCTAGCCACGCCGACGCCGACCCCCGGCCCGAAATAGCGCGCACACGGCCGGGCGGCGGCGGTCCGGCGATTCCTGCTTGGCGCAAACGCCAAGTTCGATCCATCAACCAACCACGTCCAAATCACTGTTGTTTATGCACCTTGACCTCTCTCTCGGCTCGCTCGCCGCTCTGCCCTCGATCTTGGCTGTCCAGGGCGCGGTCGGCTCGGGCTGGATCTACACGATCTTTATCGGCCTGATCATCGGCTTCGTGGCCAAGCTCATCACCCCGGGCAAGGAACCGGCCGGGTTCCTCATCACGGTGATCATCGGCATCGCTGGCTCCGTGCTCGCGTACTACCTCGGGACGTTCCTCGGCTGGTACCAGGATAACCAGACGCCCGGGTTCATCGCTTCGGTGATCGGTGCGGTGATCCTCTTGGTGATCTATCACGCCATCTTCCGCCGCAGCGGGCCGTCGGTGTAAAGTTGGCGGGAGGGCGCAAGCCGCCGTCAACGATGGAGCTTGCGCGGCCGGGGCGGGGCGGGCTAATTTGCCCGCCCTTGCTATGTCCACGGACCCCGCATCGCCCTATTCCCGCAAAAACCCTTTTCCCGGTCGGATCGTCACCAACCGTGTGTTGAGTTTGCCCGGTTCGGGCAAGGAGATCCGGCATTTTGAGCTTTCGTTGGCGGGATCGGGATTGAAGTATGAGACGGGCGATTCGCTTGGGGTTTTCCCGGACAACGACCCGGCGCTGGTGGAAGAAATCCTTGCCGCGCTCCCGGCTACCGGCGAGGAGAGCGTGCCCGGCAATGAGGGCACGCCTGTGACGCTGCGGCAGGCGCTCGGGCGGCACTACCAGATCACGCAGCCGTCCAAGCAGTTTCTCGAAGCGGTGGCGGCGCGGTCGGAAGGAGCGTCGGTCCTGCGGGAACTGTTGGTCGACCCGGCGCGCAAGGCCGACGTGGAGAAGCATATCCACGGCATGGAAGTGATCGATTTCCTGCTGACGCATCCGGCGGTCCACTTCACGCCGGAGGAGTTCGTCAAGCTGCTGCGCAAGCTGCAACCGCGGTTGTACTCGGTCTCGTCCAGCCCGCGGGCGTACCCGGAGGAGGTGCACCTGACGGTGGCCACCGTGAAGTACGAGACCCACGGCCGCCAGCGCAAGGGCGTGGCGTCGACATTTTTGGCCGAGCGTGCGGACCATCCGGTGGAGGTGCCGGTGTTCTTCCACAGCGCGAAGCACTTCCGGTTGCCCGAGGACGGGTCGACGTCGGTGATCATGGTCGGTCCGGGCACGGGCATCGCGCCGTTCCGGGCGTTCCTGCAAGACCGCAAGGCGACGGGTGCGACGGGCAAGAACTGGCTGTTCTTCGGCGACCAGAAGGCGGCCTACGA
>CAXTMD010000261.1:0-3857 GCA_964245035.1 uncultured Chthoniobacterales bacterium
AGGAGGATCTGCTCCGAACCCGGCGCCGACCGCGGCCAGTCCAGCACCGGTTCAATGGCGACCACCGCCGGGTCGTAGCGCTGGACGGTTTGCAGGAAACTGGCGTATTCGAGCGCCGGCAGCGGCCATCGGCCGGGGGTGTCGAGCACGGAGTCGTCGATCTCCACGAGCGTCACCGGCGGGGTCTCCCGCGCGGCCCGGGCCGAGGCGCCAACCGGCTTGGTGTTCGCCGCCAGCCAGTCGAGGAACGCCCGGTCGATCCCCGCCAAGCTCCCCGCCGGCTGCCGGCTCTCGCGCGTCAGCAACAGCCCGGCGAGGCCGACGACGAGCAGGAACCAGGACGCGGGGCGGGACACGGGACCAGACCATAAGGCAAAAGGCCAAAGGTCCAAGGCTCAAGATGGCAGGCATGCAACCACAGAACGCGGAAAAGAACACCGCCCCCGTTTTCTGCCTTGAACCTTGGACCTTGAACCCTGAGCCTTTTGCCCTTTCCTTTGGTGCCTGCCGTCATGTCCACCGTCGCCTTTCAGCAAACTCTCGCCCGCCCCGCCAGCCTCGCCGGCACCTCCCTGCACACGGGCGGCAAGGTGACGCTCACCCTGCGGCCCGCCGCGCCGGACAGCGGCCTGAAGTTCAAGCGCACCGACCTGCCCGACGAGCCGATCATCGACGCGCACATCGACCACGTGAAGACCGTCGAGCGCGCCACCACGCTCGGCGACGGCGGCGTGAAGGTCCACACCGTCGAGCACATCCTCAGCGCACTCGTGGGCATGGGCATCGACAACGCCCTCATCGAGATGGACGCCAACGAGCCGCCCATCGGCGATGGCAGCGCGCAGCCCTACGTCGAGTTGATCCGCCGCTGCGGCCACGCGCCCCAGGAAGCGCCGCGCGGCGTGTTCGAGGTGCGCGAACCGCTCCACATCGAGACCAAGGGCGGCTCGCTGATGACCGTCGTGCCTGACGATGGCTTCCGCGTTTCCTGCACGCAGGTCGGCCCCGGCGGCCGGTTCACGCAGTACCATTCGACGGAGATCACCCCGGAGATCTACGAAAAGGAGATCGCCCCGGCGCGGACGTTCACGTTCTACGAGGACATCCAGCCCCTCATGGACAAGGGGCTCATCAAGGGCGGCAGTTTGGAAAACGCCGTCGTCGTGCGTGGTGACAGCGTCATGAGCAAGGAGCCAATGCGGTACGCGGACGAGTTCGTGCGCCACAAGATCCTCGACGTGGTGGGCGACCTCGCGTTGCTGGGCCGGCGCATCCGCGGGCACATCATCGCCGTGCGCCCCGGCCACGCGCCCAACGCCGAGCTGACCCGCGCCCTCGCCAAGCAACACGCCGTCATCGCCGCACTCGCGCCCGCCGCCCGGCTGACCAGCGGCGAAGGGGCTTTCGACATCAACGAGGTCATGCGCCTCCTGCCGCACCGCTACCCGTTCCTGATGGTGGACCGGGTCATCAGCACCGAGGGCGAAACGAAGTGCGTCGGCGTCAAGCAGGTGACGATCAACGAACCCTTCTTCCAGGGGCATTTCCCCGGGCACCCGGTGATGCCGGGCGTGCTCCAGGTCGAGGCCATGGCGCAGGTCACCAGCCTGCTGATGCTCCGCCAGCCCGAGCACACGGGCAAGCTGGGGTATTTCATGAGCGCCGACAACGTGAAGTTTCGCAAGCCCGTGCTGCCGGGCGACACCTTGTTTATCCACGTCGAGATCACCAAGGCGCGCCGCGGCATCCTTAAGTCGACCTGCCATTGCACGGTCAACGAGACGGTCGTCAGCGAGGCCGAGATCGCCCTGAGCATGTTTACCCGCTAAGCCGCCATGACGACGCGCATCCATCCCACCGCCGTGATTGATCCCGCCGCCGAACTCAGCGAGGGCGTCGAGGTCGGCCCCTACTGCGTGATCGGGGCCGGCGTCCGGCTCGGGCCGGGCTGCCGGCTGCAAAGCCACGTCACGCTGGCCGGACCGACGACGATCGGTGCGGAGAACGTGTTTTACCCGCACGCGTGCGTGGGCCAGCAGTCGCAGGATCTCAAGTACGTGGGCGAGCCGACGTACCTGGAAATCGGCGATCGCAACACGTTTCGCGAGTTTGTCACGGTCCACCGCGCCACCGCGCCCGGCGGCGTGACGAAGGTCGGCAACGGCGGCAACTTTCTTTCGTACAGCCACATCGCGCACGATTGCATCGTGGGCGACGACGTGATCTTTTCCAACAACGGCACGCTGGCCGGGCACGTCGAGGTCGGCGACCGGGCGGTGGTCGGCGGGCTGACGGCCGTGCACCAGTTTTGCCGGATCGGTCGGATGGCGATCACGGGCGGCTGCTCGAAGATCGTGCAGGACGTGCCGCCCTACATGATGGTCGACGGCAACCCGGCGCGGGTGCGCCACATCAATCAGGTCGGCCTCGAACGCGCCGGGATGCCCAAGGAAACCGTGCGCGCGCTGCGCGAGGCGTTCCGGGTGTTGTACCGGCTCGACCTGAACACCGCGCAGGCGTTGGAGCGGCTGCGCGCCGAGCAGGGCCACGTGCCGGAGGTCGGGCAGATCGTGGAGTTTGTGGCGTCGTCGCAACGCGGCATTACCCGCTAGAGACCAACTTTTTATGAAGATTGCAGTTCTGTTCGGCGGTACGAGTGCGGAGCGCGACGTTTCGATGGCCAGCGGCGCGCAGATCACCAAGGCGTTGAGGCAGGGTGGACACGAGGTTGTCTGCGTGGACACGGCCAAGGGCGTGCTCACCGCCGCCGAGGAACAGCGTTGGCTGACCAGCGGCGTCGGCGTCGAACCGCCCAAGAATGAGGAGCTGGCCCTCCTGCCGACCGACGCCTCCGCGCTCACGCGCACCCCGGAGACGCGCGATGTGGACGTGTTTTTTCTCGCGCTGCACGGCGGCACCGGCGAGGACGGCACGCTCCAGGCGCTGCTCGACCTAGCGGGCGTCGCGTACACGGGCAGCGGGCATCTCGCCAGCGCCGTCGCCATGGACAAGGATTTTTCCAAGCGGCTTTTCTGCCTGGCCGGCATCCCCACGCCGGAGTGGCTGATGGCACCGGTCCCGCCGCAAGAGGTCGAGGAAAAGCTCGGCTACCCGGTCGTGGTCAAACCGATCATGCAGGGTTCAACCGTGGGCCTGAGCGTGGTCAAACATCCGGAGGACCTGGACGCCGCGCTCGCCCTCGCCCGCCGGTATGGCAGCGAGATCATGCTTGAACGCTTCATCCCCGGCCGGGAGCTGACCTGCGGGGTGCTCGGCGACGAGGCGCTGGCCCCCGGCGAGATCTTTCCGAAGGGCGAGATCTTCGACTACGAGAGCAAGTACCAGAGTGGCGGCGCGAAGGAGGTTTTCCCCGCCGACCTGACGCCGGAACAAACGGAGGAGGTGCGCCGACTCTCGCTGCTCGTGCATCGCGCGCTCAAGCTGACGGGCTACAGCCGCTCGGATTTTCGTCTGGACGAGGCCGGACGGTTCTGGTGCCTGGAGGTCAACACCCTGCCGGGCATGACGGCCACCAGCTTGCTGCCGCAGTCCGCCGGCGCGATGGGCATCGAGTTCAGCGAACTGTGCGAGCGCATCTGCCGATTGGCCATCGAGGCGCGGCAATAACGGGCGAGCTTCCCCCCAACGCCTGGTTCTACCAGGTGCCCCCAAGATCGAAGCTGACCATGTGGGAATCTTTCCTTCTCCTTTGGCAACGGCCCTGGCTGCGCGTCTGCTCTGGTCTTTATGGGGTGCTGCTCGCCGCCAGCATCGTGTGGTTCATCCGCCACCGCCGCGCCGCGGCGGCTGGGCGGTGCCCCGCCGCTCGCCGCTGGCAGGTGGCGCTCGGCGTGGCG
>CAXTMD010000261.1:3867-6934 GCA_964245035.1 uncultured Chthoniobacterales bacterium
CTGTGTTTCACCCCGGGTGCGATCACCGACTTCTTGGCCGCAGGGTTCATCGGCCCGGCTTCGGCGGGGTTGCTCTTTGCGTTGCCCCTGCTTTGGAGCGCAGGCCAGCCGGTGCGGGCTTTGTGGGCGACGAGCTTCCTCTACCTGCTGCCACTCGCCACGGCCTTTGGGCTGTTTTACGTTGCCTACCCTTGGTACAGCTGGCTCGGCCTTCCTCGCAACGCGGCTAAAGTTTGACCGCGCGCACCAGCGAAGCTGCGCGGCGAAACAAAACGGCGTCTCCCTTGCGGGGAGACGCCGTGATCGGGACGCGGGAAACCTCAGCGCGTCGTGCTGCTGGTCGTCGTGGTCGTCGTGCCGGACGGCGGCAGCTGGGTGGTGGGTTGCGTGGTGGTCGTTTCGCGCGTCGTCGTGGTGGAGGTGGTCTCCGGTTGCGACGAACAGGCCCCCAACCCCAGGGCGGCCGAGGCGCAGGCGACGAGAAGGAAAAGCTTGGTCTTCATGGTAAGCGGTAGATCGACGTCTTGGAAAAGGATCAATGCTTCTTAGACGTGGTCGTGGTCGTGGTCTCGGTCGTCTCGGTCTTGGTGACGGTGGCCGGGGCCGTGCGGTGGACCACCACCTTGCTCACCACCGGTTGGCCTTCCACGGTCGAGTAGTACACCGTCGTCGGCTCGCCTTCCTTGATCGACTCATAGTTGACCACGTTGCCGGAAGCGTCCACGAAGGTCGTCTTCTTGCTGTACGTGTACGTGGCCGGAGCGCCGGTGGAGGTCTTCACGACGATCTGCGAGGAACCGGGCGTGAACGAGGAGATCGTGCCCTCGGAGTTGGTCTCGGTCGTTTGGGTCGTGGTCGTGGCGGTCGGCTGGGTCGTGGTCACGACGGTGTCTTGGGCACGGACGGAAGCCAGCGACGCGAGCGAGAACAGGCCGAGGGCGGCAAAAAGACGAGTTTTCATACGGATGGGTTTTCTTGGGTGTTGGTGTGATGCTTACGGATGTAGGGCTTTTGCTGACCTCCTGGTCGCAGCAGCCTTTGTGCTAGGGAATCGGCTGATCCCCAAAAAACGGTCCTGCGCTTTTTGCAGGGCGTTTTCCGTACTCCGACGCACCGCCCCCGCCGCCTATTCAACGAACGGCCGCAGGCTCCGGTGAGCCCGCCCGGAGCGAACCCGCGAGGCTGCCCACGAGCGCGGCCTGCGAGCGGTCGAAGACAAACACCTGCCGCAAACTCTTCTCCGCGTTGGAGACAATCAGGTCCTCGCTCAGGAAGCGCGATTCGTGCGTCACCGTGCAGCCGGCGAGGTCCACGGCGCGCGCCAGCGTGCGCCAGCCGCGGCGGCCCACGAAATGCAGCTCGTGGCGCGGCCTCTGCAAGGCGACGAGGTGCCCGCGGAAATTGGCCGGCAGGCCGTGCTTGGAGGAACCCGTCAGGCACGGAGCCACCCACGCAACCGGTTCGTTCGTCGGGTTGAGCCCGGCGAAGCGCAGGTCGGGGTCGGGCGGCAGCGCGGTGCTCGGCACGATGACCTGGGCGTCGAGCGCGGGCCACGACAGCTTTTTCCACAACAGCCAGAGCCGGATGCGGGCGTAGCGAAAAAGCCGCGGCGTCGCGTAGAGCAGGATCACCACGATTGTCCCGAACACCGCCAGCGCCAGGTACGGCTGGTGGTGAAACGAATACGCCATGACTCCCAGGCCGCCCGCGACGGCGGCGTCCTCGGTCACGCTGGCGGCGATGTTGGTGAACGGTTCCGGCGAGCCGTTGAGGAGCAGGCGGGTGCCGGCCTTCGCGCCATGGCTGGTCAACGAGACGCCGCCGGCCAGCAGCGCCGTGACCACGCTGAACGCCGGGTCCTGCGGTCCGAGGGTCTGGAGCGCCAGGTACGCTCCGCCGGCCGGGCGGATCAAGGTGTGCAGCGCGTCCCAGGCCGAGTCCAGCCATGGCACCTTGTCCGCGAAGAACTCGATGAGGTACAGCAGCCCGGCGACGATCAACACCTCCGGTCGCCCGAGCACCAGGAGATCGGGGTAGGACGTCGACAGGTCGATCCAGTGGTAGTGGATCGCCAGCCCGGTGACGAAGACGGTCAGGTACAGGTTCAGCCCGGCGAGCGTGGCGAAGCCGAGCGCGGGGCCGAGTTTTTGCAGGATGTCCATCGCAGGTGAAGTACGATCATTCTCCGTCGGTCCACAAGTTCCACAAACGCGGCATCCCCTTTGCGTAGAGCAGGTGCCGCACGGCCGGCGTGAACCGCCGGGCGGCCAGCCATGTGTAGTCCACGTCGCGTTCGCCGTGCAAGCGTCCCTGCTCCGAGGCGAGATAACGCGCCGGCGGCAGCGGACTCGCGCCGTGTGCGCCGAGCGCCAGCGCGAGCACGGCGCGGTCGAGCGGCGGCAGTTCGTCGTCCTGCAACGCCTCGTCGGTCAGCAGGCGCGCGGCCTCTGGCAGGGACAGACAGGCGCGCGGCAAAAACAGCAGGCCGGGATCGAGGCGTTCGGCCAGCAGCGGCAGGCTGCGCTGGCGGGCGTACGCGCGCAGGGCATCATCGCCCCCGCCGTCGTCGCCGCGCTGGAGATGGAGCGCCGACGTGCCGTCGCGCACGGCGTCGGACAGTTCCGGGCTGTGGCCGAGCAGGAGGGTGTCCGGCCCGGTGAAGATCACGTTGTTCTCCTCCTGCGCGTGGAGCACCACGGCGAGCCGACGCGCCGCGGCGGACCCGTTGGCCAGGCCGTCGAGTGCGAGCACGGCCGGCGCGAGTTTTTCCACCGCCTCCCAGGTCGAGTACACTTCCATCCCGGGGAAGAGTGGCCTCCAGAGATCGGCGGTTTTCGCCAGGAGCGCCGGGTCGGGCGTGTCCAGGTACAGGTCGAGCGCCAGCCGCCCCGCCGGGGCGCGGTCAAGCCGGTGGAGGAAGGAGCGCGCCGTCCAGGCGGCGTCGGTGACACGGTCGGGTTCGCACCAGAGGACGACCCGCGTGCCGGCCTCGGCAGCCACCGGGTGCGGCGGCAGGCGGAAGACGCGCTCGCGGATCGGCCGCGGCCGGTGCCGGTCCCACCAATCC
>CAXTMD010000262.1:0-6256 GCA_964245035.1 uncultured Chthoniobacterales bacterium
GAGCAGCGTCCCGAGCAGCAAAGGGCGAAGGAAGAGTTTCATCGTGGCAGACCGTCCGCCGGCAAAGACGGCGGCTCCGTCAGGCAGCGTCGCAGGTACGACTGGGTTAGCAAAACGATCCCGAAGGTTTCCAGGAAGAGAGCGGCGATGTGGGTGAACCGGCGCAGCGTCTGGTAAATGACGCGGTCCGCCGCCGCCATCCGGTAGCGTCCGATGGTGCCGTCGCAAAACGTGTCGAAGATCCCGATCAGACAGGCGAAGCCGATCAGCACGAACGTGCGCTGCCGGGTCTGCCGGTAAGCGGGAAGGACGTAGAACAGGATGACGACATCCGCGGTCATGTACAGGACCATGCTGACGTCCGAGAGAAAGGTGAGCCAGGGCATGGGGGTACGCGGAGACTGCGCCGCAGGCGTGGCACTCCCGCCGCCGCTCTTCCGGCTTCAACTGATACCATCCTCGCGGGGTGGATGGATGCCAAGCGGCAGCCAGAAGAACTCTTTTCCACAAAGCCGCCAGAGCCACGCCACCTGCCAAACACCTTCGTCGGTTGTGAATAACTCGTCAGCAACCTCATTTCCGAGAAGCGGGAAAACCGGCGCGGTTTGTGAACACATTCACAACCTATTTTTATTGCTGAAATCGGTAAAATAGGCTTACTATTTTCCCGTCACTTTTATGGCTGCAGAACTCGCCTATTCGTCCAAGCGTCAGCGGACCCGCAGTCCGTCCTATCCGTACCTCGATCTTCAGAGCGCGTTGGAGAAGGCGGCCGTC
Organism: uncultured Chthoniobacterales bacterium; assembly: GCA_964245035.1. Lineage (GTDB taxonomy): Bacteria > Verrucomicrobiota > Verrucomicrobiia > Chthoniobacterales > SZAS-18 > CAHJWO01. The sequence continues at coordinate 778 of CAXTMD010000262.1, forward strand.
CTCTGGCACGCCGAGGGACGGCACGCGGCGTCGATCAGCGTGGTCATGCAGCACTGGGGCTACAAGGAGGAGAGCAGCACGGGCTACTCCTGCGTGGCGGCGCTCAAGAAGTTCGGCCTCGTGGACCACGACGGCACGGGCGAGGCGCGCCAGATGAAGCTCTCCGGCCTGGCCCTGCGCATCCTGCTCGACGACGACCCGCAGTCCGACGAACGCCGCGCGGCGTTGCGCGAGGCGGCGCTGGGTCCGCGCATCCACGCCGAACTCTGGGAACGCTACAGCGTCGACCTGCCCTCGGACCAATCGCTGAAGCGCTTCCTCGTGCTGGAGCGTTCCTTCAACGAGGCGTCGGTAGACGAGCTCCTCGCCGAGTATAAGGCGACGATGGCTTTCGCCGGCCTCGCCGTGCGCGGCGGCACTGCCCCCACGAGGGACGTCCCCCTGGCGGCCACCGGTAGCGGCAACGGTGGGGCGGTACCACGCTTGCCAGCGACCCCGGTGCCGCCGGCGGCGATGCCAGCCCCGACCGAGAGCCCTGTGCGTCCTCCCACCCGCCAGGAGGGCCGCCAGGGGCTCACCTTGCCGCCGCGCGCCGTCGGTCCGGCTCCGGCTCCCCGCGCCGCGGCAGCGCCCCAGCGCGATCTCTTTGGCGAGCGCGACGAGGAAGCGTACGCCGACGACGCACGGTTTGCGGAGGAGGCGGCTCCTGCGCGCCGCCCAGCCGCTCCGGCCGCCCCGCCGGAGAACGGCAGTTCCTTGTCGATGCCGCGGCGGGAACTGCCCGTGCCGCTCGACAACGGCCTCGTCGCCAGTGTGCCTTACCCGATGACGGAGGAAGATTTCTCCCTGCTCATCGACACGCTCCAGCTCTGGAAGAAGCGCCTCGTGCACCCATCGCCGCGTTGACGGGCGGCGATCCCTGAAACCGCCGCTGCGTTTCGCTTCGGCGAGAGAATCTTTGGCTTGCGCCGAGGCCCACCGGCAGGCGACTGACCTCGCCGGACGAGGTGGCCTGGCATGTGAATATCCTGCGCGTCCACCGCTCTTCAGGATGGTCTGCGGCGTGTGGAAGCGGGTTGTGCACAATCTCTGAGGATTGGATTTTTCTAACTGGCGGAACTTCTCTCAGTCATATGCATGTGAACAACTTGTTTGCATCGTGTTCCACTGCCGTAAATGGGGCGTTCCACAAAAAATAAAGCCTGGGGACAACTTCCGCGGTTTAACGGGCAAGGTCGGTAAAACAATCAATAAAACATTTTTATTGTCATAATTGGCTGTTTATTGACCAGTTGCGCGCGGAGATGTTCGCATGGTTGCTTCATTTAACGTGTCGTCGTACCGAACAACTCGCGGTGCGGTGTCTTACCGAAAGCTTGGGAGCTTTTAACGCTGGAGGGTTGACTGGTCCGCGCAAGCCAGCTGCGCTGAGCACCCAGGCGGTTTTGCCGCAGAGGCCACCGCAAAAAAAGCCGCTGCAAGGCCCTGTGAATAACTTCGCTGCCGGGCTTCTTGCCTCGGGCAGTCTAGCCTTCTGGGGTGACGAGCGTGGGCTTGGCTCCGCGATCCCCGTCGACGGCTTCCTTCCAGCGTTCGAGTCGGAGCGCGTCGATGGCGGCGGCACTCTCGGCCTGCTGCTTGCTGGAACCTTCGCCTTCCCCGAGCGTCATGCCGTGCCAGACCACGCTGGCCTTGAAGCTGCGCGCGTGGTCCGGCCCGGAATGCGACAGGATGTTGTAGGTGGGGTTGCGCGGGGCGGCGAGGTTGGCGTTGCGCGGAGGCAGCGCCTGGAGCGTTTCCTGCAAACGGCCCTTGGGGTTGACCTCGATGGGTGGCTGGTGGTGAACGTTGGCCAACTGCTCGCGCGCTTGCGTGAGCACGAACGCGCGCACCGCGTCCAGGCCGCCGTCCAGGTACATCGCGCCGACGAGCGACTCGAAAGCGTCGGCCAGGGTGGACGTGCGCTGCCGGCCGCCGCTGCTCTCGTCGCCGCGGCCCATCATGAGGTGTTCGCCCAGGTGGAACCGGCGCGCGTACTGCGCCAGGGTCTCGCCCGAGACCAGCCGGGCGCGCAGTTTGGTCAACTGGCCCTCACCCACGTCGCCAAACCGCCGGAAGAGGTGTTCGCTGAAGAGGAGTTGCAGGACAGCGTCGCCGAGGTACTCGAGCCGCTGGTTGTCGAAGTGCACCTGCTGGGTCTCGTGTCCAAGGCTCGGGTGCGTGAGCGCCTCGGCCAGCAGCAGCGAGTTGCGGAATTTGTAGCCGATCTGTTCCTCAAGGGGGTGCATGAAACTCGGGGGGGAGGAGACACTCAGGGGCCGGGTTGGAGCGACCGCCAGAGTTCGCGGATCGCCGCCGAGGACAGCGCGTCGAAGCTCATCGGCTCGCCGCTGCGCTCGACCGCCCGGAGGCAATGTCGGAGCAAACCGGGGAACTCGCCGTGGCGAAACCCGTTGCGTAGCCCCATGCCGAACCCGAGATGGAAGCCGATCAACTCGCACTCGGGCGTGGCGCGCAGCCGCGCACGGTCCTCGGGCGGAAGCTCCCGCAGGATGCGGCGCACGTCGCGCCGCAGCCGGAACCGGTGGAGCCAGCGCGCGAACATCGGTCAGACCAGCGCGTCGGGGTTGAGCGCCCGGAGTTCCGCCGGCACGAAGAGCCCGTCGCGACGCACGAGTTCACCGTCGAAGAAGATCTCGCCGCCGCCCCACTCCGGACGCTGGATGCTGACCATGTCCCAGTGGACCTGGCTCTTGTTGCCGTTGTCGGCGTCCTCGTAGGCCTGGCCGGGGGTGAAGTGGAAGCTGCCGCTGATCTTTTCGTCGAAGAGGATGTCGCGCATCGGGTTGAGAATGTGCGGGTTAAACGCGAGCGAGAACTCCCCGATGTAGCGCGCGCCCTCGTCGGCGTCGAGGAATTCGTTGAGCTTGTCCGCGGGGTTGCCGGTAGCCTTGACCACCTTGCCGTCGCGGAACTCCAGGCGCACGCCGTCGAAGTTGATCCCCTGGTAGACCGTCGGCGCGTTGAAACTGATGTGTCCCTGCACGCTGTCCTTGACCGGGCAGGTGAAAACTTCGCCGTCGGGGATGTTGTGCGAGCCTCCGCAGGTGACGGTGCCGATGTTCTTGACGCTGAAACGCAGGTCTGTGCCCGGTCCCTTGATCTCGACGCGGTCCGTGCGGTCGAGCCGCGCCTTGAGCGCCGCCATGCCGGGCTCCATCTTGGCGTAGTCGAGCGTGCAGACGCGGAAGTAGAAATCCTCGAACGCCTCCGTGCTCATGCCGGCGAGCTGGGCCATGGCGGGCGTCGGCCAGCGCAGGACGCACCACTTCGTTTTCTTGACGCGCTGGTCGGTGACGGGGCGCATCGCCTTCATCGCGAGCGCCATGCGGTCGCCGGGCACGTCGGAAAGCTCCGTGATGTTGTGGCTGCCACGGATGGCGATGTAGGCTTGCATCTTCTGCATGCGGGCGAGTTCAGTCTCGGCCATCAGGCCGTACTGCTCGGGCGCGGCGGCGGAGAGGAGTTCGCGGGTGACCTGGGCCTGGTGGAGCCCGACGTACGGGAACGCTCCGGCCGCCCGGACGGCGCGCACGAGGGCGAGGGTCATGTCGGTCGGCGTGTCGAACAGGTCCAGGAGCACGTTTTCACCCGGCTGGAGCTTCGTGGAAAAACGGGTCAGGAGGCTGGCGAGCTGGACGTAACGTGGGTCAGGCATGTTGGGTGGAAATTCAGGACTTATTCACCGGGTCCGGTTCCAAATCGTTTGCGGGCTGTGGACAAGCTGTGAAGAAACCGGGCCGGCGGGCACAACGTAGCGCACCAGGACGCGAAAAAAAGCGGGGGATTTCCCGGGGCGGCGTTTGCCGGCGGGCGCGGTCTTCGGCATCGTGGCCGCAGGAGCATGCCCACCGACGACTACACGATCAGCGACGACCCGGCCCGGCTGGACCTCGGCGTCATCCACCGTTACCTGAGCGAGGAAAGCTACTGGGCGCGGGGCTTGCCGCGTGAGGTGCTGGAACGCTCCGTCGCTGGCTCGCTGCCGTTCGGCATCTATTTAGAGAGGGCCGGCGAAGCGGCGGAACAGGTGGGGTTCGCGCGCGTGGTGACGGACCGCGCAACCTTCGCGTGGCTGGCGGACGTGTTCGTGCTGCCGGCGCACCGGGGGCGGGGATTATCCAAGCGGCTGCTGGCGGCGATCCTCGCGCACCCCGACCTCCAGGCGTTGCGCCGCTTCCTACTGGCAACGTGGGACGCACACGGACTCTACCGGCAGTTCGGCTTCGCAGAGCCCGCCCGGCCCGACCGGTTGATGGAGCGCCACCGCGAGAACGCGTACCAAGCGGGCGATTAGGTTAGTCGAAGAGTTCCGCCACGGGCACGGACCAACTGGGCAGGATGTCCGTCGTCAGCAGTTCCCCAGCGTGAAGGGTCCGCGCGGCCCCTTCGCTGTCGCGCAGATGAATTTCTACTCGCCGGTCGTCGGGCTCGATGAACCAGAGTTCCCGCACACCAAAACGGAAGTACAAGCCCCGCTTCTTTTGGCGGTCGAGCCGCAACGTGGATGGGGAGAGTACTTCCACGATGAGGTCGGGTGCGCCCGCCGCGCCCGCAGGAGTCAGAACGTGTGAACGTTCATTGCTGACAAAATAAACGTCTGGCTCGAACACATTGCGGTCGTCAAATCTCACGTCGGAAGGAGCCACGCGGACCTTGCCGAGAGCAGGATGAGCACGCAAGTGGGATTTGATAGAGAAGGCGACGTTCAAAACGATGTCTTGATGCAAGCCGGTCGGCGTCGCCATAAAGAAAAGTTCCCCCTCAACGAGTTGGAAGTACGGCGGCCCCTCCGGCAGCGCGGCGAACTCGTCCGCCGTCATGTGCTGGTGCGTGGTCGGCAAGTACATGGTGACAGGATAGCGGAAAGCGGAAGGCTCTAGCAAACGCGATTTTGCCAAGTCGGAGCAGTGCCTTCGGCAGACGCTGCCCTGCCGTCCATTGGAGCCACCGGTCAGCTTACGAAGTAGTGCTCCTGGTCGAGATCGGCCAAGAGGCCGGGACCGGTGGGCCGCCAGCCGAGCCGTTCCTGGGTCAATGCGCTGGAAGCCGCGAGGTCCATCGCAAAAAACCGCGCGATCCAGCCGAAATGGTCGGCGGCCTCCTCGGGTGAGACAGAGCGCACCGGCACGCCGAGGCGTCGACCGATGGTCTCGGCGATCTCGCGGGTGGGCACCCCCTCGTCGGCCACGCCGTGGTAGCGTCCGCCGCCCGCGCCCTTTTCCAGAGCCAACCGGTAGAGACGCGCGGCGTCGGAGCGGTGCACGCCCGCCCAGCGGTTGCCGCCGTCGCCGACGTAGGCCGAGACGCCCTTGGCGCGGGCGATGCCGATGAGGGCCGGCACGAAACCGTGGTCACCCTCGCCGTGCACCGACGGGGAAAGCCGCACCACGCCCGCCCGCACACCCTGGGCGTTCAG
>CAXTMD010000262.1:6266-6925 GCA_964245035.1 uncultured Chthoniobacterales bacterium
CGTCACCCCTTCGGCCGGGGCGCGGGGCGAGGAGGCCGGGGCCATCAGGTCCTCTTCCGTGCCGAGGCGGCCGGGCGCGAGGCCGGCCACCCCGGAGGTGTTGAGAAAGGGGCGGCCGGACCCGGCGAGCGTCGCGCCGACCGTTTCGATGGCGCGGCGATCCACCTCGCAGGAGTGGAGGAAGTTTGAGAAATCGTGGATGAAGCCGCAGTGGATCGTGGCGTCGGTGGAGTCGGCCCCGCGGCGCAAGGCGTCGAGGTCTTCGAGGGCGCCGTCGTGCGGTTCGGCTCCGGCGGCGCGGAGCGCGTCGGCCCCCTTTTCCGAGCGGGCCAGGCCGAGGACCTGATGGCCGTGGGCGAGGAGTTCTTGGGTGACGGCGGTGCCGACAAATCCGGTCGCGCCGGTCAGGAATACACGCATATATTAGTCAGAGTTGATGGTTGGGTAACAGAGTGACCATCCGCCCGGCAACGAGCGCGATAAAGTAGTGACGTTATACCGGTATGGCGACTAACAGGCTGCCCGCGACCGCCGCGGCGAACGATAATCCACTCGGCACCTACCTGAAGGATCGCCGCGCGCGGCTGGACCCGGCGACGTTCGGTTTTTCCGCCGGCCGCCGGCGCACGCCCGGGCTGCGTCGCGAGGAGGTGGCGCAG